>NZ_BAAGYZ010000143.1:0-66556 GCF_054778995.1 Streptomonospora sediminis
GCGCCCGCTGCTCCGGCACCGCCCGCCGCACCGGAGGTTCCGCCCGCGGTTCCGGCGCCGCCGGCCGCTGTGCCCGCACCGGCGACCGCGCCCACTCCGGCGGCTGCCACGGCCGCCGCACCGGTGCCTGCGGCCGCCGCCCACAACTCGGGGCTGTGCCAGCCGGCGTCGACGTTGCGCCAGTGCTCCCGCAGCAGCGCCCGGAGCCGCTCGGCGGGCGGCGCCGCCCCGAACGCAGTCTCAGCGGTCCGGCCGGGCTCGCCATCGGGCGGGCCGTCATGGCCGTCATGGCCGTCCGGCCGGACGACGCTGCCGGCGACCGCAGCGCCCCGGTCCCGCACCCGGGAATCGGCCGCCGCCGCTGCCTCCGCGCCTGCGCCCGCGCCGACCAGCTCGGCGAAGGCCTCCAGCGCAGCCGGCCGCTGCCGCGGTGTCTTCGCCAGCGCCCGTTCGACCAGCGGCAGCAGGTCGGCGGGCACCCCGTCCAAGTCGGGCCCTGCGTTGAGCACCCGTTCCTGCAGCTCGGCCGGTGTCCCCTTGCCGAAGGGCTCCCGGCCGGTCGCCGCCATGGCCACCAGGCAGCCCCACGCGAAGACGTCGACCGCCGCGGCGGGCGCGGCGCCGCGGTAGCGCTCCGGCGCGATCCAACCGGGGGTGCCGTAAGAGGCGGAGGGGTCGTCGGTGGGGTCCTCATCCGCGGCGGCGGCGATTCCGAAGTCGACGACCTTGGGGCCGTCGGGGGCGAGGATGACGTTGCCCGGTTTGATGTCGCGGTGCACGATGCCGACCGCGTGGAAGGCCGCCAGCGCCTCGGCGGTACCGGCGGCGAAGGCCCGGAGCATGGGTCCGCGCAGCGGGCCGATCTGGCGGATGTGCGTGCGCAGGTTGCGGCCGGGGATGAAGTCGAAGGCCATCCACGGGCTCGGCGCCTCGGGGTCGGCCGCGTGCACCGCCGCGGTGCAGACGCCCCCGGCCCGGCGCAGCAGGTCGACCTCGCGGGCGAACCCGGCGCGGAAGCCGGGGTCGGCGGCGTGGCGGGCGTGCACGGTCTTGACCGCCAGGCAGCGCCCGCGCTCGTCCAGCCCGCCGTAAACAGCGCCCATGCCGCCGGCGCCGAGCCTGCCCACGAGGCGGTAGGGGCCCACCGTGCGCGGGTCGTCGCCGTGCAGCGGGCCCAGTTCGGGCGGCAGCGGCGGCGCGCCCGCCGGGCGTGCGGGGGCCGCGGGGTCGGCGGGTTCGGCCGGTACTGCGGGTTCGGTGCTTCCGGCGGGCCGGACCGGGCGGGTGTCCTGCGGCCCGTGCGGCCGCTCGGGGTGCCGGGGCCGCCGACCGTGCCCGCTGCCGGCGGTCGCGCCGCCGGTGTCGTCTGCGCCCTGCACGACGCTCGCCCTCTCGTGATGGCCGGTGCCGGCTGGTTGCCGCCGCATGTGCCCGCCGCGCTGTGCTGCGCCGTCCGCACCCGGGACGGGCGCGGACGCGCACAACGGCGGAACCGGGCGGGCGCGGGCCGGAGGTGCGCCGCCGGATGGACGGAATCCGGCGGACGCACCCCAGCGCTGCCCGCCGCCGCCCCGATAGGCGGGACGGCCTGCAGCGCAACGCTAGATGACCCTGCTGATCGGCGTCGCGCCGGTGGCCGGAGGCGGCCAGCCGATCGGCCCGTTCAGTCGTCCGCGGCGACCGCGCCGCGGTACTCGGTACCGGGCAAATGGGCGAATTCGGTGCGGCGGTACTCGGTGTGCTCACGCAGCGCCAGTTGCCACGACTCATCGGTGGACCGCTCCCAGCGGCGCACCTGGGCGTTGGCCATGGCCAGCAGCGGAACATAGGGGGCGGGGTCCTCGGCGCGCAGCCCGAGCGCTTCGGCGGCCGCGTCTCCGTGGAACAGCCGGGTGATCGCGTGGAGCAGGCGCTCGACGTCCTCGCCCGGCAGCGGCAGCGCCTCGCCGGCCAGCGCGCCGGCCAGCGCGTCCAGCAGGGCGTGCACGAGAGCGCGCGCACCCTCGTCGGGCTCGCCGTTGGCGGTCTCTACCAGTGCGAGCAGCCGCCCGGCCGAGGCGTGGTCGACCACGTCGGTGTAGAAGCGCGGGTCCAGCCCCATCAGCGCAGCGACGCTGTGCCAGTACCGGTACAGCTCGCGCTCCTCTTCGGCGCCGAGGGTGATGCCGACCTTCTCCAACGCCTGAAACGGCACGATGGTGAAGTCCAGCCAGGTACGTGCCACATCCACCTGGTTGATGGGCACGCCCCACTCTGCGGTGTCCCAGCCGCGCCGCAGCGTCCCCGCGCGTACGCGGGCGTGCAGCAACCGCACCTGGACGGTGTCGGCGTATCCGGGCGCGCCCGGCAGCAGGCCGCCGGGCAGGACGGCGTTGGCGCGCCACAGCCCGGTCTCGGCCAGCCGCCGCCCGGCGGCGGTGGTGAGCTTGCCGGTGCCGGTGAGCACCCGGGCGATGGCGGGGGCGCTGTAGGTGTGCACCAGCGACCCGAGCCCGAACGCCATCCGGCTCCAGAAGGGGTCGGCGGCGATGGTGGCGATGTCGCCGCGCTCCAGCAGTTGCCGGTCGGCGCCTGCCACGGCGTCCTCGGATTCCCGCAGCAGCGCCGCGATCCCCGCGGGCGCAGCGGTCAGGGATGCGGCGCCGCCGCGCAGCCCGGCGGCGAGCGTGCGGCGGGCGCCGGCGCCTCCGGCGGCCAGATCGGCGAATGCGGCGTCGGCAGTCGGGTCGCCGGTGTGCAGGCCCTCGACCAGGAGCGCGAACCGGGAATCGCCGTGGTCGCGGGCCGCCTGATCGGGTCGGCGCACCCGCCGCGGAGGGGTGGCGGATGCGGTTTCGTGGGACATCCGAGCCTTTCTGACGATTGCGTCATTGGCGGTGTGCGGCGCATCCGCGCGGGACCGCGGGACATCCGGGCTGCGGAGCCGCGCAGGAACCTTACCCACGGCGCCGCGCGAACGGTCACCGGATCCGGTTACCGGTACGAGCGGGCCCCGCCGACCCGCCCGGTACCCCCGGTGGCGATGCCTCTGCCGCAGGGCCCCGGGCCGATGCGGGCGGGGCGTTCCTGCACGACACGTGAACGGTTTTGCTGCGCGAGACCGCTCCGGCCGCGGACCGGCCGCGCACCGAAGTGGCCATGCAGAAATACCCAGATTTCAATGCTCAGACGGGCATTGCTGCAGGGTCACCTCCAGCTGCGCCCTCCCCCGGCCCGGCCTACCGGGCCGGCAAAGGGCGCAGTGCCGCGGGCGGCTCAGCCGGCGTTCTCCTCGGAGCGGTCGCCGCCCCAGAGGGTGTGGAACACGCCGTCGCGGTCGGTGCGGCGGTAGGTGTGGGCACCGAAGAAGTCGCGCTGGGCCTGGGTGAGGGCGGCCGGCAGCCGGTCGGCGCGCAGCGCGTCGTAATAGGCCAGCGCGGCCGAGAAACCCGGTGTGGGGATGCCGTGGCGGGTGGCGGTGGCAACCACCGCGCGCCAGTCGCCCTGGGCCCGGCCGATCTCGGCGGAGAACCGGTCGTCGGCGATCAGCGTGGGCAGGCCGGGATCGGCGGCATAAGCGGCGCGGATGTGGTCCAGGAACACCGCGCGGATGATGCACCCGGCCCGCCAGATGGCCGCGACCGAACCCAGGTCGATGTCCCAGCCGTACTCCTCGGCGCCGGCCTGGATCATGTTCCAGCCCTGCGCGTAGGAGACGATCTTCGAGGCGTACAGCGCCTGCTCGACCTGGTCGGCGAAGTGCGCGGCGGCGTCGGTGTCCATCGCCTCGGCCCGGGGGCCGGGCAGGTCGGCGGCAGCCGCGCGCAGCCGGGCGTGGCCCGAAAGCGAGCGGGCGAACACGGCCTCGGCGATCCCCGATACCGGCACGCCCAGTTCCAGGGCGGTCTGCACGGTCCAGCGCCCGGTGCCCTTCTGCTCGGCCTGGTCGGCGACCACGTCGACGAACGGGGCGCCGGTCTCGGCGTCGGTGTGGGCCAGGACCTCGGCCGAGACCTCCATCAGGTAGGAGTCCAGCCGCCCGCCGTTCCAGGTGCGGAACACCTCGGCGATCTGGGCGGGCGAGTAGCCGGCGACGTCGCGCAGCAGGTTGTATGCCTCGCCGATGAGCTGCATGTCGGCGTACTCGATGCCGTTGTGCACCATCTTCACGAAGTGGCCCGCGCCGTCGCTGCCCACGTGGGTGGTGCAGGGGGTGCCGTCGGGGGCCTTGGCGGCGATGCTCTCCAGCATCGGCCCGAGCGAGGCATAAGACTCCGCCGACCCGCCGGGCATGATGCTGGGCCCGTGCAGCGCGCCTTCCTCGCCGCCG
Source organism: Streptomonospora sediminis (assembly GCF_054778995.1). Classification (NCBI taxonomy): domain Bacteria; kingdom Bacillati; phylum Actinomycetota; class Actinomycetes; order Streptosporangiales; family Nocardiopsidaceae; genus Streptomonospora; species Streptomonospora sediminis. The sequence continues at coordinate 4,310 of NZ_BAAGYZ010000143.1, forward strand.
GAGATGCCCGCACCCACGAAGTGGATGCCGCGTTCGCGCAGTTCGCTCTCGCGGCGGCGGGTGTCGGCGAAGTGGGCGTTGCCGCCGTCGATGATGACGTCGCCCTCCTCCAGCAGCGGGGCGAACTCGGAGATGACGGCGTCGGTGGCCTTGCCCGCCTTGACCATGATCACCAGGCGGCGCGGGCGCTCCAGCGCGGCGACGAAGTCCTCGGGCGACTCCGCGGGAAGGAAGGTGCCCTCGGCACCGAACTCCTCGACCAGGGCCCTGGTTTTGGCCGGGCTGCGGTTGTGCACCGCGACGGTGTACCCGTTCCGGGCGAAGTTGCGGGCGAGATTGCTCCCCATCACAGCCAAGCCGGTGACACCGATGTCGGCCGATTTGCTCATACTGCTGCTCCCGTAAACGTGTGCGCCGGTCCCGCGCTTCGGAGACCGAGCCGTGCTTGCACAGTAGGCGCTGCCCGCCCGATGCGCCGGGATGCACCGGGCGTTGCGCTGTGTGTCTGGGCACACCGCCGCCGAGCGGCTGCGCGCAGTATGCGGGCGGTGCCGCCCAGTGCCCCCCGATACCGCGCAGTGTGCGGACGGTTCCGCGCGGTGCCCGCCGACGCCCGCCGGCGCGCCCGGTTACTCCAGTTCCGGGATGCGGGGCAGGTAGTGCTCCAGCAGGCCCGCATTGGCGTCGTCGCCGCCGGGCATGTTGGAGGAGCGCCACAGCGGCAGGGTGCACTCGGCCCGGTCGGCGCGCGAGTACAGCTCGGCCAGCAGCAGGTTCCACAGGTAGGTGTTGGCCAGGCTCGACATCGCCCCCGTTTCGGGCCGCTGCGGCGGGTAGGCGACATCGCCGGGGCGCACACCGGTGTCGAGCACGTGGTCGGCCTCCGCGGCGAGGGTGCTGCCGGCGCGCCGGGGCGCGGCGGCGTTGCACTCGGGCGAGGTGACCGCCACGACGGGGATCCTGCGGTCGGCGGCTTCGCGCGCCAACTCGACCGGGTAGAAGTTGACGCCCGATGTGGAGAAGACGAACAGCACGTCGTCGGGGCCGGGTTTGCTGCGGGCCAGGACCTCGGCGGCCAGCCCGGAACGGCGTTCCGCGGCGGTGCTGGCGGAGGCGCCGTTGACCGGCAGCAGCTCGGGCGCATACAGCGGTTTGACGGTGGCCAGCCCGCCGGCGCGGTAGAACGCTTCGGCCACGGCGTTGAAGGAGTGGCCGGCTCCCGCTGCGAGGATGATGCCGCTGCCCCGCACCACCCGCTCCATCAGTATGTCGGCGACCTCGGCCAGGGCCGCCGCGTTGCGGTCCTGGACCAGCGCGAGTTGTTCGCGCATCAGCGCCCCGAAGTCCGCTTCGTTGGTCATTGTGTCCTTTCAGCGTGCAGCGTCCGCATCCGCGCACCGGCCCCGGCCATGCCCGGCCGGGCGCGCGGTCCGGTCTGCCCCGGTTCGCTGCTGTTGACTGCGGTACGGTCCGGTCTATACCAGCCTGGCGCGGTGGTGTTCACCCCGTCAATGAACTCCCGCACATTTCCGCGGATCCGGACCGGGGACCGGCTCCGGCGGCCCCGGCAGGCGCGCGCCGGACGAAGCCGCCTATCCGCCGGCGCGCCGAGCGGGCGCCGCCGGCCCCGCCTGCGCCCGCGTGGTGGTTCTGCCGGTGCCCGGCCGGCGGGTTAGCGTCCCGGTCGGGGCGGGTGCGGGGTGCGAACCGCGCGCGGAACGCCTGCGCCGGTCCAGGCGTTGTCCGAAGCAGGGGTTCAGCCGGAGGGCGGTCGGGCGGCCGCTTCCGGCTCAGACGAACAGGATGGAACCGGCCATGTCGCAATCCCACTCGCAGCATTCGCCCCAGCCCGACGACCCTGCCGCGCCCCTCGAAGCGATGCGCACCCACTGGGACGGCCAGGCCGCCGGATACGACCGGTCGATGGACCGCGTGGAGCGCCGCATCATCGGCGACGGCCGCTCCTGGGTCTGCCGCCAAGCGCGCGGACGCACCCTGGAGGTTGCCGTGGGCACCGGCCGCAACCTGCGGCTCTACGGCGACGACGTCGAACTCACCGGCATCGACCTGAGCCCGCGGATGCTCGAGATCGCACGGCGGCACGCGCGGGGCCTGGATCATGTGGCCGAACTCCGCGAGGCCGACGCCGAGCACCTGCCCTTCCCCGATGGCCGTTTCGACACCGTCGTGGCCACCCTTTCGCTGTGCTCGGTCCCCGATGTCGGCGCCGCCGTCGCCGAGATGCGCCGGGTGCTGCGCCCGGGCGGCCGGCTGCTGCTGCTCGACCACGTGCGCCCGACCTTCCCGCCGCTGCGCTGGGGGCTGCGCGGCCTTGAGTGGCTGACCTCGCGCACGCAGCCGGCGAGCGGCGAGCGTTTCCTGCGCCGCCCGCTGGAGCAGGTGCGCGAGGCGGGTTTCGCCATCGAGGCCAGCGAGCGGTTCAAGGGCGGTGCCGTGGAACGCCTGAGCGCGCTCAAGTCCGCCTGACGCGCGGCTGGTATAGCTGGTGCAGGCGGTGGCCGGTCGCGGTGACCGGTGGCCGGTGACGGTACCGCCGCGGGCCGGGCGCAACCTCCCTCCCGCGGGCGGCGGTCGCAACCCGCACGGAAAGCAGAGGTGGTCCGGAGTGGTCGCGCAGGCGCCCGACGTCTTCTTCGCCGAGTGGCGCGACCGCGGGCCCGGCAGCCGCCGCGACATCCCGCGCGCCGCCGAACTGCTGGCCGCGCTCGGCCTGCCCGACCCCGCCGCGCCCGCGCTGGGGGTCGTGGGCTCCAAGGGCAAGGGCACCTGCGCCACCTACGCCTCGGCCGCCCTGGCGGCCGCCGGCGCCGATGTGGTGACGGTGACCAGCCCGGGCATCCGGGGACCGCGCGACCGCATCCGCTTCAACGGCGCGGCGATCGGCGGTGCGGAACTCTCCCGCCTCGCCGCCGAACTGGAGACGGCCCGCCGCAAACTGCCGCCGCCCCGGAACGGCTACCTCTCACCCAGCGGCCTGTTCCTCGCGGCGGGCGCGCTCTACGGGCGCGAGCGCGGCGCGGACCTGCTCGTGCTGGAAGCGGGCATGGGCGGCCGCAGCGACGAACTCAGCCTGTTCGCGCCCGCAGGGGTCGCGCTCACCGGAGTGTTCGGCGAGCACCTGGGCGTGCTCGGCGACACTCCCGCGCAGATCGCCGCGGAAAAGGCCGGCGTCGCCGGTCCGGGCACGCGCTTTTTCGTGCACGCCCCGTTGGAGGCCGCTTCCGAGGCCGCCGCACACGCCGCTCTTGCCGCCCGGACCGCCGGCCGGGTGCGGCCGGAGGTGCTGCCGGAGGCGCCCGAGGATGCGCTGCCGGTGCCGTCTGTGCTGCCCGCAGGGCTCGGCCGGCCGGCCGCCGCACTCGGGTACGCGGCGGCCCGGCGCCTGCTGGAGGCCACCGGACGCGCCGAACCCGGGCCCGACCGCCTGCGCGAGGTGCTGTCCACCGTCCGGCTGCCCGCCCGGCTCTCCCACCACCGGCTCACCGGCGGCGGGGCGCGGGACGCTGCCCGAGGCGACCAAGCGGATCAGCCCGATCAGCCCGATCAAGCCGATCGCGGCAGCGGAGGGGGCGCAAAGGGCGGGCGCAGCGCGGAAGGCCCCGGCACCGAACTCATCGTGGATTCCGCCGTGGACCGCGTGGGCGCGGCCGCGGCGCTCGACCATGCGCGGCGCCGCTGGGGAGGCGTCGACCATGTGGTGGTGTGCCTGCCCGACCACAAGGATGTGGCGGGCGCCATCGGCGTGCTCGCCGGGCTGCCGGTCACCGCGGCTTCGCTACCTGATGCGCACCTGCGGTTCTCCGCGGCGCTGCCCGGGCGGTGGGGGCGGGTGCGCGCCGAGGAGGTCACCGCGGACCTGCTGGCCGGTCTGGGCCGGCGGATCCTGGTGCTGGGCACGGTGTACTTCACCGGCAGGGTGCTGGATGCGATCGGCGCCGACACCGAAGCGCTGTTCACCCGCTGAAGCGGCCCGCGCGTTCAGCGGGTCGGACATGGTGCTGCGCCGGTGCGGGCCCCTGTGTGCCGCACCGGCGCCGTCGGCTGCAGGCCGCCGCTGCGTCCTGCGCCCGGTTCAGGATGCCGCCGCGGCCCGTTGGGCGGTGCGGCCCCGCAGCAGCGACACCACGAGCAGGGCCAGGGCGACCACCGAGCCGCCCAACATGGTCAGCGCCATGGCCGGCCCGTCGTTGCCGAGCACCCCCACCAGCGGGGCGATGAGCGCGCCCAGCCCGAACTGGGCCGCGCCCAGCAGCGCCGCGGCCGTCCCGGCCGCCTCGCCGTGGCGCGACAGCGCCAGCGCCGGCGCGTTGGGGATCACGAAGCCGATCGAGGCAAGTACGAACCACACCGGCACCATGAATCCGGCCAGACCGCCGAAGCCGGTGACCTGGCACAGTGTCAGCACCACACCGGAAACCACGGCCGCGATCAGCGAGTACAGCACGATCCGCTGCGCCGTCAGCCGGTTCAGCAGCAGCACGTTGAGCTGGGACGCACCGATGACGGCGACCGCGCCGATACCGAACACGATGCCGAACTGCTGCTGGTCCAGCCCGTATTGGCCTTGGAGCACGAACGAGGAACCGGACACGTAGGAGAACATCGCCGACATGCCCAATGCCGCGACCAGGACCATCACCACGAAGTCGCGGTCGGTCAGCAGCGCGCCGTAGGTGCGCAGGACCGGCAGCACCTCGCCGGCGCGGCGGCGCTCCGGCGGCAGGGTTTCGCGCAGCGCGACCGCCGCCACGATCAGCAGCACCACGGCCAGGCCGGCCAGCGCCGCGAACACGCCGCGCCAGTCGCCGGTGAGCAGGATGGCGCTGCCCAGGCTCGGCGCGAGGATCGGGGCGGCGCCCATGACCAGCATCAGCCGGGACATGGCCGTCGCCGCGGAGCGCCCGCTGAACAGGTCGCGGACCACGGCCAGGGCGACCACCATCGCCGCGGCCGCGCCGACTCCCTGCACGACGCGCAGCAGGCCGAGCACCGCGATGTTGGGTGCGATCAGGCACAGCAGGGACGCGCAGATGTGCAGTACGGACCCGCCGATCAGCGGGATCCGGCGGCCCAGCGTGTCCGACAGCGGGCCGATGAGCAGTTGCCCCAGGCCCAGGCCCAGGAGCGTTCCGGTGAGGGTCAGCTGCACCGCCGAGGAGGACGCCTCAAGGTCCGTGCCGATGGCGGGCAGCGCGGGCAGGTAAAGGTCGATGGTGAGCGGGGCGAGCGCGACAAGCGCGCCCAAGACGAGGATCACGCGGAGCCGCTGCAGCCCCGTCGGTTCCGCAGGCGCCGCTGAGGGCGCAGCGCCCGTTGAGCCGTGGTCGCTTTGGGTGGAGGACGTGCTGGATGCCGCCACTTTCTCGTTCCGGCCTTCCCGTAGGTCGAGCAACGTATCGCGAGCAAAAGAAGACGTTTGTCGGAGTTCGACGCGGGCTTCAGCACGGCCGGCCCTCGATGTGTTCCCGCCGCGGCCGCCAAACCCGGTGTGACGCCCGCGACAGCACCCGAGCGCGACGGCCCCATCGCCCAGCGGAACACGGCACCGGCCCGTTCCCGGGCCGCCGCCGTCCGCGGCCCTCCGCTCCCGGCGGCCCCCGAACCATCCGGGTGCCCGGCGCCCGGGCATGGACCCGCAGATCAGGGGTAGCGCGCCCCCTGTCCGCAATCCAAAGGAGGCCGCCGTGGCACAGCCGACGTTCATCGAGGTGCAGAAAGCACTGGCCGGCGCGGAGTACCCGTCCTCGCGCGACGAACTCGTCCAGCACGCCAAGACCAAGCAGGCTGACCGGGGCGTCGTCGACGCACTGCAGAACCTGCCGCGACAGCAGTACGGCGGGCCCGACGAGGTGAGCCGCGACATCTCCGAGGTGACCGGGGAGTCCGCGGGCTGACTGCCGGCGCGGGCGCCGGCCCGGGCGCATCCGGTTCCCGGACGCATCCGTGCCGGCGTCCACCGCGGACCCTGGCACGCCGGCCGCGCCGGCCGGCGGCGCGGGGAGCCGACCACACACTGCAGGGAGCCGAGTATGAGCCAGCAGCCACCCGCACAGCAGCAGCCCTATCCCGGCACGACCGCGCCGATGCGGCCCCGGCCCCGCGACGAGATGGCCGACTACACCGGACGCGACCTGCTCGCGGACAAGAAGGCACTGGTCAGCGGCGGTGATTCCGGTATCGGGCGGGCGGTGTGCGCCGCCTTCGCCAAAGAGGGCGCCGACGTGGCGATCGGTTACCTCAGCGAGGACGCCGACGCCGAGCACACCGCGGAGCTGGTGCGGCGCCAGGGCCGGCGCAGCCTGCGGATCCGCGGCGACGTGGCCGACGAGCAGCACTGCACCGACCTGGTCGAGCAGACCGTACGGGAGTTCGGCCGCATCGACGTACTGGTGGCCCACGCCGCCACCCAGGAACCGGTCGCCGACTTCGCCGAGCTGACCACCGAGCAGCTGCGCCGCACCTACGACGTCAACGTCTTCGGCGTTTTCTGGACCCTGCGCGCGGCTGTGCCGCACCTGGCGCCGGACGCCTCGATCGTCATCACCGGTTCGGTAAACGGGCTGCGCGGCAACAAGTCGCTCATCGACTACGCGACCAGTAAGGCCGCCGTGCACAACCTCACCTATTCGCTGGCCCAGCACTACGTGCGCGACGGCATCCGGGTGAACTGCGTGGCGCCGGGCCCGGTGTGGACGCCGCTGATCCCCTCGACGCTGGACGAGGACTCGGTGCAGGGCTTCGGCGGCCAGGCACCCATGGGCAGGGCCGCCGACCCCGACGAGATCGCGCCGTCCTACGTGTTCTTCGCCAGCAACCGGCTGTCGTCCTATTACACGGGCGAGGTACTGGCGCCCACGGGCGGCGAGATCCAAGCCGGGTGAGCCGTGCAACCGCGCCCGGTTGGCCGGGGCCATCGGGGGCAGTGGGCCCCGCGGCGCAGGGCGCGCCGCAACGATGCAACGTTCGGATACCCCGAGGGAGCGACGATGGCAGAGAGCGGGCAGAGCAACAACCTCATCGAGGTGATCATCTCCGACCACCGCGCGGTCGAAGGGATTTTCAGCCAGCTGGAGCAGGGCGCGGGCGACCCCGCGCAGCGCAAGGGGCTCGTTGACCACGCGATCACCGAGCTGGTCCGCCACTCGGTGGCCGAGGAGCAGTTCATGTACCCGGCGGCGCGCAGGACGCTGCCGGACGGCGACGAAATCGCCGACCACGAGATCAGCGAGCACGCCGAGGCGGAGCGGGTGATGAAGGACCTGTCCGGGCGCGACCCGGGCGACCCGCAGTTCGAGGAGCTGCTCAACACCTTGATGTCGGACATCCGCCACCACGTCGAGGACGAGGAGAACGACCTGCTGCCGCGCCTGCGCGACTCCTGCAGCCGGCAGGAACTGGAGGACCTCGGCGGCAAGATCCTGCGGGCCAAGGAGTCGGCGCCCACGCGGCCGCACCCGAGCGCCCCTGACACCCCGCCGGCCAACCGCATCCTCGACCCGGGCGCCGGCCTGGTGGACCCGCATGCGCGACGCGCTGTCGGCGCGCGCCAGGTAGCGGGCAGCCGAGCGCGGGTTCTCTCCGGACCGGTGCCCGGGGAGAGCCCGCTTCCTCTTCGGCCGCGGCCGGCGGCTCCGTCGGCTCCGCCAGGGAAAACGAAAACGGGGAAACGGAGCGGCACGGCCGTCTCGCAGTCGGCCCCGGCCTTGCCTGCCCCGTGCTCCCAGGCGCCGGCGGACGGGTGCGCGGCGGTTTCTGCGGTGGAGCGGCGGCGGATCGGCGGCGAGTCGGTCAGTCCGGCCGCTGCCGGGCGCACTGGTTGAAGCGCCGGGAGGCGGCGTCGTTGAGTTGCGTCAGCACTCCCGGCAGCGCGCCGGTGTCCTGCCGGGCCGCTGCCCCGGTGCGCGCCCCTTCGCCGCGGTCGCGCGGCAGCAGCCGCGCGCTGACCCGAAGCGCCGTCTGAACGAGGCCGGGGGCGACGCCGTCCGCGATCAGCGCGGCGCGCGCCGCCGGTGTCAGCACCAGGTGCCGCCGCCCGCGCAGGCCGGCGGCAACGATCGCGCGCGCCGCGCGCTCGGCGTCCATCGACAGCAGCGGCAGGCTCGACGCGATCGCGAACCAGGTGTACTCCCGGATCGGCGCGCCGGTGAACTCGGCACCGATGTGGGAACCGGTGCGCATCAGGCCCGGCACCACGGTCGTGAAGCGCACACCGCTTCCGGCTTCCTCGGCGCCCATGCCGCGGGAGAACGCGACCGCGGCGAACTTGGCGCAGGAGTAAGGCAGCAGGTGGGGCACGCTGATCCTGCCGCCGATCGAGGTGATGGTGATGACGTGCCCGCGGCGCTCGCGCAGGCCGGGCAGCAGGGCGCGGGTCAGCCGGTACGGCCCCCAGAACATGGTGTCGGCGGCCTGGACGAAATCGTCCTCGGACATGGCCGCCGCGGGTCCGACACGGATGATGCCGGCGTTGTTGACGAGGACGTCGACGCCGCCGAACTCGCCGTGCACCCGTGCTGCCAAGTCCGCCGTGTCGCCCGCGCGGCTGAGGTCGCAGGTCAGGCCGTGGGCGTCGATGCCCTCGCCGCGCAGGTCGCGCACCGCGTTGTCGAGAGTCGCGGTGGTGCGTCCCACGATCAGTACGCGGCCGCCGGCCCGCCCCAGCTCGCGGGCGATGAGCAGGCCCAAGCCGCGCGATCCACCGGTGACCAGCGCGGTGCGTCCGCTGATCCGGGGCGCGGATAGCATGCGGCGCCACGCGGCGCCGCCGGCAGCGGTCGCGGCGGCCGCGGCGGCCGCTGCTGTACTCCAGTGCACAGTGCCTCCCGCGTTCTCGGTCGGTCGGGTCGGTCGGGTCTGTCGGGTCTGTCGAACCGCGCGGGGAGCCGGGGGCGGTCAGCCGGTCAGACCGGCTGGGGCCGCAGCACCATCTTGATCGCACCGTCGCGCTTGTGCTGGAAGGCTTCGTAGGCGTCGGCCGCCTGTTCCAGCGGCATGACGTGGGTGGCCAGGTCGTCGACGCCCAGCGGATCGGAGCCGGGGTCGGTCAGCAGCGGCAGGATGTCGTCGGTCCACCGGCGCACGTGCGCCTGGCCCATCCGGATCTGCACGCCCTTGTCGAACAGGTCCATCATCGGCATCGGGTCGGCCTGTCCGCCGTAGACGCCGCTGATGGACACCGTGCCGCAGCGCCGCACCAACTCGAAGCAGAGGTGCAGGGCGGCCAGCCGGTCGACCCCGGCGCGTTCGGTCAGCTTCTCGGCCATGCCGTCGGGCAGTATCCGGGCCATGGCCTGGGCGGCCTTGCCCAGCGGCGCGCCGTGGGCCTCCATGCCCACCGCGTCGATGACCGAGTGGGGGCCGCGGCCGTCGGTGCGGTCGCGCACCAGGGCGACCGGGTCGTCCACGGTCCCGGTGTCGACGGTGGTGATGCCGTTGCGTTCGGCCATCGTGAGCCGCTCGGGCACCCGGTCGAGCCCGAAGACCTCGCCGGCGCCCAGGTGGCGGGCGATGCGCGCCGACATCTGGCCGATGGGCCCCAGGCCGACGACCGCCACCGAGCCGCCCTGCGGGATGTCGGCGTAGGCGACGGCCTGCCAGGCGGTGGGCAGCACGTCGGAGAGGAACAGGAAGCGCTCGTCGGGCGGGCCCTCGGGCACCCGGATCGGCCCGAACTGCGCTTGGGGGACGCGCACGTAGTCGGCTTGGCCGCCGGGCACGTGGCCGTAGAGCTTGGTGTAGCCGAACAGCGCGGCTCCGTTGCCGTACTCGCGGACCTGGGTGGTCTCGCACTGGGCGTAGTAGCCGGCGGCGCACATGTGGCAGTGGCCGCAGGAGATGTTGAACGGCATCACCACCCGGTCGCCGGGGCCGATTCCGGAGACCTCGGAGCCCACTTCGCGCACCACTCCCATGGACTCGTGGCCGAGGATGTCCCCCGCCTCCATGAACATGCCCAGCGGCGAATACAGGTGCAGGTCCGAGCCGCAGATCGCGGTGGAGGTCACCTCGACCACCGCGTCCGTGGGCCGCTGGATCTGCGGGTCGGCCACGTCCTGTACCCGCACGTCCGCCACGCCCTGCCACGTCACTGCCCGCATGGGCCCTCCCCTCGTCGTTGCCGTCGCGGGTCCACTGGCCCGCCCGGCGCCCCTGAAACGCGGGAAGCGGACCGGGCGCAACGGCAGCGGCGGCCGGGTGGGTGGGCTGGGCCGCGGCGTGTGGTGCGGGGCGGACCGCGGGATCAGGGCAGCGGCGGGGTCCAGTCGGGGTGGCGGCCGCTGAGCCCCAGCACGCGGTCGAGCAGCGGCGCCTCCTCGGGTACCGGTACGACCGGCCCGAACAGTCCTGCGCGCGCGTTGCGGTCGTCGGGGACCTCGGAGACGAAGGCGTAGCCCGCCTCAACACTGGCCGGGTCGCCGAGGTAGGACTGGTCGGTGGCCCGCGCCAGGTCCCAGCCGTGCAGCAGCAGTTCGTTGAGCGCCACCGTGCCCGCGTCTTCGCCGCTGAGCTCCACTCCCCCGGCGGCGGTGCTGCCCTGCCAGGCGGCGGGGTCGCGCCAGGCCGCCACCAGGGCGTCCAGGCGCCGGTCCAGTTCGCCGCGCCAGTCGGCGGGCAGGTTCTGCGCCGAGGGCTCGGGCGGGGTGGTGCCGGGGACCGCGGTCTTCTCGGCCGCGTGGCGGAATGCCTCGCTCAGGGTGAGGATGTGGTCGAGCAGGGCGCCCACCGTCATGTCCTCGCAGGGGGTGGGGGCGTCGAGGTCGCCGTCCCGCACTCCCCGCGCCGCCTCTTTCATGCGCTGCGCTACAGGTTCCAGGTCCGCACCGGTGCTCATTGCTTCTCCTCTGCGCGCGGGGCGCCGTCGTCGTCGGTTTCCGCGCCGGCCGCGGCCGGCGCCTGTCTGCCGTCCTACCGCATTCCGCGGCGGGACGGCAGCACGCCCACCTGCCCGTGTCCCGATCGATGGCTCGGTTTTCCGCGCGGCGGACGGCCGCGCCGCACGCGCGGGCCGCCCGGGCCGCTGTCCCGCACGCGCCCGCGTTGCACACGCCGGCACCCCGGAGCGGAACAAACCGATCGATCCGTGCTGTTTCCTTCCAAGTGACGAGGTGGACCGAACCACCCGGGCCCGGTGCCGCCACCGGGCGCCCCACCGCCGCGACGAAAGGCCGACCCGTGTCCGTCCCGATCTCCCTGCTCGACCTGGCGCACATCACCGAGGGCATGACCGTCCGCGACAGCCTCGACGCCAGCCTGACCCTGGCCAAAAGCGCCGACGAGCTGGGATACCGGCGGATCTGGTATGCCGAGCACCACAACATGGCGACCATCGCCTCTTCGGCCACCAGCGTCCTCATCGCCCACATCGCCGCGCACACCGAACGCATCCGGCTCGGCGCCGGCGGGGTCATGCTGCCCAACCACGCGCCGCTGACCATCGCCGAACAGTTCGGCACGCTGGCCACGCTGCACCCCGACCGCATCGACCTCGGGCTCGGCCGCGCACCCGGCAGCGACCAGAACACGATGCGGGCGCTGCGGCGCGACCCCTCCTCCGCCGACACCTTCCCCAAGGACGTGCAGGAGCTGCAGGGCTACCTGGCCGGCGAGAGCCTCATCCCCGGTGTCAACGCCGTGCCCGGCAAGGACACCAACGTGCCGCTCTACATCCTCGGCTCCTCGCTGTTCGGCGCCAAGCTCGCGGCCGTCCTGGGCCTGCCCTACTCGTTCGCCTCGCATTTCGCCCCCGCAGCGCTGGAGGAGGCGGTCGGCGCGTACCGGCGCGAGTTCAAGCCCTCCGAGCAGCACAGCCGGCCCTACGTCATCGCCGGGGTCAACGTCACCGCCGCCGACACCTCCGAGCAGGCGGCCGAAGAGTCGCGGCTGGCCAAGCGGCGTATGGCCCAGCAGCTGCTGGGGCGCGGCCGCACCCTTTCCGCGGCCGAGGCCGATGCCGCGCTCGACTCCCCCGCCGGGCGGCAGGTGATGCAGATGGCCACCTACTCGGCGGTGGGCCAACCGCACGAGGTCAGGGAGTACCTGGACTGGTTCGCCGACCACGCGCGCGCCGACGAGCTGATCATCGCCCCGCAGGCCGGCACGATCGACGGCCGGCTGCGCACCCTGAACCTGACCGCCAAGGCCATGGAGTCCGCGCCGGCGTAACGCGCCAACCGGTCTGCAGAACGCCCGAGGGCCGGGCGGGGGCCGCGGCCCCCGCCCGGCCCTTGCTTGCCGGCCCGCTGGGAAATCCGCCGCCGCGGCGCGGCAGCAGCGCACCCGAGCCGGGCCGGGTGCGCCGCGACGGTGGTCAACGTTTCCGCATTTTCGCAGGTCAGCGAAACATGAACGTACGGTTCGCGTTTGCTTTCCGCGGCGCCCTGTGCCCAAAGTGGGGGTCTTCCGCCTTCTTTGCCCGCCGAGGAATGTCCTCGGTGCGCGGCAGGATGTCCGCGACCACCCTGAGGAGCCCCCCAATGGTCCTGCCCGTCTCTTCCCACTCCGGTGAACCAGCGGCGGCGATGGCGGCCGACACCCCGCAGCCGATCGTCGTCCAGGGCGCACGGGTGCACAATCTCAAGGACGTATCCGTCGAAATCCCCCGCAACCGGATCGTCGTCTTCACCGGCGTGTCCGGTTCGGGCAAGTCGTCGCTGGTCTTCGGCACCGTCGCCACCGAGGCCCAGCGCCAGCTCAACGACACCTACCCGCTGTTCATCCGCGGCCAGCTGCCCAAGTACGAGAAACCCGAGGCGGACCGGGTCGACAACCTCTCGGCGGCGATCGTCGTCGACCAGAAACCGGTCGGCGGCGACTCCCGGTCCACCGTCGGCACGATGACCGACATCCACCCGCAGCTGCGGCTGCTGTTCTCCCGCATGGGCGCGCCTGCGGCCGGGATGTCCTCGGCCTACTCGTTCAACACGCCCGCCGGTGCCTGCCCAGAGTGCCACGGCCTGGGCCGCACCGTGGGCATCGACAACGACGCGTTCTTCGACATGTCCCGGCCCCTCAACGGCGGCGCCGTCCGGTTCCGGCTGATCGAGGGCGGCATGTGGTCGGGGGTCTTCGACGGCGACAAGCCGCTGGCCGACTTCACCGAGCGGGAGTGGCGGACACTGCTGCACGGCGGACCCGACGCCCCCGGCAAGATGCCCGTCGAGACCGGCAACGGCACCTACCACATGAACTTCGAGGGCCTGGCCGACCGCTTCACCCGCCTCTACCTCAAGCGCGACCTGTCGGGCATGAGCAAACGCACCCGCGAGGCGGTCCAAGAGGTCATCCGCGAGGGCCGGTGCCCCGAATGCGCGGGCGGGCGGCTCAACCGGGCCGCGCTGGACTCCCGCATCGGCGGCCGCAACATCGCCGACTGGGCGGCCATGGAGGTCGACGACCTCATCGGCGTGCTGGAGGAGATCGACCACCCGCAGGGCACCCCCATCGCCGCAGCGGCCTGCGCCGCGCTGCGCCGGCTCAGCGACATCGGGCTGGGCTACCTCAGCCTCGACCGCGAGACGCCCACCCTCTCCGGCGGCGAGGCGCAGCGGATCAAAATGGTCCGCCACCTCGGTTCGGCCCTGGTGGGCATGGTCTACGTCTTCGACGAGCCCAGCACCGGCCTGCACCCGCACGACGTGGGGCGGCTCAACTCCCTGCTGAGGGCGCTGCGCGACCGCGGCAACACCGTGCTGGTCGTCGAGCACGACCGCGACGTCATCGCGGTCGCCGACCACGTCATCGACATGGGTCCCCGGGCCGGTACCGGCGGTGGACACGTGGTCTACGAGGGGGCGGCCGCCGGGCTGGAGGCCGCCGACACCCGCACCGGCCGCTGCCTGCGCCGCGGCACCGCGCTGAAGGAGGCGGTGCGCGCCCCGCTGGGTTGGCTCCAGGTCCGCGGCGCCCGCCGGCACAACCTCAAGGACGTGTCGGTCGACATCCCCACCGGGAACCTGACCGTGTTCACCGGGGTGGCCGGCTCCGGCAAGAGCACCCTGGTCACCGACGTCTTCGCCGGGGCCCACCCCGAAGCCGTGCTGATCGGGCAGTCGGCGATCGCGGCCTCCACCCGGTCCACGTCGGCGTCCTACCTGGGCATCATGGACGCGCTGCGCAAGAGTTTCGCGGCAGCCAGCAGCGTCGAAGCGGGCATGTTCAGCTTCAACTCCAAAGGCGCCTGCACCGCCTGCGGCGGGCGCGGCGAGACCACCACCGACATGTCGTTCATGGACCCGGTCACGATGGTGTGCGAGGCGTGCGAAGGGCGCAGGTTCGACACCTCCGTCCTGCAGTACCGGCTGCGCGGCCGCAACATCGCCGAGGTGATGGCGATGACCGCCGAGGAGGCGGCCGCGTTCCTCACCGACTCCAAGGCGACCGCCCAACTGGGCAACCTCATCGACGTGGGGCTGGGCTACCTCACCCTGGGCCAGGAGCTCAGCTCGCTGTCGGGCGGCGAGCGGCGCCGGCTGAAACTCGCCACCCACCTGTCCAAGCGCGGCGGGCTCTACATCCTGGACGAGCCCACGACCGGGCTGCACATGGCCGACGTCGACGCCCTCCTGGAGCTGCTGGACCGGCTGGTCGAAGCGCGCAACACCGTAGTGGTCATCGAGCACGACCTGGACGTGGTCAAGCACGCCGACCGGGTGATCGACCTCGGCCCCTACGGCGGCAAGGACGGCGGGCAGGTGCTGTTCGCGGGTACCCCGGCCGAGCTGGCCGGCCACCCCGACTCGCTCACTGCGCGCCACCTGCGCGCGTCGCTGCCCGGATCGGGCTGAATCCGGGGGCCGAACCGGGGTGGGACAGCGGCACAGGCGAGGAGCGGGTGGGCGGCTGCGGAAGGCCGCGCACCCGCGCCCACGCGCCCGGGTGCGCGGCCCGGTGTGCCCTGGAACGTGCGGTGTGCTTCAATCGCGGCAGCCCGCATCCGATTCCGGGATCGGCTTTTCCCTGTCCCCGAGGCGCTCGGTCCCGCAGTCCCCGCACGGCCTCGCGGCCGGGCCGTGCCCGAGGAGGCAACGGCCCGATCCGAGGGGCGCCATGATCCGCAACACGGTCCAGCGGCTGTTCGCAGCGCTGCTGCTCGTCTCCATCGCCTGGATCTTGGGCGTAACCGCGCTGGGCGCAGGAAACCTGCTCGGCTACTTCACCATGGAGCTGCTCCCGCTGGGCTGCGCGCGCGAGTTCGCCAGCTACCCCGCCCAGTACGACTGCACCGACGCGGGGCTGCTCGGTGCGTTCTCCGCCTGGGCGCTGGTCGCCTCCTGGCTGACCGTCGCCGGTGTCCTGGCGGTGGCCTCGCTGACACTGGCCCGGCGCACCCGCGCAGCGCACAACCGCAACGAAACCGGCGCCGAGGACTGAACGGGCGGGCCGGCACCGCACGGCGTCCGACTCCGCCTGCGGCACCCGGCCGGGCCCGGCGAACCGGCATAAAGAACTGGCACCGCGCCTCCCCGTTCGGCAGGCTGGGCGCAGCGCCCCATCCCGCCGAGGCCGCTGAAACCGCAGCGGCCGACGGGCGCCGGCGCCCCTCCCCCTCGCCCACCCGCCACCGACCGGAACGGGCCGGCCCCCATGAAGCACTCCAGCGCCGAATCCGCGCGTATCGCCGAACAGGGCACCATCCTGCGGTGCCAGGTCGGATCGGGCGTGCACGGCATCACCGCCGCCGATCCGAACGATCCGAGCGACCAGCGCGGTCAAGGCGACCGCGACGAAATGGGCATCTGCGTGGAACCGCCGGAATACGTGATCGGCCTGGGCTCCTTCGAACAGTACGTCCACCGCTCCCGGCCCGAGGGCGTGCGCTCCGGCCCCGGCGACCTGGACCTGACGGTGTACTCGCTGCGCAAGTGGATGCGCCTGGCGCTGGACGGCAACCCCACGGTGCTGCTGCCGCTGTTCGTGCCCGAACACGAGATCGTGGCGGTCACCGACCTGGGCCGCGAACTGCGGGGCGCCGCCGACCGGCTGCTGTCCCGCCGGGTGGGCCACCGCTTCCTGGGCTACCTGCGCGCCCAGCGCGACAGCCTGCTGGGCCGGCGCGCCGGCCGCCACACCAACCGGCCCGAACTGGTCGCGGTGCACGGGTTCGACACCAAGTTCGCCTACCACATGGTCCGGCTGGGCGTTCAGGGCGTCGAGCTGCTGGAGGACGGGCGGCTCACGCTGCCGATGGCCGACCCGTGGGCAACCTGGCTGCGGGAGCTGCGCCGGGGCGAACACTCGCGCCAGGAGGCACTGGATGCGGCGGCCGAACTGGAGGACCGGCTGACCGGCCTGCTGGACACGACCGCGCTTCCGGAATCGCCGCAGCACACATGGGCCGACACCTGGCTGGTCGATGCCTACCAGCGCCACTGGCGCCGCCTGCCGGCCCAGGAGGCTGCCACCGCGACCTGAGCAGCGGTGCTGCGCTTCCGCCGCCCGCTGCGGCCGCCCATCGCAGGAACGGGAGAAGCCGGAGGAAAAGGTCGAGTAGGGATCACTCCGCTCGCGGCCGAGCGGCCGGGCAGGCGCCCGCGCGCTCGGCCGCTCGGTTGCCGGGCCCGGTGTCAGCCCGCGGCCTGCTGCTCGCGCAGGAGTGTTTCCACGGTGATGGGGGCGCGGCCGATCAGTTTTTCCAGTGTCGGGTCGACGGCGGCGAACTCGCCGGCGCGGCTGGCCGCGAAGATGCCCAGGACTTGTGCTGCGGCCTCGGCCGGGACGCCGTTGGCCACCATCTGCTCGCGGTAGCGGTCATCGGGTGCGGTGGTCCTGGTGATCGTGCGGCCGGTGGCCGCCGAGGCGATGCCGGCGATGTCGTCGAAGGTCAGCGCCTGGGACGCGGTGAGCGGCGGCGTGGGGCCGTCGAAGCGGCCCTCGTCCGCCAGGATGGCGGCGCCCGCCTCGGCGAGGTCGGCGTGCGCGGTCCAGCTGACGGGCCCGTCGGCGGGAAGTACGACCTCGCCGGACTCCAGGGCGGGGCCGAGGAACCGCAGCGCGTTGGCCGCGTGGAACCCGTCGCGCAGCGAGGTGAACGGTACGCCGCAATTGCGCAGGGCCTCCTCGGTGGCGGCGTGGTCGCGGCAGGCCGCGAAGTGCGATGAGGCTGCGGCGCCCATGTGGCTGGTGTAGAGGATGCGGCGGGCGCCCGCCGCGACCGCCCCGTCGATCGCGGCGCGGTGCAGGTGCACGGCCTCTTCGCCCAGCTTGTCGACGGAGACGATGAGCACCTGGGTGGCGTCCTCGAAGGCGCGGGCCAGGCTGCCGGGGTCGGTGAAGGTGCCCTGCCGGACGCGCACACCCTGGTCGGCGAGGTCCTGTGCTTTTTCGGGGTCGCGGACGCTGACGCCGACCTGGTCGGCCGGCACGCGTGCCAGCAGCCTGTCGGTGATCTGGCGCCCGAGCTGTCCGGTGGCTCCGGTAACGATGATCATACCGCACTCCAATGAGCTGGTTCCAATGGAATCATGGATACAGTAACACTGATAATTTCAATGGAACCACCAACCTTGGTATCGTTGATTCATGCCAGCACGTTCACCCGGCGGGACCGGCGATACCGGCACCGGATCCGACACCGCATCCGCCGGTCGCGAGCAGCCCCGGCTGCGGATCCTCCAGGCCGCCATCGACCTGCTGGAGCGCGAGGGCCGCGACGCGGTCACCACCCGCGCGGTCGCTGTCGCGGCCGGCCTGCAGCCGCCCGCCATCTACCGGCTGTTCGGCGACAAAGAGGGGCTGCTGCAGGCAATGGCCGAGCACGGCTTCGCAACGTTCCTCGCGGCCAAGCGCACCGACCCCGATTCCGAGGACCCCGTCGAGAGCCTGCGGGCGGGCTGGGATCTGGCGGTCGAGTTCGGGACGGCCAGTCCCGCGCTGTACACGCTGATGTACAGCGAACCCGCGCGCGAGACCTCGCCGGCCTTCAAGACCGGTATGGACGTGCTGCGGGGCCGTATCAGCCGCCTGGCGGCCGGCGGGTGGCTGCGTGTCGGCGAGGAGCTCGCGGTCACGATCATCCACGCCACGGCGCGCGGCGCGGTGCTGACCTGGCTGTCGCTGCCGGAGAACCACCGCAACCCGGCACTGCTGACCGCGCTGCGGGAGTCCATGGTCGCCGCGGTCACCTACCGGCGTCCTGCCGTACCGGAGGAGCCGGGTCCGGCCGGCGCCGCCCGCGCCCTGCGTGCCTCGCTGCCGGAGCAGACGGCCCTCAGCGACGCGGAGCGGCACCTGCTGCAGGAGTGGCTGAACCGCCTCGCCGCCGACGGCGGCGGGCACGGGAGCGAATGAACACCGGGGTGGCCGTGCGCCCGTTATGTCGGTTTTCCGGCGATGATCATGCAGGAATGCCGGTCTCAGCTTTTTTGGGCATTTCCGCAGGATCGGTGCGTCGCCCGCGGCCGTTGCCGCTGCTTTTCATCCCCAGGCCACCTGTTGCCGGCCGCGGGCAAGGCCGCCGAGCGGACCCGTGTCGGGTAACCCGGTCCCCGAACGCACTGGTCGCCATGGCCGGGCCGCCACCGGTGCGCGGGTGCGGGCCGGCTTCTTCAGTACCAGCCGCCCGCCCCCGGCGGTTGGCCGTCGTAGGGCGCTGCGGGGGCGTGCTGCTGGGCGTCGGCGCCGCGGACCCTGATGACGCGGGTGTTGACCGCCTTGTCGTGGATGGCCTGGCGGTAGGGCTCGTCCCACAGCGGCCACAGCAGGTCCACCAGCGAGCCGATACAGGTCGCCGAGCCCAGCAGGATACCGATGAGCTGGCGGCCCGCCGACTGCCCCAGCGAGGGCGGCTCGCCGGTGTGCAGGTGGATCAGTTTGATGCCCAGCGCCCGCTTGCCGAGCGTCTGCCCGCTGCGGGCGTGCGGGATCCACATGTAGCAGAACGACGCGACGGGCGCGACGATCATGAATATGAACGCGATCATGCCGAAGACCACCGCCTCCGGTGAGTCGTCGTCCGGTTGCAGCAGCACACCGGCCGTGACCACGGGGCCGTAGAAGAGCACCATGATGATCAGCATCATCAGGAAGGTATCGAGGAGGTAGGCACCGGCCCGCGCTCCCCAGCTCGCGGGCGGCGGGAACACGGGCGCCTGCGGACCCATGTGCGGATGGCCCTGGCCGTAGGAGCCGGGCGGTGGCGGCGGGGGCGGCGGCGCGAAGCCCGGCGGGGGCTGCTGAGCGCCGGGCGCGCCCGGCGAGTGGTGGCCGCCGTAGCCGTACTGGGGCGGGTACGACCCGGGGCCGTAAGGGTTGCTCATGTGGGGGGTTCCTCGTGGGGAGCGTCGGATGCGTGCAGTGCCCCTGCGGTCCTCCGCCGGGGCACCCGGTATGCGGGGCGGCGTTCGGCGCTCCGGATTCTGCCACAGGTCCGGCCGGGGCCCCGGTCGCCCGGACCGCACCGCCGCATAACGACCGCCGGCCGCCCCGAACGCCCCTCGGGCGCCGGGACGGCCGGCGTGTGCTGACCGCGGGTGCCGGCGGCGGGCGGCGCAGCATGGCCGCCACCCGCCGCGGGCACCGCGGCTAGTTGTCGTCGGGGCTGCGGCGCAGATTCAGGATTGCAGCCGCCAGACCGCCCCAGATGATCACGGCCGAGATGATCAGCATCACGATGGCGCCGGTGGACATCACTGCCCCCTTCCGCTGTCGTCGGTCGCCGCAGCGACGGTGACGTTGCTGTCGTCCTCGTCACCCGTGCCGCGTTTCCACGGGATGAGCGAGATAAGGACGCCGATGACGATGGCGCCGACCGCGACTCCCCAACCCGCCGAGTTGATGAACCACGACGGGTAGTCCTCGTAGTTCTGCGCGAACTCGGCCTGCAGGCTGCCCCACATCATCCAGCCGAGCACGATCGGCGTGACCACGGCCAGCGTGACGGTCCACCACAGGCGCAGCGGCACCGAGGAGGTGGCCTCGGCGTGCCGGCGCAGCATCGGCAGGCGACGCAGCGCCCAGGCGACCACGACGACGATGACCAGCCCGGCAAGCGCGATTCCGTACTGGTTGATGAAGTGGTCGGCCGTGTCGAGCAGGTACATGCCCTGGTCGGTAGGGAACACCGCGATCGACACGACGGCGATGGCGCCGCCGACACCCAGCACCGCGGGCATCCGGCGCATGCCGGTGCGGTCGCGCACCGCCGAGATCACGACTTCGACGATGCTGATCAGCGAGGTCAGGCCGGCGATCACCAGCGAGACGAAGAAGAGCAGGCCGAACAGCCCCGGCGCGATCGGGATGTTGTTGATGATCTGCGGGAACGCGACGAACGCGAGACCGATGCCGTCGGTGGCGACCTCGCCGACGGGCACGCCGGCCGCGGCGGCCATGAAGCCCAGGGTCGCGAAGACGCCGATGCCCGCCAGCAGCTCAAAGGAGCTGTTGGCGAAGCCGGCGACCAGTGCCGATCCGGTGAGGTCGGACTTGCGCCGCAGGTAGGACGCGTAGGTGATCATGATGCCGAAGCCCACCGACAGGGAGAAGAAGATCTGCCCGTAGGCGGCCACCCACACGCCGCCGTCGGTGATCGCCGACCAGTCGGGCGCGAAGAACGCGTCGAGGCCGGACATGGCCCCTTCCAGGAACAGCGACTGGATCACCAGGATCAGGAAGAGGACCGCCAGCAGCGGGATGAAGATGCGGTTTGCCCACTCGATACCGCGGCGCACGCCCATCGCGAGGACCACCAGGACCACGATCCACACGCCGATCAGCGGCAGTGCGACACCGGGGACATAGGCGCCGATACCGCCCGGCGCCGGAGCGACGTTCAGGAAGTCCTCGAACAAGAAGGCTTCGGTGTCTTCGCCCCACTGCTGGGTGAGCGAGAAGCCGGCGTAGCGGACACCCCAGGCCACGATGACGGCGTAGTACACGGAGATCACGAAGCAGATGGCGACCTGCCACCACCCCAGCGGCTCGGCCGGACGCGACAGCCGCCGGAATGCCGCCGGCGGCGACGCGCGGTACCGGTGTCCGAGCGAGTACTCCAAGATGAGCAGGGGGATGCCGGCGGTCAGCAGCGCGACGAGGTAGGGAACCAGGAACGCGCCGCCGCCGTTGTCGTAGGCAACGTAGGGGAACCGCCAGATGTTGCCCAGGCCCACGGCCGAACCGATCGCCGCGAGCAGGAACCCGGTCCGGGTCCCCCACTGCTCGCGGTTCTGTTGTGACATCGCTAGTGCCTACCTTTCTGGCCGGGTTTCGACAGACCGCCCATTCTCCCGCTGCTCTTATGGAGGGAGCGGGTATGGGCGGCGCTGCGCCACCCTATAGCTCTACCTGCCCACCGGCTTGAACCGGCTGGTACCCGCGCGGCGGCCGGGCTAGTCATCGGACCTGCCCGCGGCCGTGCAGGACCCTGGGGGACCGCCGCGAGACCGCCGGGAGCGGCGCCGGATCCGGCGCGGGCGGCGGCGGGCCGGCAGCGCGCCGCGGGGCGCCGCCCGGGCATGGGCGCGGTTCACCGCCGCCGCGACTGCGGGTCGTGGTTGCGGCCCGCAAAGGGGCGTCGCGGCGGCGGCTACCTGTCCACGGACACACGGAAATCCGCGGTCGGCGAAACCGCAGGGCGGGCGGAAAAGGCATCGGCCGGCGGGCGCCGGAGCGCCGTGGAACCGACCGCCCTTCCCGATACCGCCCTACGATAGGGAAAGCGCTTTCCCATAGCCAGGGAATCTACCCACCGCATCGGGGAGCGTCAATCCCCCGAATACGGATCCCCCGAAACCGGCCCCGGAACCGCAGGTGACCGACCTGCCCCGGCCCCGGTCCGGTGGTGCAACCGCACGGGGACCGGACCGGCCACCCCGTCGGCAGCGCACCGCAAAAAACGCGATTTCCGGATATACCGCTGTTTTCAGAATTCTTGTTTTGCCAAAATCTTTCTAGTACGTTCCGATGGACGAATTTCCAGGTCCGGGAGGGTACGTGCCAGATACAGCAGGATCCGCCGACCCCGCCGACCCGCCGGCGCGCGAGCGCGTGGTGCTGCTGGACGAAAACAGCCACCACCCCGTGGGAACCGAGGACAAGCGGCTGGTGCACGGCCCGAACACGCCGTTGCACCTCGCGTTCTCCTGCTACGTGTTCGATGCGGCCGGGCGGCTGCTCGTAACACGCCGGGCCCTGAGCAAGGCCGCCTGGCCCGGGGTGTGGACCAACTCCTTCTGCGGGCACCCGGGGCCGGGCGAACCGGTGGAGGAGGCGGTGCACCGGCGGGCCCGTCAAGAGTTGGGCGTCACCGTCGAGGACATCGCCGTACTGCTGCCCGAGTTCGCCTACCGGGCCGTGGACTCCTCGGGGATCGTCGAGAACGAGGTGTGCCCCGTCTACCGCGCCACCGCCGGCGGAACCGCCCTGGCGCCCGACCCCGCCGAGGTCGCCGAGTGGGAGTGGGTCGACTGGGACGTGTTCGCCACACTGGCCCGCCGCGCACCGTGGGCCATCAGCCCGTGGGCGGCCCGCCAGGTCCCGCTGCTGCCCGCACCCGGCTGATACGGGCCGACCCCGGCCCGGAACCCCCGCCCCGCCCGGTCACTCGATTGACCCTGACTTACCATGCGGTTAGTCTGCTAACCAATCGGTAAGTTGAGAGGGTTCCGATGGCCGAAGACAGCACCGCCTCCGCCTCCGCTCCCGTCTCGCCCGGGAAACGCCGCCGCCGCTGGGTGGTGCTCGTCATTGCCGCCGGGCTGGTCCTGGCCGGGTCGGCCGTCCCCGATGGAGCGCCCGTCGGGCACTTCACCTCCGCCGGCGCCCACGACGACTACATGGCGGCCTACGACCGGGCCATGGCCGAGCTCCCCGAGCCCGATGCGGCCTTGGACCTGCGCACCGACCACGGGATCGTGCGGGCCTACCGCTTCGACGGACCCGCTGAGGGCGCGCCGCTGGTGCTGCTGCCCGGCACGGCCTCAGCCTCTCCGGTCTGGGCCGACAACCTGCCGGCGCTGCTGGGCGTGCGCGACGTCTACACCCTCGACCTGCTCGGCGAACCCGGGAAGAGCGTGCAGAGCCGTCCCATCGGCACTGCAGCCGACCAGGCGCGCTGGCTGCACCAGGCCCTGCAGGCCCTGCCCGCCGACCGGGTGCACCTGCTGGGCCTGTCGATCGGGGGCTGGACCGCCGCGAACGCCGCGCTGCGCAGGCCCGAGGGGATCGCCACGCTGACTCTGGTCGACCCCGTCTTCGTGTTCGACGGCATGCCCCTGGAAACCGTTGTGCGCTCGATCCCCGCATCGGTGCCCTGGCTGCCCCGGAGTTGGCGCGAGGGATTCAACTCGTGGACGGCGGGGGGCGCACCCGCCGGCGACACCCCGGTGGCCCGGATGATCGAATCGGGGATGCGCAACTACGCGCTGAAGCTGCCGGCACCGGCCCGCATTCCCGAAGACCGGCTCGCCGGGGTGCGGCCGCCGGTCCTCGCGTTCATCGCGGGCGAGTCGGTCATGCACGACCCGGCCGAGGCGACCGCAACGGCGAGGCGCGCGCTCGGCGACGAATCCGTCCGGGTCTACCCGCAGGCCTCGCACGCCATCAACGGCGAGTACCCCGACCGGATCGCCGCCGACCTCGCTGACTTCCTGGGCTCCGCGGCTTGAGGGGCCCGAGTAGCCCACCCAGCCCACCTGGCCCAATGGCCCGAGTGGCCCAAGTGAAAGGACACCGATGGCCGACCCCGGCCCCTTCCCCGCGCCGGCCAAGCCGCTGAGCTTCACCGAACGCGCCCGCCGCGAGCAGCTCGTCGGCGTGACGATCCGGCTGATCGCCGAGCGCGGGTACGCCGCCACCTCTCTGGCCCGCATCGCCGAGGCCGCGTCGATCTCCAAGGCCGCGGTGCTCTACCACTTCTCCACCAAAAGCGCAGTCATCGCGGCGGCCTACCGCAAGGTCACCGACGGCATCGCCGAGCACGTCGGTGCGCGCATCGAGTCGGCGGCCGGGCCGCAGGAGGCGGTCGAAACCTACGTCGCGGCGATGATCGACTACATGGCCGACCACCCCGACCACGTGCGCCTGCTGGTCGAGGCGCTGCAACCGGACAACGCCACCGGTATCACCGACTCGCCCGCCTCGCCGGCGCGGTGGAGCGACCTCGCGGGCCTCATCGAAAGGGCGCAGGCGGCGGGCGAGCACCGCGGCTCGGTCGACGCGCGGACCCAGGCCATCATGGTCAACGGCGCGATCGACGCGGTGGTCGCCGAGTCGCTGCAAGATCCGGGGTACCCGCTGCGCGAAGCCCGCGAAGCCGTAGTGGACCTGGTCCGCCGGGCCGCCCGGGACTGAACCGGCGGGCTCGCCATGTCGCCGCCGACCTGTTCACACCAGGTCAGCGGCGCTGAGTCCTACTCGGGACACGTAGGGCGGGCGGGGCTCGAACCCGCGACCCAAGGATTATGAGTCCTCTGCTCTGACCAGCTGAGCTACCGCCCCGCCACGGGGCGGGATTGCGTCCCGCCGATGGCTGCCCGGCCGGGTGCTCGGTCGGGAACGCCGTCATCTTAACAGCACCGCGCGCATCCCATTCTGCCGGAAACGAGTAGGGACGGCCGAATGCGCAGCGGCGCCGGCAGCGGCCGCCGCCGCACCCGGTGGGGCGGGGCGCAAGCCGGGATCGCGGCCGGGCTAGGGTGGGAGGCCGCGGCGCCGTTCACCAGCGCCGGCGGGTGCCGTGTGCGGGGAGCGGGGGCGCCGGGCGGCCGCGGGGCGGGGATAGCATCGCGGGTCGCACAACCGTCATCAGGAGAAGAAGGTCATGGCCCAAGTACCTGTCAACGTCACCGTCACCGGGGCAGCCGGTCAGATCGGCTACGCGCTGCTGTTCCGCATCGCCTCGGGTCAGCTTCTGGGCCCCGATACGCCCGTCAAGCTGCGTCTGCTGGAGATCCCCCAGGCCGTCAAGGCCGCCGAGGGCACCGCCATGGAGCTGGACGACTGCGCGTTCCCGCTCCTGCAGGGCATCGACATCTTCGACGACGCGCGTCCGGCGTTCGAGGGCGCCAACGTCGGCCTTCTCGTGGGCGCCCGCCCGCGCGCCAAGGGCATGGAGCGCGGCGACCTGCTTGAGGCCAACGGCGGAATCTTCAAGCCCCAGGGCGAGGCGATCAACGCCGGTGCCGCCGATGACGTGCGGGTGCTGGTCGTGGGCAACCCCGCCAACACCAACGCGCTGATCGCCCAGGCCCACGCGCCCGATGTCCCCGCTGAGCGGTTCACCGCCATGACGCGCCTGGACCACAACCGGGCGCTGACCCAGCTCGCCAAGAAGCTCGGCGTTTCGGTCACCGATATCAAGAAGCTGGCGATCTGGGGCAACCACTCGGCGACGCAGTACCCCGACATCTTCCACGCCGAGGTCAACGGCACCAACGCCGCCGAAGCGGTCGGCGACCAGGCGTGGCTGAGCGACGAGTTCATCCCCACCGTGGCCAAGCGCGGCGCGGCGATCATCGAGGCGCGCGGCGCGTCCTCGGCGGCCTCGGCCGCCAATGCCGCCATCGACCACGTCTACGACTGGGTCAACGGCACCCCCGAGGGCGACTGGACCTCGGCGGCGTTCACCTCGGACGGCTCCTACGGCGTGCCCGAGGGGCTCATCTCGTCCTTCCCCGCGGTCTCGCGCGGCGGGCGCTGGGAGGTCGTGCCGGGCCTGGAGATCGACTCGTTCTCGCGCGAGCGCATCGATGCCTCCGTGCAGGAACTCACCGAGGAGCGCGACACCGTCCGCAAGCTCGGATTGATCTGAGCGAGCCGAGCGCGTCCGTGCCGGCCCGGGTCCGGGCCGGCACGGCTTACCGGCGCCGCTGAACCCGACGTATCGGGCCGGAGCGTCCTTGCTCGCGGCAGCCGGGGCAGCGGGCACCGCAGGTACGCGGTTGGAGCGGCTCGCCGGCTCGCCGCGGACGAAAAAGGCCCGGCACAAGGCCGGGCCCCGATCGGATGGCTCAGTCGTCCACGAGACCGGCGAAGCCGGCGCCCGAAGAGCCTACTTGGCCTTCACCTGCCACAACGCCACCGAACCGCACACCGCCAACCGCACGTCGGTGAAGCGGTCGTGCAGCACCCTCGACAAATCCGTCAGGGAGTCGCCGCTGTTGCGGAAAGCGTCCTTGGCGTTGAGGTATCTCAGCCCGGCCCGGCCTATCGCGCTGAGGCCGGCCCCGTGGCGGAGGACGGTGGCGCCGATGAACGTCCCACTGGTCGGCTTGAGCACCGCGGCGATGTTGTCGAACACCGGCGCCTTCTCCGCGATGGAAGAACCGGGCAGGCAGTGCAGCACCATCGACATCGAGACCACGTCGACACTGCCCGGCTGAAGCGGGAAGGGCTGCAGAGCGTCGTGCCGGTGCGTCGTGGGGGTGTAGCGGGCCAGACGCGCGGCGGTCGTCTCCAAGGGGCCGTCGTGGATGTCGAGCAGGTGCAGGTCGAGGTCGTCCGGGTTGAGCCGGTCCAGGAAGTAGCCGGCGCCCGGCCCGACCTCCAGCATGGTGGCGCCGGGACGGACCGCTGCGGAGTACAGGGCACCGACCCGCGGGTGGGGGCAGCCCCACAAGAACCGGTAGGTGCCGTGGACGACGAAGAGGTCGTACCGGGACATGATGCGGCGGTTCCACATCCGCTGATTGGGTGTAGCCGAGGGCGTGGCGCCGGGGGCGGGTTCAGGCGGGGTGGACGAGTGGACGGACATGGCTGGGCCTCCTGAGGGGACGGGGATCAGACGACCGAGGGGGGAATGGGGAGGGTCAGGCCGGGGGGCGGGTGACCGTGTCGAGATAGGCGCGGGCCGTCTCAGGGTCGTAGAGCCATTCGTCGTAGTCGCTCGGGTCGGCGAATCCGGCCATGAAGCGGTTGGCCACCTCGGGGTACTGGGTTGCGGCCGCCAGTACCTCGGCCATGTGGGCGGGGGCATCCGGTTCCCACATTCCGTGCAGCGCGGCGCTGAGCCGGTGGGCCGCATCGACGCCGTTGTCCCAGGACGCGGCGAAGGTCTCCCGCATCCACTCCGGCGTGAACTCCTGGTCGCCGTGGTCGCGGATGCGCTGCAGGTAGGTGTCGGCGGCCAGGCTGGAGACGGACCAGCCCTGGCCGGCCAGCGGGTCGGTGTGGACCACGGTGTCGGCCAACCCGAGCACATGGCCGCCGCCCAGTGCGGCGACGGGGGCACGCATGTGCGGGCGCACCTTGGCCACCAGCGCGGCGTGGGCGTCGATCGGCGCGGCGTTGCGCACCCGCGGCGCCACTTCGGGGAAGTGCTTGCGGAGGGTCTCGGTGATCCATGCGGTTACCGCGGCCGGTTCGGGGCGTCCGCGTGCGGGCCGCAGGTGGGAACCGTCCAAGGGCCCGCCGGGGTCGTCCATCACGCAGAGCGACGTGGCGGGCCCGTACGGGCTGAGGATCGGCGTGATGAGGATGCGGCCCAGCGGCGAGGAGATCACCTCGACGTATTCCGGGCCGGACGGGCTGGGATCGATGCCTTCGCACAGCACCTGGGTCACCACCCGCGGGTAGGAGCCCGCCCCGTCCGCGGTGATGTCGGGGAAGGTCTGGCCCAGCTCGGCTCCGCCGGTGGCGACCACGACGAGGTCGTACATCCGCGTGAAGTAGGACAGATCGCTTTCAGTGCAACCGTTGTAGACGATCTTCGCGCCGCGCTCGTCCAGGTATTCCAGCCAGTCGGCCTGCTTATGGCGGGCGTCAACCGCTACTGCGTGGCCTCCGAAGTAGCCCGAAGCCACCAGCGGCTCGGGGGTGTGGGGCGGGTACAGCTCCATGTGGGCGCCGGTGAGGCCGGGGGCGAGATCGGCGTAGAAATCCAACCCCAGCCGCTGTTCGGCCTCCCGCGCGGTCGGAAGCGAGAACTGCGTGATCGACGGGGGCGCGGTGCGGATCTCCTCGGGGGGCTGCGCCGTCATCACGGTGACCGTGTAATCCCCACTGCTCTGCAGGCCGTGGGCCAAGTGCAGGCCGGACTGCCCGGCTCCCACGATCAGGATCCTCCGTGTCACTGCGCACCTCCGTCGGCCGCCTCCGTCTGCGCGGCGGTGACGGCCATCGCCGCCGCCCGGGGCCGCGGTACGCCCGTTGCCGCAGCCGCCAGGGTGGAGTTCCGGGTGCGGTGGTCCTGCACCACCGCCGCGGCAAGAGCCTCCGCTGGTGACACAGAGTCGGTGGGAAGCAGCGTGCCGTCGGGCGCGATGGGGGTGCGGGCACGGTACGGACCTGTGCCGTTGTAAATACAGTGCGCTGATCTGGTCATGGTTGTCAGGCCTTGTCGATGTTCATAGCTGGTTTGGACAGGGTGAGGTTGCGGCCGACGCTTTTGACCAGGCGGATTAGCTGGGATCCGACGATCTTTAGGTCGGTCGCCGGGACAGTTGGCCGCGCCCCGGTCGGCGCGGCCGGACATCGACGGTTTAGGTGATGGTCCGATCGGGGAAGCGCTCCCGAGCACGGACTTCCAGCAGTAAA
The DNA here is from genome assembly GCF_054778995.1 of Streptomonospora sediminis. Taxonomy (NCBI): domain Bacteria; kingdom Bacillati; phylum Actinomycetota; class Actinomycetes; order Streptosporangiales; family Nocardiopsidaceae; genus Streptomonospora; species Streptomonospora sediminis. The sequence continues at coordinate 32,798 of NZ_BAAGYZ010000143.1, forward strand.
TGGTCGAGGTCCTTGGGACGCGCCGAATGCGGTACGGCGTCAACAAGTCACGGGCCAGTAGTTCGGGCCCGGTGAGAGTAGCACGATGCCCCTTTGCCGCTCTCGAGGAGTTCGGTAGCAATTGCGGAAGATGGTGAAGCTCCCTACCCGTCGTGCGCCGAGCGGTTGAGGCCCGTGGTCGAGCCGTGGCCGACCGATTGAATCCGGCCTCCAGCGCTGCACACGCTGATCAGCGGCGCAGGCGCCGAGGCCAACGGCAGCGGCACAGCACATAGCGGCCAGATACGTTTCCATAGACCGGACATTTACCGACACATTCCTACCCCTGTACCTCCGTGCACTACCCCCTCATTTGATGCAGAAAGCCACGTTGACAACATCCGCAGCAGTACCGACCGGTCTGTCCGGTCCGGCTCGCTTCGCGGGGGAACGCCGGGACACCGGCGGCGCAGGCCTGTGCGCAGGGCATGGGCGGGTACGGCCGCGCGCAGAGGTGCGTTGGCGCCTGTGGACGAGTGGCCCGGGCGGTCGCCGGGAGCAGGCAGTATGGAATGCGTGAGTCTCATCGATCAGCTTCCCGCCCGCCCCGAACCCGATTCCCTCTTCGAAGCGTTCGCGTCGTGGGCCGAGGACCGCGGGCTCACCCTCTACTCGCACCAGGAAGAAGCCCTCATCGAGGTGGTGTCGGGCGCCAACGTCATCCTGAGCACCCCCACCGGATCCGGGAAGAGCCTGGTGGCGGCGGGTGCGCTGTTCGCGGCGCTCGGCCGCGACCACTGCGCTTTCTACACCGCGCCCATCAAGGCCCTGGTCTCGGAGAAGTTCTTCGAACTGTGCGCCGTCTTCGGCACCGACAACGTCGGCATGATGACCGGCGACGCCAGTGTCAACGCCGATGCCCCCATCGTGTGCTGCACCGCCGAGGTCCTGGCCCAGATCGCACTGCGCGACGGCGCCGAAGCCGACATCGGCACTGTGGTCATGGACGAATTCCACTTCTACGGCGATCCCGACCGCGGTTGGGCCTGGCAAGTGCCGCTGCTGGAGCTCCCGCAGGTGCAGTTCCTGCTGATGTCGGCCACCCTGGGCGATGTCACCCGTTTCGAGACCGACCTCACCCGCCGCACCGACCGGCCCACCACCGTGGTCAGCTCCGCCGAACGCCCGGTCCCGCTGTACTACTCCTACCGCACCACGCCGATGCACGAGACCCTTGAGGAACTGCTGGAGACCCACGGGGCCCCGGTCTACATCGTGCACTTCACCCAGGCGCAGGCGATCGAGCGCGCCCAGTCGCTGACCAGCATCAACATGTGCTCCCGGGCCGAGAAAGACGCCATCGCCAAGGAGATCGGCAACTTCCGCTTCACCACGAAGTTCGGCCGCAACCTGTCCCGCTACGTACGGCACGGCATCGGCGTGCACCACGCGGGCATGCTGCCCAAGTACCGGCGCCTGGTCGAACGCCTGGCCCAGGCCGGGCTGCTCAAGGTCATCTGCGGCACCGACACCCTCGGTGTGGGGGTCAACGTCCCCATCCGCACGGTGCTGTTCACCGCGCTCAGCAAGTACGACGGCCAGCGCGTGCGGCGGCTGTCCGCCCGCGAGTTCCACCAGATCGCCGGGCGGGCCGGCCGCGCCGGCTACGACACCGCCGGCAACGTGGTGGTGCAGGCGCCCGAACACGTCGTCGAGAACGAAAAAGCGCTGGCCAAGGCGGGCGACGACGCCAAGAAACGGCGCAAGGTCGTCCGCAAGAAAGCGCCCGACGGCTTCGTCGGCTGGGACCAGAACACCTTCGAGAAACTGATCTCGGCCGAACCCGAACCGCTGAAGTCGCGTTTCAAGGTCAGCAACTCGATGCTGCTGAGCGTCATCGCCCGCCCCGGCGACTGCTTCGCGGGCATGCGCCACCTGCTCACCGACAACCACGACGAACGGCCTGTGCAGCGCAGGCACATCAGCGAGGCCATCGCCATCTACCGTTCGCTGATCGACGGCGGGATCGTCGAACGGCTGGACGAACCCGATTCCAACGGCCGCGTCGCCCGGCTCACGGTCGACCTCCAGCCCGACTTCGCGCTGAACCAGCCGCTGTCCACGTTCGCGCTGGCGGCACTGGAACTCCTCGACCCCGCCGCGCCCACCTACCCCCTTGATGTGCTCACCGTGGTCGAGTCCACCTTGGACGACCCGCGCCAGATCCTCGGTGCCCAGCTCAACAAGGCCCGCGGCGAGGCCGTGGCGCAGATGAAGGCCGACGGCGTCGAGTACGAAGAACGCATGGAACGGCTTGAGGAGATCGAGTACCCCAAGCCGCTGGAGGAACTGCTCGACCACGCCTACGAGGTCTACCGGCGCGGCCACCCCTGGGTCGGCGACCACCCGCTGCGCCCCAAGTCGGTGGCCCGCGACCTCTTCGAGCGCGCCATGACCTTCACCGACTACGTGGGCTACTACGAGCTCGCGCGTTCCGAAGGCCTGGTGCTGCGCTACCTCGCCAGCGCCTACAAGGCCCTCAGCCAGACCGTGCCCGAGGACGCCAAGACCGAGGAGCTGCGCGACCTCATCGAGTGGCTGGGCGAACTCGTCCGCCAGGTCGACTCCAGCCTGCTGGACGAATGGGAGCAGCTCACCAACCCGGCCGACGACCCGACCGCCGATGCCCCGACCGAGGAACGCGTCAAACCGGTCACCGCCAACCCGCGGGCGTTCCGGGTACTGGTGCGCAATGCGATGTTCCGCCGCGTCGAACTCGCCGCGCTGGCCCGCTACGCCGATCTCGGCGCGCTCGACTCCGAGGACGGCTGGGACGCCGAGTCCTGGGAGGAGGCCATGGACGATTACTTCGCCGAACACGACGACCTCGGCATCGGCCCCAACGCCCGCGGCCCGGGCATGCTGCAGATCGAGGAACGCGACGGCATGTGGCAGGTCCGCCAGGTCTTCGACGACCCTAGCGGCGACCGCGACTGGGGCATCAGCGCCGAGGTCGACCTCGCCGCCTCCGACGAACTCGGCCACGCGGTCGTCCGGGTCATCGACGTCAACCGGCTGTGAGGCCGCGCCGCGGCTCGCCGGGCCCGCCGGCCGGCGGGCGCCCTACCCCAGCAGGTGGGCGTTGACCCGGCGCGCCTCCTGGGCAAGGGCGGTGTCCTCCACGACCGTGCGGCCCGCCCGGACCAGCAACTCGGTGCCTTCGCCCTCGACAAAGACCGCGGGTTCGCGCCAGGCGATGACGATGCGCGGGATCGGCGTGTCCAGGATGATCCGGGTGCAGGTGCGCGGCCGCGAGAACCGGCGGCTGCAGGGTTCCAGCGAGCTGTAGAGGGTCGCCGCGGCCAGCCGGGGATCGGCGGGGTCGATGCCGCGCAGCGCGGCCTCCTCGGCGTGGTCGCCGGGACTGTCGCGCCGCGAATACCCCTCGGCGACCACCTCGCCGTCGGCGTCCACCACGATCGCGCCCACGGAGAACGCGGTGTCCGAGGGCGGGCACCGGCGCGACAGGTCGATGGCCGCGCGCAGCCATCGGCGGTCGCCGCCTGCGGGTTCGGGGCCGCCGCCGGGCCGCAGTACGGTCCTGGGCGGCGATGCCGGCGGCTTCACCGGGCAACAGCCCCTTGGTCGCGGGGCTCGCGGGGCCGGTAGTGCAGCACCGCCGTGCCGCCAACGGAGCGGACCCCGGCCAGGCGCATCGGGGCGGCGGGGCCGTTGGCGAATTCGCCCGGGTCGACGAAACGCGGCGCGGCCGGGTCGCCGACGAAGAACGGTGCCACCGCCACACGCAGCTCATCGGCCAGCCCGGCGGTAAGGAAGCGGGTGTGCACGGCCGTGCCGCCTTCGACCAGCAGCCGTTCGATACCGCGCCGGGCGAGGTCGGCGAGGATGCCGGTGAGGCTGCCCGGATCGGCGGCGGCGACCTCCACCTCCGGGGCGCCCGCGCCCGCAGCGGCGAACCGGCGCGCGGCGGCGGGGTGGGCGTCGGCCCCGACGTAGACCAGCTTGGCGGCGTCGCCGGTGGTGAACACCCGTGCGGCGGGGTCCACGCCGCCGCGTTCGCTGAGGACCACCTTGACCGGGTCGGCGGTCGTGCCGGCCGCCAGCCGCCGCCGGCGGCGCTCCGGGGACCGGACGAGCAGCCGCGGGTCGTCGCTGCGGACGGTGCCGGCGCCAACGAGGATGGCGTCGCAGCCGGCCCGCAGCTCGTCGACCTCGTCGAAGTCCGCTTCGGATGACAGCCGCAGCCGGTCGGGCCCGGCGTCGTCGATGTACCCGTCGAGCGACATGGCGCAGCTCAGCAGGGTGTACGGGCGGGACATGCCTTCAGGTTAGCGCCCACGGGCGGCAGCGGGCGCACGCGACCTCAAACCGGACATGCAACGAGAAAATCACAATCAGCGCAGGCCGGGCGCAGGCGGCCGCCCGCCCGCGCCCGGCCGCTCCGCCGGGGATGCACTCGCCGTTGCGGCGGTACTTAGAACGGGTACTGCTTGATCTCGCTCTGCATGGTGACCCACTGCGTCTCGGTGAACGCCTCCTGATTGGCGCGGGTGCCGCCGAACCGGGCACCGGTGCCCGAGGCGCCCACGCCGCCGAAGGGTGCCACGGCCTCGTCATCGACGGTCTGGTCGTTGATGTGCACGATCCCGGTGGGGATGCGGTCGGCCAGTTCCATGCCGCGCATCGGGTTGCCGGTGAGGATGCCCAGGGACAGGCCGTAGTCGCTGTCCGCGGCGATGCTCGCGGCTTCGTCGGGGGTGGAGAACCGGATGACCGGCGCGACCGGCCCGAAGACCTCCTCGTGGAAGGCCGGTGTGTCTCGGGTGACGCCGTCGAGCACGGTGGGCCGGTAGAACTGGGCGTCGTAGGTACCGCCGGCCCGCACCTGCGCGCCCGCGCGGGTGCTGCGGGTGACCAGGCCGTGGACCCGGTCGCGCTGGCCCACGTCGATGATCGGGCCCAGGGCGACGCCCTCCTGGTCGGGGTCGCCCACTGCCAGGGCGTCGGCCTTGGCGGCGAGCTTTTCCACATAGGCGTCGGCCAGCGACTCGTGCACGAGGTGGCGGCCGGTGGTCATGCAGATCTGGCCCTGGTGCAGGAACGAGCCCCAGGCGCCCACGGAGGCGGCGCGGTCGACGTCGGCGTCGTCCAGCACGACCAGCGGCGAGTTGCCGCCCAGCTCCAGGTGGACCCGCTTGAGGTGGCGGCCGGCGGCTTCGCCCACCTTGCGGCCGGCGGCGGTGGAGCCGGTGAAGGAGATGACGGCGGTGTTGCGGTCGGCCACGAGCTGTTCGCCGGCCTCGGCGCCGCCGGGCAGCATCTGCAGCAGCCCGCGGGGCAGGCCGGCTTCGCGGAACACCTCGGCGACCACGGCGCCGCCGGAGACCGCGGTGCGCGGGTCTGGTTTGAGCACCACCGCGTTGCCCAGGGCCAGCGCCGGGGCGACCGAGCGCATGGCCAGGATCAGCGGGAAGTTGAACGGGGCGATGACACCGACCACGCCCACCGGCACCCGCCGGGCCAGGCTGAGCCGCGGCTGGGCACTGCGCAGCACCTCGCCGTTGGGCTGGGAGGCCAGCGCCGCGCACTCGTGGGCCTCGGTCACGGCCAGGTGGACCTCGTAGGCTGCCTTGCCGCGGGCCGAACCGGCCTCGTGCCGCAGCCAGGCGGAGATCTCCTCGCTCTCCTCCTCGAACTTGGCGGCGGCCCGCCGCATGACCGCGGCGCGCTCCTCGAAGGGCACCGCGGCCCAGTGCCGCTGCGCCTCGGCGGCGCGTTCGGCGGCTTCGGCCACGTCGGCGGCCGCGGCCGATCCGATCCGGCCCAGCTCGGTACCCGTGGTGGGCGAGGTGACCGGCGTGGCACCGCCCTGGGCGGGCTGCCAGGATCCGGTGAAGACGTTGCCGCGCCATTCGCGGTCGTTGAGCAGTGTCATCGCGCTCCTTCGTGGTCGTCCCGGTTTTTCGGTCGGCGCGGGAGGCCGCGGAGGCGGTGCGGGCCGAAACGGCGTGGCCGCCCCGCCCCAGCGGGCCGGCTCCGGCCGAAGGGGCCGGAACAGCGGGGCGGCGGCGCTGTTGCGCCACCGCCCCCGTATCTGTGTACCGCTGCGGTGCCGGCCCGAGCCGACCGCCGCGCCCGCCTTACTCGGCCTTGGCCTCCTGCGTCTGGGCAGCGGCCTTGGTGGTGGGCTCGGTGGTGGGCTCGGCGGCGGGTTGGGCCGCGTTGCGGATCTCGGCGTAGATACGCGAACGCAGTTCGGCGAAGCGGTGCTCGGCGCGGGTGCCGAGCTGGTCGCGTTCCTCGGCGAGGTCGATGGAAACGTCGTCCTGGATGACCGTCGGCGACGACGACATCACCAGTACGCGCTGGCCCAGGTAGACGGCCTCGTCGATGTCGTGGGTGACGAACAGGACCGTCATGGAGAACTGCTTCCACAGCGAGCGGATGAGGTCCTCCAGGTCCGCCCGGGTCTGGGCGTCGACCGCGGCGAAGGGCTCGTCCATCAGCAGCACGCGCGGCTCGTAGGCGATGGCCCGCGCGATGGCCACGCGCTGCTGCATGCCGCCGGAGAGTTGCCAGGGGTAGGCGCCGGCGGACTTGGCCAGTCCCACGGCCTCCAGCGCCCGGTCGCTGAGCTCGCGGCGGCGCGCCTTGGGCAGCCGCTTCTCCTTGAGCGGCAGTTCCACGTTCTCGCGCACGCGCAGCCACGGGAACAGGCTGCGGCTGTACTCCTGGAAGACCACGGCCATGTCCGGCGGCGGGCCGGTGACGGACTTGCCCGCCAGGGTGACGCTGCCGGCGGTGGGCTTCATCAGCCCGGCGATGCACTTGAGCAGCGTCGTCTTGCCGCAGCCCGAGGGGCCGACCAGGCAGGCGAGTTCGCCGTCGCCGAGGCTGAAGGTCAGGTCGCGCACCGCCTCGACCTCACCGTGCTGGCCGGGGTAGATCTTCTGCATTCCGGTGACGTCGAGCATGTCGGCCTTCTTGTGCGGGGCGGTGGTCTCTTTCTGCGGAGTACTCGGTGCGGATTCTGCGGATTCTGCGGTGTGCGTGGTCTGTGCGGTCGCCATGGTTCTCGTTCACTCCCCGCGCGCCGCTGCGCGCACGCCGTTGTACCAAGCCAGCACCTGCCGCTCGACGAGCGTGAACAGCACCGAGAGCAGGAACCCGAGCAGGCCGAGCAGCACGATGCCGCTCCACATCTCCGGGATGGCGAAGGTGCGCTGGAACTGGATGATGGTGTGGCCCAGCCCGCTGCTGCTGGCGAACATTTCGCTGATCACCATCAGGATGATCGCGATGGACAGCCCTTGGCGCATGCCGGCCATGATCTGCGGGCTGGCCGAACGCAGCACCAGTGTGGTGAGCCAGCGCCGGCCGCGCACGCCGTAGCAGCGGCAGGTGTCCACCAGCACCGGGTCGGTGGCGCGTACGCCCTCGATGGTGTTGAGCAGGATGGGCCAGATGCAGCCGGAGACGATCACCGCGAGCTTCATCGTGGTGCTGACACCGACGAACAGCATCAGCAGCGGGACCAGCACGGGCGGCGGAATCGCGCGGAAGAACTCCAGGACCGGTTCGGTCACGGCGCGGATGCGCGGCGAGAGCCCGAGCACGACGCCCAGCGCCACACCCAGCAACGTGCCCAGGGCGAAGCCGCCCAGCAGCCGGCCGACGCTGGGCAGGACGTCGGCGGCGAACCGCTCGGCACCCCAGACCTCGACGAAGGTGGTTGCGATCTCGCCGGGTGTGGGCAGGTAATAGAGGCCCGACACGAGGCTGGACACCCACCACACCGCGATGAGCACGACGGGCAGCAGCAGGACCTGCACGGCGCGGCGGGCGGCGCGGCCGGCACCGCCCGCACCGCTTCGGGTGCGGGCAGGGGTTCGGGTGGTGCTCACGCGTTCTCCTCTCCGCGGACCGAGGAGTGCCAGCGCAGGGCCCGCCGCTCCAGGGCGCGCACGCCGATGTTGACGGCGACGCCGAGGACGCCGGTGGCGATGATGAGCGCGTAGACCAGCTCGGTGGCGTTGCTGCTCTTGGCGAGGGCGATCTGCTGGCCCAGGCCCGGTGTGCCGATGACGAGCTGCCCGGTGATGGTCAGGATCAGCGCCACGGCGGCGCCCAGCCGCAGTCCGGTCAGGATGTAGGGCAGGGCCGACGGCCAGGCCACGTACCGCAGCCGGGCCAGCCGGCCCAGCCCGTAGGAGCGGGCGGTCTGCTCGGCGACGGGGTCGATGTCGGCCACGCCGTAAAGCACTTGGATGTAGATCTGCCAGAACGCGGCGTAGATGACCAGCAGCAGCGTGGCGGCCATGTCGGTGCCGTACAGCAGGATGGCCAGCGGGATCAGCGCCACCGACGGGATGGGGCGCAGGAACTCCACCGTGGACGAGGTGAAGGCCCGCAGGACCGGGACCGCCCCCACGACGAACCCGAGCACCGCGGCCGCCGCGAACGAGATGGCCAGGCCCAGGCCCCAGGTGGTGAGCGTTTGGCCCACCGCGGTCCAGAACTCGGGCAGCAGCAGCCGCTCGCCGAGCTTGGCCAGCACGTCGGAGGCCGGCGGCAGGAACCGGGCGGGTACCAGCCCCAGGCGCGGGACGGCCTCCCACAGCAGCAGGAAGGCCACGGATCCGGCGGCGCCGAGCAGGGCCCGGTCGGGCGGGCGCCATGCGGTGCGGGGGCGTCCCCCCGCCCTGGAAGGGCCGGCGGGGGGACGCGTGCTGCCGACGGTTTCAGTGTCAGCCTGCATTGTAGAAAAACTCGTTCAGCTTGGGCTCGGACTCCACGACACCGTCGTGCATGAGCAGGTCGGCGACCGCCTGGGCGGAGTCCTGGTTGTAGCCGTTGGGCCAGCGCGGCAGGCGGATCTCCTGGATGACCTTGTCGTCGATCTCGGTGTACTCGCCGAGGATGCGGCGCACCTCGTCGGGGTTCTCGTCGGCGTAGGTGAGGGACTCCTCAATGGCGGCGGTGAAGTCGGCCACCAGCTCGGGGTCCTGGTTCACCATCTGCTCGGTGGTGAAGTAGTAGGCCACCGACAGTTCCTTGTGGGCGTCGACGAAGTTGGAGGCGACCTCGGTCGCGCCGTTGTTGAGCGACGACGTCAGGAACGGCTCGACGACCCAGGCGGCGTCGACGTCGCCGCGTTCCAGGGCCGCGGGCATCTCCGGGAAGGGCAGTTCGACGAACTCGATGGTGTCGGAGTCGCCGCCCGCCTTGCGCACGGAGTTGCGCACGGTGGTGTCGCCGATGTTCTGCAGGTTGTTGACGGCGATCGTCTTGTCCGCCAACTGCTTGGCGTCGGTGATTTCGCTGCCCTCGGGCACCACTACGCCGCCGAAGTCTCCGCCCTGCTCGCCGATGCTGGTCACGCCGTTGGCCACGACCTTCAGCGGCAGGTCGTTGTCGCGTCCGATCATGAGCGAGGTGACGTTGCCGAAGGCGAAGTCGAACTCGCCCGCGACGACGCTGGGCACCGCCTCGGCGCCGCCGGAGGTGTTCTTGACCTCCAGGTCGATGCCGTGTTTCTCGAAGATGCCCTTGTCGACGCCCAGGTGCAGCGGCGCGACATCGACGATCGGGATCGCGCCGACAGTGATGGACTTGGTGCCGCCACTGTCGCCGCCACCGCTGCTGTCCTGGCCGCCTCCGCCGCAGGCTGTGCTTGCGAGCAGGGTGACCACAGCGGCCGTAGGGAGGATCATCCGGCGCATGTTGGGTCTCCTGGTGGGTGAATAGGTCGGGAAAACGCCGCGGATCGGGCGCGGTGGGGGGTTATCCCCAGACTTCGGCGGCGGTCTCGACGATCAGCCGCAGCTTGGCGACCTGCTCGTCATGGGTGAGGTCGTTGCCTTCGAAGGTGCTGGAGAATCCGCATTGCGGCGCGAGGCACAACTGTTCAAGGGGAATGTAGCGGCTCGCCTCGTCAATGCGGCGTTTGAGGTCGTCCTTGCTCTCCAGGGCACCCCGCTTGGTGGTGACCAGGCCCAGGGCCACGTATTTGCCCGGCGGGACGAAGCGCAAGGGTGCGAACCCGCCGGAGCGGGCGTCGTCGAATTCGAGGAAGTAGCCGTCGACACCGAGGGTGCCGAACAGCTCCTCGGCGACGAAGTCGTAGCCGCCCTCGGCCACCCAGGAGGAGCGGAAGTTGCCGCGGCACATGTGGGTGGTGACGCGCATGCCTTCGGGGCGGCCGGCCAGGGCGGCGTTGATCTGGGCGATGTAGCGGCGGTGCAGGTTGTCGCCGTTGTCGCCGCGCTCGTCGATCATCGCGCGCTGGTTGGGGTCGTTGAGGTAGGCGAGGCTGGTGTCGTCGAGCTGGAGGTAGCTGCACCCCATCTCGCCGATGCGGTGGATCTGTTCGGCGTAGGCGGCCGACAGGTCGCTCCAGAACTCTTCGGTGTCGGGGTAGACGGCGGGGTCGATGGCGGCCTGCCCGCCGCGGTAGTGGACCATGCTCGGCGACGGGATGGTCAGCTTGGGCGTGGCGGTGGTGGCGGTGTCGCGCAGGAAGGCGAAGTCGTCGGCGAAGACCGTGTGCTCCAGGCCGACCTTGCCGCTGATCTCCAGCGCGGCCGGGGTGAACTCGATGTCGCCCTGCGCGTTGTGGAAGGTGACCTGCATGTCGCCGGCCGCCTTGGAGATACCGCCGAGCTGGTAGATGAAATCCATGTGCCACGAGGCGCGGCGGAACTCGCCGTCGGTGGCCGACTGCAGGCCGACCTCCTCCTGCATCCGCACGACTTCGCGGACGGCTTCGTCCTCGATGCGGCGGAGCTCCTCGCCGCTGACGGCGCCCTCGGCATGCCGGGCGCGGGCATCGAGGAGGTGCCGCGGCCGCAGCAGGCTCCCCACGTGGTCGGCGCGGAAGGGGGGTTCGTGGCGGCTGCTGCTGGCGGGTCGGTCCATGGTCTCGCCGGTCCCTTCAATCCTCGGTGCGAGTAAGCGCATGCGGCCCCCGGAGCGCTCGGCTCGCGCGGGCCCTGCCCATCTACGATCGCAGCGGGCGGGGCCCAAGCGTCTGCTGCGGTGCGGCGGGTCGCGGCGGGGCCGCCGGCGGGCGGCGGTTCACCGGATCACCCGGCAACGCGGCAACGCGGCAACGCGACAAATCGGTCGAGCGCGTAGGAACCGTACCGCATTTAGGGGGCTTTGTACGAAATACGAACATGCGTGCTGCCCGCGAACTTAAGTGACGGTAATCACCCACGTCAACCCCTTGCCCCGAGACCATGAGCCCGCGATACACGCGTTCACCTGCACACTCCCTTGTTCGGTATGAGAACATCCCTCTAGGTGCATGACGCGGGGGCGTCACCGGGCCGCACCGGCGTGCGGACCGCAACACCGCAGGAACCGAAGGGGACAGATCATGAGCACGGACCTCACCGAGCCCGGCGCCCAACCAAAAGGCGAGCACTACGTGCAGTCGCTGGAGCGCGGTCTGGCCGTGATACGGGCGTTCACCGCGCACAGCCCCGCGATGACGCTGAGCGAGGTCGCCCGCGTAACCGGACTGACCCGGGCCGCGGCCCGGCGCTTCCTGCTGACCCTGGTCGACATGGGCTATGTGCGCACCGACGACCGGCACTTCTCACTGACCCCGCGGGTCCTGGAGCTGGGATATGCCTACCTGTCGTCGGCGGGACTGCCCGAGGTCGCCCAGCCGCACCTGGAGCGGCTCTCCGCCGACCTGCACGAGTCGTCCTCGGTATCGGTGCTCGACGGCGGCGACGTGGTCTACGTGGCCCGGGTCTCCACCTCGCGCATCATGAACGTGGGCATCAGCGTCGGCACCAGGTTCCCCGCCTACGCGACCTCGATGGGCCGGGTACTGCTGGCGGGCCGCTCCGCCGAGGAGGTCGACGGCTACCTGCAAAGCACCGACCTGGCCGCGCGCACGGCGTTCACGCTGACGACCCCGGGCCGGCTCGGCGCCGAGATCGAACGGGTGCGCAACCAGGGCTGGGCACTGGTCGACCAGGAACTGGAGGAAGGGCTGCGCTCGGTGGCCGCACCCATCCGCGACCGCACCGGCCGGGTCGCCGCGGCGGTCAACGTCTCGGCCCACGCCAGCCGCTCCTCGGTCGAGGACGTCCGGCGCGACCTGCTGCCGCCGCTGCTGGCCACGGCCGCCCGCATCGAGGCCGACCTGGAGATCGCCCAGCGCGCGGCGGGCCACATCTAGCGGGGCGGCGGCCGACCGCCGCCACCCGACCTCCGCCGGCCGCGGGGCGCGCGAGCGCGCCGCCCGCGGCCGGCAGGGCGGTGCGCCGCCCTTGCGCCGGAACACCGGCCGCAGGGGCGGCCGCCTTTGTTGCCCCGCCCTTGTTAACCCGCCCTTGACCCATGGGATGACTGTCGGCAATGATGTGCGTATTAAGAACATGAATTCGCCATACGAACAGATGTGGACGTACTTATGATCGTGCCGCTGGACGAGGGCGTACGTGAACTCGTCGGCGACGGAGACACGGTCGCGCTGGAGGGGTTCACCCACCTGATCCCGGTGGCCGCCGGCCACGAGATCATCCGGCAGGGCCGCCGCAACCTCACCCTGGTCCGGATGACCCCCGATGTGGTCTACGACCAGATGATCGGTGCGGGCTGCGCCTCCCGGCTCGTGTTCTCCTGGGGCGGCAACCCCGGCGTCGGCTCCCTGCACCGCTTCCGCGACGCCATCCAGTACGGCTGGCCGCGCCCCCTCGACATCGAGGAGCACAGCCACGCCGGCATGGCCAACCGCTACGTCGCCGGCGCCTCCGGGCTGCCCTTCGCGGTAATGCGCGGCTACGCAGGCACCGACCTGGTCGGCCGCACCGCCACCATCAGCACCGTCGAGTGCCCCTTCACCGGCGAGCGGCTCGCCGCCGTTCCCGCCCTCAACCCCGACGTCGCGGTCATCCACGCCCAGCGCGCCGACCGCGCCGGCAACGTCCAACTCTGGGGCATCACCGGAATCCAGAAGGAGGCGGTGCTCGCCGCCCGGCGCTCCCTGGCCACGGTCGAGGAGATCGTCGACGAACTCGAACCGGTACCCGGCCAGGTGGTGCTCCCCTCCCGCGTGGTCACCGCCGTGTGCCTCGCCCCCGGCGGCGCCCGGCCCTCCTACGCCCACGGCTACTACGCGCGCGACAACAGCGCCTACCAGGACTGGGACACCATCAGCCGCGACCGGGACGTGTTCTCCCGCTGGCTGGAGAACGAACTAGGTGCGCAGGCACCGCTGAAGGGCGGGCTGACATGACTGCAGCAGCGGACCGCACGGGCCGCACCGGCCCGGCGGACTACACCGCCGACGAGATGATGACGGTGGCCGCCTCCCACGCGCTGGCCTCCGACATGGCCTGTTTCGTGGGCATCGGCCTGCCCAGCACCGCCGCCAACCTCGCCGTCCGCACCCACGCGCCCGACCTGTGGATGATCTACGAATCGGGCACCCTCGGCACCCGGCCCGACACGCTGCCGCTGTCCATCGGCGACGGCGTCCTGGCCGAGACCGCCGACACCGTCGTCTCGGTGCCCGAGGTCTTCAACTACTGGCTGCAGCCCGGCCGCATCGACGTCGGGTTCCTCGGCGCCGCCCAGATCGACCGCTTCGCCAACATCAACACCACCGTCATCGGCGACTACGCCGACCCCAAGGTGCGGCTGCCCGGCGCCGGCGGGGCGCCGGAGATCGCCGCCTCCTGCCGCGAAGTCGTGGTCATCGCCCGGCAGAGCACCCGCGCGTTCGTGGACCGGGTCGACTTCGTGACCTCGCTCGGCCACGGCCGCGGCCCCGGCGACCGTGCCGCACTGGGGCTGCCCGGGGCCGGACCCACCCGGGTCATCACCGACCTGGGCGTGCTCAAGCCCGACCCGCAGACCCGCGAACTCACCCTGGCCCAGGTGCACCCCGGGGTCAGCGCCGACGACGCCCGCGCCGCCACCGGGTGGGACCTCGCCGTCTCCCCCGACCTGGCCACCACGCCCGAACCGACCGCCGCGGAGCTGGCCGTGCTGCGCTCCCTGACCGGCCGCGGGTAAGCGCCGATGCGCACCGGCGGGCGGCGCCGCGCCGCCGCAACGGGGAGCCGGGAAGCCCGCCGCGGCCCCCGACCTGATAAGCAATGGGCATGGCGGGCATGACAGGCGCAGCGCGCGCCGGTTCGGCCCCAACGGGACCGCCGCGGCGCCGCGCGCGCACTCGGCCGGTACTCCGCCGCCTGTACAAAGGAAGGCCAGCAGTAAAGGGATCCCGGCCCTGAAGGGCCGGGCTTTCGACCCCTGTGGTTGAGGGCTGCCTTTACCAGCACCAGCCAACACCTAAGGGAGGTGACCACGTTGGCTACGTTCCGCACAGGACAGCAGACCCACCCTTCTGTACCTCCTCAGCAGTTGGCTCTGGAACCCGACGCAGCAGACACGCCCCGGATCGGGCACGAAACGGGCGTCGAGCGCCGCCAGGCACCCGGTGCGGGACATGTGCGAGAGGAGCCCCCCGCCGCTTCACCTGGCAGCGGGGGCGCCACCCCCGACCCCGACGGGGCCGGTGAGCAGCACCGTGAGGTGCACCCGCACGTATTCATGCTCGACACCCGCCACCGCCCACTGCAGCCGTGCCATCCGGCGCGCGCCCGCAAGCTCCTGGCCAAAGGCCGGGCGGTGGTGCACCGCCACACCCCCTTCACCATCCGACTGAAGGACCGCACCGCGCAGGACTCCGAGATCGACGGTGTCGAACTCGGCATCGACCCCGGCTCCTCTCACACCGGCCTGGCCGTGTTCACCAACCAGGCCGGTGAGCGCCGGGGCCTCGACGCGCTCGCCGTGGGCAGGTTCGACACCGCCACCGAATCCGTGGCCCGGGTGCTGGTGGCGTCCTGCACCGGCCGCGGCACCCACGCACGCACCCGCCCCGACAAGCACGGGTTCCCCCGGCTCGCCATGCCACGCACCAAAACGTTCTTCGGATTCGCCACCGGCGACCTCGTCACCGCAGTCGTGCCCACCGGCAAGAACGCGGGCGCCCACACCGGCCGGGTCGCCGTGCGTTCCAGCGGCAAGTTCAACGTCACCACCGCCCGCGACGCCGTCCAGGGCATCCACCACAAATACATCCGCCTGCTCCAGCGGGCGGACGGTTACGGATACACCATCAGAAAGGAGGGAGCGGCTTCCTCCCCGGCCTGAAGACCGGGGTATCCGCCGCAAAACCCTCATGACCGACGTGTTCGTTCTGGACGCTGTGCGCACGCCCTTCGGCAAACACGGGGGCGCGCTCGCCGGGGTGCGCCCCGACGACCTCGCCGCCCACGCGGTGCGGGGCCTCGTCGAGCGCACGCCCGGGCTCGACCCCGCGGGTATCGACGACGTGTACTTCGGCGACGCCAACGGCGCCGGCGAGGACAACCGCAACGTCGCGCGCATGGCCGCGCTGCTGGCGGGGCTGCCCACCTCGGTGCCCGGAGCCACGTTGAACCGGCTGTGCGGATCGGGGCTGGAGGCGGTCATCGCCGCCAACCGCGCGGTCGCGGTCGGCGACGCCTCGCTCGTGCTGGCCGGCGGCGTGGAGTCGATGAGCCGCGCCCCCTGGGTGCTGCCCAAACCCGCCAAGGGCTTTCCCGCAGGCCACGAGACGCTGCACTCCACCACACTGGGCTGGCGCATGGTCAACCCGGCCATGCCGCCGGAGTGGACGGCGTCGCTGGGCGAGTGCACCGAACAGATCGCCGAGCAGTACGGCATCGAACGTTCCGAGCAGGACGCCTTCGCGCTGCGCAGCCACACCAACGCGGCTCGGGCCTGGGACAAGGGCGTCTTCGCCGCCGAGGTCGTGCCGGTTGACGGCGTCGACCTCGCGCGCGACGAAAGCATCCGCGCGGCCTCGGCGGACAAGCTGGCGGGTCTGAAACCGGCGTTCCGCCCCGAGGGCACGATCACCGCGGGCAACTCGTCTCCTCTCAGCGACGGGGCGGCGGCCCTGCTGATCGGCGACGAGGCCGCGGCGTCGGCCACCGGCGCCACTCCCCTGGCGCGCATCGCCGGCCGCGGAGTCGCCGCGGTGGAACCGAACCGCTTCGGCATCGGCCCGGTGGCGGCCGCCGAGACCGCGCTGGCCCGGGCGGGTATCGGCTGGGACGACCTGGCGGTCGTGGAGCTCAACGAGGCCTTCGCGGCCCAGTCCCTGGCCTGCCTGCGGCTGTGGCCGGGGCTGGACCCCGAGATCGTCAACCCCAACGGCGGCGCGCTCGCCATCGGCCACCCCCTCGGCGCTTCCGGCGCACGCATCCTGGGCTCGCTCGCCCACGAGCTGCACCGCCGCGGCGGCGGCTGGGGGCTGGCCGCCATCTGCATCGGCGTGGGCCAGGGCCTGGCCGTCGTACTGCACGCCTGAAGGACCCGACAACCCGAGGGCCCGGCGACCGCCCGGGACACCCGCCGCCCAGGACCAGCGAGTGGGACCAGCAGAGCAGTCCAGGACAACCGGAAGGAACCAATGAACGCTCACCAGGGACAGAGAGGAGGCGGCCGAGCCATGAGCACCGGCCCGGACACCGGCACCGGCGCGGTTCCACCGGCGGCGGGGTACCTGCGCGATCACGAGGTCCACCCGCCGCTGGACTACCCCGGATACGGCAGCACCGCGCTGCGCCACCCCAAGAGGCCGCTGCACCTGCTTCCGCACCTGCTGACCGAGGTCACCGGCCCGCTGCTCGGCGAAGGGCGCATCGGCGAGACCGACCACGACCTCACCCGCCAGCACGAGGACGAGCCGCAGGGCCAGCGCATCATCGTGCACGGCCAGGTCCGCGACGGCGACGGCGCCGCCGTACCGAACACGCTCATCGAGATCTGGCAGGCCAACGCCGGCGGCCGCTACCGCCACACCGCCGACAACTGGCCGTGCCCGCTGGACCCCAACTTCACCGGTGTCGGCCGCACCCTCACCGACGACCAGGGCCGCTACCGGTTCGTCACCATCCGGCCGGGCGCCTACCCCTGGCGCAACCACGACAACGCCTGGCGCCCCGCCCACATCCACTTCTCGCTGTTCGGCCGCGCCTTCACCCAGCGCCTGGTCACCCAGATGTACTTCCCCGGCGACCCGCTGTTCTTCCAGGACCCGATGTGGAACTCGATCCCCGACGAGCAGGCCCGGGAGCGGCTGCTGGCTCGGTTCGACTACGCCAACACCGCGCCGGAGTGGGCGCTGGCCTACGAGTGGGACATCGTGCTGCGCGGGCGCGAGTCCACCGTCTTCGAGTCGGAAGTGGACGAGGACTGATGAGCACAGCCGAGCAGACCACCCCCTCCCAGACCGTGGGCCCCTACCTGCACATCGGGCTGCCCTGGGCCGACGGCCCCTTCGCCCTCGCCGAGGGCGCCCCGGGCGGCTGCTGGATCCGCGGCACCCTCTACGACGGCGCCGGCGCGCCCATCCCCGACGGCCTGATCGAGACCTGGCAGGCCGACCCCGAGGGCCGCTTCGACCATCCCGACGATGCGCGGGGGGCGCGGGCCTGGCCGGACTTCCGCGGCTTCGGCCGCAGCGCAACGGACTCCGCCGGCGAGTTCAGGATCTACACCCTCAAACCGGGTGCGGTGCCGGGGCTGGGGGCCGCGCTGCAGGCGCCGCACATCGACGTATCGGTGTTCGCCCGCGGGATGCTGAACCGCACCGTTACCCGCATCTACTTCCCCGACGAGGCCGCGGCCAACGCCGCCGATCCGGTGCTGTCCGCGATCCCCGAACCCGAGCGCGCCACCCTCGTCGCCCAACCCGCCGAGGACGGCTACCGCTTCGACATCCGCCTCCAGGGCGAGGGCGAGACGGTGTTTTTCGACCTCTGACCGGCCGGCGCCTGCCGGCAGGCCGGGCAGGGCGCAGATACGGGCAGGTTTTCGAACAGGGGTCGGCCCGCGGGGCGGACCCGACGACAACGAGCGAGGACCGGTGAGCGAGGACAGCGGTGCGGCGGACGCTGCGGGCGGCCTTTACGGCGGGATCTTCGGCCGCGGCGGAGCCGCCGCCGAGACCGGCGACCGGGCGTGGCTGCAGGCGCTGCTGGACGCCGAAGCGGCGCTGGCCCGCGCCCACGCCCGGATCGGGCTGATCGCCCCCGAGCACGCAGCGGCCATCACCGCCGCCTGCGTAGCCGAGAACTTCGACGCCGCGGCGCTGGGGGCGGCCGCCGCGGGTTCCGGCAACCCGGTGGTGCCGCTGGTGGCCGAGTTGACCCGCCGGGTCGGCGGCGACGCGGCCCGGCACATCCACCACGGCGCCACCAGCCAGGACATCATGGACACTGCCGCCATGCTGATCAGCCGCCGGGCGGGCGCGGCCATCACCGCCCGCACCGATGCGGCGGCCGAGCGCCTGGCGGCGCTGGCGGCCGAGCACCGCGGCACGGTGATGGCCGGGCGCACCCTGCTCCAGCAGGCGCTGCCGACCACGTTCGGGCTCGTGGCGGCCGGGTGGCTGGAAGGCCTCGACACGGCGGCGCGGCGGCTGGAGGACACACTGCGCTCCGGAGCCGCCGCACAGCTGGGCGGCGCCGCCGGCACACTGGCCTCACTGGGCGGCGACGGCCCCGCGGTGGTGGCGGCCTTCGCCGAGGAGACCGGGTTGGCCGAGCCGCTGCTGCCCTGGCACACCGAGCGCGGCCGCGTCGCCGAAATCGCCGCGGGCCTGAGCCGGGTGTGCGGCGCCGCGGGCAAGGCCGCCGGCGACATCGTGCTGCTGGCCCAGACCGAGGTGGGCGAGGTCGAAGAGGTCGGCGGGTCGGGCGTGGGCGGCTCCTCGACGCTGCCGCACAAGCGCAATCCGATCGCCGCGGTCTCGGCCGCCGCCTGCGCCGAACAGGCTCCCGGCCTGGTCTCGACGCTGATGGCCGCCCAAGTGCAGCAGCACCAGCGGGCGGCGGGCCCCTGGCACGCCGAATGGCCGGCGCTGACGCAGCTGCTGGGCGCGACCGGGTCGGCCGCCGCCTGGCTGCACACCTCGCTGGAACGGTTGGCCGTGCGCCCCGAAGCGATGCGCGCCAACCTGGCGGCGTCGGGCGGGTTCCCCATGGCCGAACGGGTCACCACCGACCTCGCCGCAGAGCTGGGCCGCTCCCGCGCCCACCAGGAGGTGCGCGACGCCTGCGCGCTGGCCGCCGACAGCGGCCGGGAGCTGGCCGCCGTGCTCGCCGAGCGGTTCGGCGACCGCCGCAGCAGGGCCGAGATCGACGCTCTGCTCGACCCTGCGGGCTACTTGGGCTCGGCCCCTGTACTGGTGGACCGGGCCCTGGCGGCCTACGCCCGCCGGCGGCGGCCGGGCGGCGGGCGGCACGGTTTGGGAGACCGGCGCTGATGCCCGGCGCCGCCACCGAAACCGGTACGGGTACCAGCAGTGGCCTGTGCGCCGGGGCCGGCACCGCCGCCCCGCGCCGGGGTGGCGGATGCCGCGGGCGGGCGCTGCGCCGCGCGGCCCGCAGTCCCGCGGCGGGTACGCCGCAAGCGAGTGCACCGAACGGATGGAGGACAGGTTGAGCGTCGACGTGCACCACACCGCCGAGGGGCCGCCCGATGCGCCCCTGCTGGTGCTGTCGGGGTCGCTGGGCAGCACGCTGGAGATGTGGCGGCCGCAGGTCGGGGCGCTGGCCGACCGCTTCCGCGTCGTCTGCTACGACACCCGCGGCCACGGCCGATCGCCCGTTCCGCCGGGCCCCTACAGCCTGGCCGAGCTGGGCGGCGACGTGCTGCGGCTGCTGGACCGCCTCGGTGCCGAGCGCGCCCACTTCGCCGGGCTGTCCCTCGGCGGGATGACCGGCATGTGGCTGGCCGCCCACGCCCCCGACCGCATCGGCCGGCTGGCACTGCTGTGCACCGCACCGAAGATGGCGCCGGAAGGCTGGAAACAGCGCGCGGCAACAGTGCGCGAGCAGGGTACCGGCGCAGTCGCCGCCTCCGTCGTGGAGCGCTGGTTCACCCCCGCCTACGCCGAGCGCGAGCCCGCAACCGCCGCCGACATGCGCCGGATGGTCGCCGGAACCCCTGCCGAGGGCTACGCCGGGTGCTGCACCGCCATCGAACACATGGACCTGCGGCCGGACCTCGCGCACATATCCGCTCCCACGCTGGTGGCCGCCGGTTCGCAGGACCCGGCCACCCCTCCCGCGGAGGCCGAGCGGATCGCGGCGGCCGTGCCGGGGGCGCGGCTGCACGTGCTGGACGGCGGCGCCCACCTCGCCAGCTGGGAATGCGCCGCGCAGACCAACGAACTGCTGCGCGCGCACTTCTGCGCCGACTCCCCGCCCGGCGGCGCCGGCAGCGGGGCCACCCCGCCCGCAGGCAACGGACCGCACTAAGGATGGCCGACCGATGAGCACCGGACAGACACCCGCAACCGGCGGCACCGGCGGCGATGCCGTCCGCAGCGCAGCCGGCATGCGCGTGCGCCGCGAGGTACTGGGCCAAGCCCATGTCGACCGCGCCGAAGCCGCCAAGACCGGTTTCACCGAACCGTTCCAGGACCTGATCACCCGCTATGCCTGGGGGGAGATCTGGACGCGCGAGGGCCTGGACCGGCGCACGCGCAGCTGCATGGTGCTGACAGCGCTGACCGCCAACGGGCACTGGGACGAACTGGGTATGCACGTGCGCGCCGCCGTGCGCAACGGACTCTCCCGCGACGAGATCGCCGAGGTGTTCCTGCAGGCGGCGGTCTACTGCGGCGTGCCCGCCGCCAACAAGGCCTTCGGCATCGCCCAGCGGGTGCTGGACGACATCGCAGAGACCGAGCGGAGCGAGGCGGCCGGAGAACCGGACGGGCACTAGCCGCCTGCTCCCGGTCCCCGGAGCCCTGACCGCACCCGCCCCAACAGCACTCCCCTGTACCCAACCGCTGCACCCTGCCCCACCCCGTCCCCGAATTAGAGCTTTCTGCCGAAGGGAGGCACGCGGCGCGGCGGTACCGGCCCGGCGGGCCGTTGCCACCGCGCCGCGGGAGAAGACCATGCGCACCACAGTCGGAATCATCGGAGCCGGTCCCGCCGGGCTGTTCCTGTCGCACCTGCTGCATCTGCACGGCATCGAGTCGGTGGTGCTGGAGCGGCGCGACCGCGCCTACTGCGAACGCCGCCAGCGCGCCGGCGTCGTCGAGCACGGGGTCGCCGAGGCGCTGCGCGCCACGGGACTGGGCGAGCGCATGGACCGCGAAGGCTTTGTGCACGACGGCATCGAACTGCGCTTCGACGGGCGCGGGCACCGCATCGACTTCCCGGACCTGACCGGACGCAACGTGCTGATCTGGGCGCAGACCGAGATCGTCAAGGACCTGATCGCCCGGCGCCTGGCCGACGGCGGCCGGCTGCTGTTCGAAGCCGAGGCGAACGCGGTCGAGGGGACCGGCACCGACCGCCCGCGCATCCGCTTCACACCCGCCGGGGCGACCGGGTCGGCGGGCGGCGAAGAGGTGCTGGAGTGCGACTACGTGGTGGCCTGCGACGGTTTCCACGGCATCGGCCGCACCAGCCTGCCCGCCGACGTGGTGCGAACCTACGACAAGAACTACCCCTTCGCCTGGCTGGGGATCCTGGCCGATGTGCCGCCCTCCTGCGACGAGCTGATCTACGCCCGCCACGAGCGCGGGTTCGCGCTGCACAGCATGCGCTCGGAGACGGTGAGCCGGCTGTACCTGCAGGTGCCCGCCGACACCGACCCCGCCTCCTGGTCCGACGACCGCATCTGGTCGGAGCTGGCCACCCGCTTCGAGCTGAGCGAAGGCGGTTGGAAACTGGAGACCGGGCCCATCACCGACAAGAGCCTGACCCCGATGCGCAGCTTCGTCACCGAGCCCATGCGCCACGGGCGCCTCTTCCTGGCCGGCGACGCCGCCCACATCGTGCCGCCGACCGGCGCCAAGGGGCTGAACCTGGCCATGCGCGACGTCATGCTGCTGGCCGAGGGCCTGCGCTCGCGGTATGGGACCGGTGACGAGGCCGGGCTGGCGGCCTACTCCGATACGGCGCTGCGCCGGGTCTGGCGTGCCGAGCACTTCTCCTACTGGATGACCTCGCTGCTGCACCTGGATCCCGAGTCGACGCCGTTCGACCGCCGCCTCCAGCTCTCCTACCTGGAGCACATCGCGGCCTGCCGGCCGGCCGCCGCGCAACTGGCCGAGAACTACACCGGGCTGCCGGAGGTCTGACCGGCCGGCGCCGCCCGGCCCGGTGGCGGGCCGCGGGGGCACCGCAACGCGGCACCGCCGCAGCGCCCCGACGTCGCAAGCCGACCCGCTCCAATTGAACAACGAGTCAGGACGGACCGCGCTATCGCACGTCCAGAGGGGGTTGGCGTTGCGATTATCGCTAGAGCCCTGATACCGTCGCCAACCGTGAGCGGCACAATCGACCTGGGCGACGGGCCGGACAACCCGATGGCGGGCCTGCGGCAGCGGGTCCGCGAACTCATCCTGCGCTCGGGGTGGTCCCAGCGCGAGTTCGCCGACACGATGAAACTGGAACCGTCCAAGCTCTCCAAGTCACTGAAGGGAACCCGGCGCTTCTCCGCAGCAGAGCTGATCAGGATCGCCGACGCCGCCGACGTGACGGTGAACTGGCTGCTCAACGGGCGCGACGACGCGGCCACCGTGGTCGCCATCCCTCCGGCGCAGCGGACACCGGCCGAGGCCGAGGGGCGGCGCACCGAACCCGGCAACGGCGCCGCAGGCGGACGTTCCGGATCGAGCGAGCGCAGGCGCCAGATCGTCGAGGCCGCCTGGCAGCTCATCGCCGAGAACGGCTACCACTCGGTGCGCACCGCCGACATCGCACGGGCGTGCGGCACCTCCGGCGCCACCATCCACTACCACTTCCCCACGCTGCGCGACCTGCTCGACGAGGCGCTGCGCAGCTCGGCCAAGCAGGCGTTCGACCGGCAGGTGGCGGTGCTGCACTCCATCCCCCATGCGCGGGAGCGGCTGGACCGCCTGATCGAACTGCAGCTCCCCCACTCCGGGCACCTCACCCGCGAATGGTCGATCTGGATGCAGGTGTGGACCGAGTCCACCCTCCACCCCCACCTGCGCGAACTGCACGCCGCCTACTACCAGCGCTGGCACGACACCGTCGCCCAGACCGTGCGCGAAGGCATCGCCGAGGGCGTGTTCTGCGAGTGCGACCCCGAGGCGGTCGCCATGCACCTCACCGCACTCATCGACGGCCTGGCCATCCAGGTGCTGACCCAACGCCCGGGGCGCACCGTGCAGCGGATGCGCGAAACCTTGCGCGACTTCGTCGCCACCCGCATCGAAGGAGTCACACAGCAGTGAACGAAACCATGAACACCGACGTCATCCTCACCGCGGCGCTCACCGGCGCAGGCGACACCGTCGGCAGGAGCGAGCACGTACCGGTCAGCCCCAAGGAGATCGCGGCCTCGGCGGTCGCGGCAGCGGAGGCCGGCGCCAGCGCCGTGCACATCCACGTCCGCGACCCCAAGACCGGTGCGCCCTCGCGCGACAACGCCCTCTACCGCGAGGTCGTCGAGCGCATCAAGGAGACCGGCACCGACATCGTCATCAACCTGACCGCGGGCATGGGCGGCGACCTGGTCATCGGCCAGGACGACCCGCTGGTCCCCGACGAGGGCACCGACCTGGTCAACGGCCTGGAGCGGCTGCCCCACGTCGAGGAGCTGCTGCCCGACATCTGCACGCTCGACTGCGGAAGCGTCAACTTCGGCGACGGCAGCCTGGTCTACATCTCCACCCCCGACATGCTGCGGGCCGGCGCCAAGCGCATCCAGGAGCTGGGGGTGCGCCCCGAGCTGGAGATCTTCGACACCGGGCAGCTGTGGTTCGCCAAGCGGATGCACGCCGAAGGGCTGATCGACGACCCCTCGATGTTCCAGCTCTGCACCGGTATCCCCTACGGCGCGCCCGCCGACCCGGGTGTGCTGCAGTCGATGGTCCACCTGCTGCCCTCGGGCGCGGAGTGGGCGAGCTTCGCCATCGGGCGGATGCAGATGCCCTGGGTCGCGCAGTCGATCCTGCTGGGCGGCCACGCGCGCGTGGGCCTGGAGGACAATCTGTACCTCAGCCGCGGGGTAAAGGCCACCAACGCCCAGCTCGTCGAGAAGGGCGTCGGGATCATCGAGTCCCTGGGCGCCCGCGTGTGCACCCCCGACGAGGCCCGCGCCAAGCTCAAGCTGCGCAGCGCCCAGTAGCAGTATCCGCAGCCGGCCGCAGTCGGCCGGCCCGTCACCCCGTTGCGGACACGACCCGGCCCGCCCGGCCCGCCCGGCCCCGCGGCTCCGCGGCTCCGCCGAACCCACTCCAAAGGACTCCTGTGCCCGAGAACACTCAGAACACCGAGCACACCCCCGCCGCCTCAGCTGCCTCCAACCCCCGGAACGCGGCGCCGCGCCCCGAGGCAGCCGCTGACCCGCACGGCGTGCGCACGGTGGCGTGCGTGGGCGCGGGCGTCATCGGCGGCGGCTGGGTCGCGCACTTCCTGGCGCGCGGCTACCGGGTCGTCGCCTGGGACCCGGCCGACGACGCCGAGGCCAAGCTGCGCGACCTAATCGATGCGGCCTGGCCCGCGCTGAGCCGCCTGGGCTTGGCGGCGGGCGCCTCCACCGCCAACCTGAGCGTGGCCGCCACGCTGGCCGAGGCGGTCGCCGGCGCGGACTTCGTGCAGGAGAGCGCGCCGGAGCGCCTGGAAGTCAAGATCGGCCTGCTCGCCGAGATCGACGCGGCGGCGCCGGAGCACGTCGTCATCGGGTCCTCCACCTCCGGCTACTCCATGAGCGAGATGCAGGTCAAGGCGGCCGCCCCCGAGCGGCTGGTGGTCGGCCACCCGTTCAACCCGCCCTACCTCGTGCCACTGGTGGAGGTCGTGGGCGGAAGTGCCACGGCCGACTGGGCGGTGGAGTGGGCCGCCGAGTTCTACCGGGCGGCGGGCAAGTCGGTGATCGCCATGGACACCGAGCTCCCTGGTTTCATCGGCAACCGCATCCAGGAGGCCGCTTGGCGCGAGGCGCTGCACATGGTCGGCAGCGGCGAGGCCACGGTCGAGCAGATCGACCTTGCGATGACCGCTGGGCCGGGGCTGCGGTGGGCGTTCTTCGGCCCGTGCCTGACGTTCCACATGGCCGGCGGCGAAGGCGGGATGGCGCACATGCTCGACCACTTCGGTCCGTCGCTCAAGGCGCCCTGGACACGGCTGGAATCTCCGGAGCTGACTGCGGAGCTGCGCGATGCGATGGTCGCGCAGACCGACGAGGTCGCGGCCGGGCGCTCCACCGGCGAACTCATCGCCCAGCGGGACCGGCGGCTGATCGCCGTCATGCGCGCGCTCGCCGAGGTCGACGCCGAGGAGGCGCGCGAGGCCGCGGCCGAGGGCGGCTCGTGACCGCGGGGGCACAGGAACCGGAGGCGGCGGGGGCCAAAGAGCCCGTGTCGGTACTGCGCCGGCGGGTGCAGGCGGAGTGGATCGACTACAACGGCCACCTCAGCGAGGCGTACTACGTGCTCATCTTCGGTTTCGCCACCGACGAGCTGATGGAGGAGGTCGGCCTGGGCGCCGACTACCGCAGCGCCCGCGGCTGCTCGCTGTACACCGTCGAGGCCCATGTGCGCTATCTGCGCGAGGTCGCCGAAGGCAGCGAGGTCGAGATCCGCACGTACGTGGCCGGAACGAGCGCGAAAAAGGTCCGCCTGTGCCACGAGATGTGGCTCGCGGGCGAACTTCGCGCCACCGAGGAGATCATGGCCCTGCACGTCGACCAGCAGACGCAGAAGACGGCGCCGTTCCCCGAGGCCGTAGCGCAGCGGCTGCGCTCGGCCGTGCAGGATCCCCCCGACTACGCGGGCCGCGCCATCGGCTGAAACGCGAATCGGGCGAGCGGCGGGGGGACGTGCGCAGGTCCGATCCGCATCGCAGATCGCGCGCCGGTCACCGGCGGGTCACGCATGGCGTGAAGTGGTGACCGGCGCCACCTCAGGGGAATAGACTCCGAAGCCCATCGGCCCGCTTCCCCCCGAATGAGGATGGCGATGTCCCGTTTCCAATCCTGGACATTCATGAAGCGCGCCGGCACCGCAAACCGTGCCGGCCCGCCGGAGATCAACACGGAAAAGGCGAGCATTGCCCGAGTTTATTCATACTATTTGGGCGGAAAAGATCATTTCGCGGTCGACCGGGACATGGCCAACTACGCCGAATCGGTGGTGCCCGGCGTAACCGACCTCGCGCTGGGCAACCGGGCCTTCGTGCAGCGCGCCACCCGCTACCTCGCCGCCGAGCGGGGCCTCGACCAGTTCATCGACATCGGATCCGGGCTGCCCACCGACGGCAACGTGCACGAGATCGCCCACGAGTCGGTCCCCGGCGCCCGCGTGGTCTACGTCGACAACGACCCCATCGTGCTGGCCCACGGGCGGGCGCTGCTGGCCGACTACCGCACCACCCTGGTGATCTCGGAAGACCTGACCACCCCGCAGCAGGTGCTGGCCGCGGCCCAGCGCACCGAACTGATCGACCTCAACCGCCCGGTGGCCCTGATGCTCGGCGGCATCCTGCACCACCTCAGCGACGAAGAGGACCCCGGCGGAATCACCCGGCTGCTCCGCGGCTCCTTGGCGCCCGGCAGTTGCCTGGCGATCAGCCACTTCTGCGAACCCGGCTCCGCGGAATTCCCCAAGGACGCCGAACGCGCCCGCCGCCTGCAGTCGGCGTTCCTGGAACGCCTGAAGACCGGCATGTGGCGCACGACCGAGGCGATCGGCGGGTACTTCGGCGACTGGGAACTCGTTGAGCCCGGCCTGGTCCCGCTGAACAAGTGGCGCCCCCTGCCCCCCGACGCCAAATCAGCGGGCACCTACGCAATGCCGCCGCGCAACGAGAACCTCATCATCGGCGGCGTCGCCGTCAAGCCGTAACACCTGCGCCTGCGCGGCACCTGCGCTGCATCCGCGCCTGCGCCCCCACCTGCCACCTGCCACCTGCACGTCCGAACCGCGCGCCGCCCGGTCTCACCGCTGCGTGCCGGAATCCCCACCGGCACCCACCGCGCCCGCCAACAGGTCCAGAAACCGCACCTGGCCTTTGACGAGTTTCTCCCGCGCCGCCGCAATGCCGAACCACGCCGCACGGTCGATCTCGGGAAACTCCTGCACTCTGCCCGACCGCGGCGGCCACTCCAGTTCGAAGGTATTCCCGGCGATCACCGAGGCATCGAAATCGCCCTCCAACGCAAAACACGTAATGGTCTTGCCGCCCGACTGCCGCACCGCACCGAGCCCCACCGGCTCGCCCTCAGGGGCCGGCCGCCCCATCTCCTCCCCGAACTCCCGCCGAGCAGCCTCCAGCGGATCCTCATCAGCGGTGTACTCCCCCTTGGGCACCGACCACGCGTGCTCTTCCTTCTTGGCCCAGAACGGACCCCCCATGTGCCCGAGGAGCACCTCGACACCCCCGGCACCCCCGCGCCGGTAAAGCAACAGCCCCGCACTCGTCTTAGCCATACCGCCCTCTCAATAGCCCTGCCGAACCCACCCATCCGCTCCGCCGCCGCAAGTTGCACCTGAGCCCTTTGAGAGCATCGGCGGACCACAGCGGACGGTAGGTTTCGGTCCCAGCCAGTCTCAGAAACGTGTCCGACAGGGTCGAGGACGTCCCGAAGCATGAGTCTGCGGTGGCGCCCACGCATCGTGAAGGGGATTTCGCCGTCGGACAACAGCCGCACCAGAGTGGGCCGGGAGATGTTGAGCAGGTCGGCGGCTTCCTGCATGGTGAGCATCGTGTTATGCGGAGCGATCGACGCCGCCATGGGTTCACACAATGCCGTCGTCCGGAAGCAGGCGGAACGCCTGATGCGGGGTAAGCGGACGCACGCTTCGAAAATCGCGCCGGTCGAGGCTCAACAGCGCATCGGTCCGGTACTCGGCGGCCAAGGCGACGTTGACGCCGTCGGCGAGGTCCAGATCCAGGGCCGCGTAGCGCCGCTGCACCGCTCGCGCGGTATCGAGGACATCAATACTCGTCTCCGCGATCTGGAAGCGCATGCGATGCACTTGAGCGAGAAGGTGTTCCAGCAGCCGACTCCGCGCTTCGGAGCCGAACCGTGCCTTGGCCATGTGGTCCACTTCGGCCAGAACCAACCCGGAAATGATCACCGTACCGGCTTTTTCCAGCACGGACCGGCAGGCCGCCGCCTCAGGCGCGTTGCGGTCGGAGGCGGCAATGATCCCTGAGGTATCGGCGATGACGATCATGCGCCACGGCGCCCCTTGTCGATGGTGCCGGTGATCTCGTCGCGGGTGACAGGCTCACCACTGCCTTCGAAGGTCGGCCAGTCGAGAGGGGCTTCCCAGACGCGATTCGACATGGCGGCGAGATGCAGGCCTTCGCGAATAATCTCCGCCTCTGCGACACCGCGAAGCCGGGCAGCCTCCTTGATTATGGCCAGATCCTCGGGGTCGGCATAGACATTGGTCCGCTGCATCGACATGTACCAATACTAACACATACACACACCGAGCCTCAGTGAGCGGCGCCCAAGCGGCCCTGGCGGCTTGAGGGATCGCCCGGGCATGGGGCAAGGAAACCGAGTGGGTACACGGCGCATGAAAAAAGCCAGGCCCGGGTGGACCTGGCTTAGGGAGCTCCCGCGACTGGACTCGAACCAGTAACCTGCCGGTTAACAGCCGGCTGCTCTGCCGATTGAGCTACGCGGGATCGGACCCTGCCGCCCGGGGGCGCTGCTCCCTGCGGCGACACGAAATAGACTAGCGCATATCCGACCGTGCTCGTGACAAGTTTCCGGGCGGCGGGGGGTAACGTCATTGGGGGCAGCACCGTCGACGGGGAGAGGGACCTATGCGCTACCGGATCACGTTCGTCGCCGGCCTCGCTGTGGGGTACGTACTGGGGGCCAAGGCCGGCAAGGCCCGCTACGAGCAGATCGTCCGCACCGCCCGGCGCATTGCGGAGAGCCCTGCGGTGCAGGAGACCGCCGGGGTGCTGGGGGCACAGGTGAGCGGCGCGTCCAAGACCGTCTACGGCAAGGTGACCGAGCGCATGCCCGTCACCTCGCTCAAGGACTTCCTGGCCCGGCCCTCTGCCGAGGAGGCCGCCGAGCTCGGCGGGACCGGTTCCGATGGCCACTCCGGCAGCGGCGGGGTCAACGGGGCCGGACCCGACTCCCGATCGCGCTAAGGGCCGTGCCGACCATGCGCTTTCCGCGCCGCAACGCGCTACCCGAGGAGTTGCGGTCCCGGTTGGCGCTGCAACGGGGCGAACGCGTCCTCGCCCGCACCGGCGGGGGCGCCGACGCCTTGGTGGCCACCGACCGGGCGCTGCACCTTCCCGACGGCCGCGCCGTGCCCTGGGAGCACATCGACCGCGCCCGGTGGAGCGACGAGGGTTTCACCTTCACCGAGGAGGGCTACGGCCGCCGTGTCTTCCCGGTCTCGGATCCCGGCCGGCTGGCCGAGGTCGTCTACGAGCGGGTGACCGCCACCATCGTGGTCACCCGGCACGTGCCGCTGCAGGACACCGCGGCCACCGAAGCCGCCGCGGACGGCGGCGGCAACGGCGGTGTCCGCGGATTCCGGTTGGTGGCGCGGCGGCCGCCCGGCGGCGCCGACATTTCCTGGCAGGTGCACGTCGACGACGGGGTGGATCCGCAGGATCCCCGGGTCGCCGCCCGCGCCGGCCCCGCACTGGCCGCCCTGCGCGAGCAGATGGGCATCTGAGGCCCTGGGCAGTGTCCGGTGCGCCCCGCGCACCAACGGCGCTTCGCGCGTCCGGCGCGGGGCACCCACGGGCGCGCCGCTCGCTCCACACGGACCCGGCCGAACACGAGCCAGCGGGTGCCCGGCCGCCCGGGCACCCGCTGCCGGCTTTCCGCCGGCGCCGGCCGCCCTGCCGGCCGCGGTCTTACCCGCTCTCCGCCGCCGACTCGCGCTGCCCTGCCTGTCCGCCCGGCTCGCCCTCTCCGTGCGCTGCGTCGCGGCGGTCGAGGCCCTGGGCGAGCGCTTGGGCCAGGTGCAGGGCCGGGCGGCCGGCTTCCTGGTCGATCTGGGTGCGGCAGCTGAACCCGTCGGCGAGCACCAGGGTGCCGGGATCGGCCTCGCGTACCGCCGGAAGCAGCACCCGCTCGCCCACCGCCTTTGACACGTCGTAGTGCTCGGCCTCGAAACCGAAGTTGCCCGCCAGGCCGCAGCAGCCCGACTCCAGCACGGAGCCGTCGATTCCGGCGCGCTCCATCAGCCGGCGGTCGGCGTCGAATCCGACGACCGCGTGCTGGTGGCAATGAACCTGGCTGATCGCGCGGACGTCCACGCGCGGCGGCTGCCAGTCGGGGGCGTACTCGCCGAGGAATTCCGCCAGCGTGTACACCGACGAGGCCACCCGCTCGCTGGCGCGGCCCGGCAGTACCTCCAGCAGGTCCGAGCGCAGCGCCGCGGTGCAGCTGGGCTCCAGGCCGACCACTGGCAGGCCCGCTTCGACGTGCGGGGCGAGTGCGCGCAGCGCGCGGCGCATCACCTGCCGCGCGACATCCAACTGGCCGGTGGAGACCCAGGTCAGGCCGCAGCACACCTGCCCCTCGGGCAGCACCACCCGGAAACCGGCGTCCTCCAGCACCCGCACCGCTGCCACCGGAACCTCCGGCGTGAGGTAGTTGCCGAACGTGTCGGGCCACAGCACCACGGTGCCCCGCTCCTGCGGTGCCGCCGCGGTGCCGCGGGCCGCGGCACCGGCGCGGCCGGGCCGGCGCGCGCCGCCGAGCAGCGCCCGCAGTCCCCGCAGCCCTCCTGCGGGACGCTCAGGGGCCTGTGCTCGCGCCGCGCGGCGGCGGAACCACCGGGTGAACGTGGTCCGCGCGAACTCGGGTATCGCGCGCTGGGGCGCGATGCCCCCGGCCCGTTTGATCGCCGCGCTCAGCATGCGCGCGCCGCCCGCCCGGTTGACCTCGGCGGGCGCCAGCGCGGCCAGGCGTGCCCACACCGGCAGCCACCCCATCGAGTAGTGCGACGCCGGACGCACGCGCCCCCGGTAGTGGTGGTGCAGGAACTCGGCCTTGTAGGCGGCCATGTCGACGTTGACCGGGCAGTCGCTGCGGCAGCCCTTGCAGGACAGGCACAGGTCCAGGCTGTCGCGCACCTCCTCGGAGGCCCAGCCGTCGGTGATCACCTCGCCGTTGACCATCTCGAACAGCATGCGGGCGCGCCCGCGCGTGGAGTCCTTCTCGTTGCGGGTCACCATGTAGCTGGGGCACATCACCCCCGGCCCCTCGTGGCGCCGGCACTTGCCCACGCCCACGCAGCGGCGCATGGCGCGGGCGAAGTCGCCCTGGTCCTCGGGGTAGTCCAGCACGGTCAGCGGTGCGCTGGGCACGGCGGCCTGGCGCAGGTCGGCGTCCAGCGGCAGCGGGTCGACGATGATTCCCGGGTTCATCCGGTTGCGCGGGTCCCAGATCGACTTGAACTCGCTGAACGCGCGGATGACGCCTTCGCCGTACATCCGCGGCAGCAGCTCGGAGCGGGCCTGCCCGTCGCCGTGCTCGCCCGATACCGAGCCGCCGTGCTCGGCGACGAGGTCGGCGGCCTGCTCCATGAACTTGCGGAACCCCCGGCGGCCCTGGGCCTCGGCGAGGCCGAAGTCGACGCGCACGTGCAGGCAGCCCTCGCCGAAGTGCCCGTAGACGGTACCGCGGTAGCCGTGGTCGGCCATCAGCCGGTCATAGGCCCGCAGGTAGGAGCCCAGCCGCTCGGGCGGGACCGCGGCGTCCTCCCAGCCGGGCCAGGCCTCGGTACCGTCGGGCGCGCGGGTGGCCAGGCCCGAGCCCTCTTCGCGGATGCGCCACAGCGCCCGTGCGTGGGCGGGGTCGGTGACCACCGCCGAGTCCAGCGGCCGGGCCGCGCCCTGCAGCCCGCGCAGCATCTCCTTGCCGCGTTCGGCGGCCTCGGCGGTGTCGGCGCCGCCGACCTCCACCATCAGCCAGGCGCCTCCGGACGGGAGTTCGGTGCGGCCGCCGCCCGGCCGCCGCACCCGCGCGACCAGGTCGTCGTTGAGGCCTTCGACGGTGAGCGGGCCGTGGCCCAGCAGCTCGGGCACGGCATCGGCGGCGGCGGGCGCGTCGGGGTAGCCCAGCACCACCAGGATGCGGGCGGGCGGGGACTCCACCAGCCGCACGGTCGCCCCGAGCACGGTCACGCAGGTGCCCTCGGTACCGGTGAGCGCGCGGGCGAGGTGGCCGCCCTTCTCCGGCAGCAGCCGGTCCAGGGAGTAGCCGGAGACCCGGCGCGAGAGCTGGGGCATGCCGGTGCGCAAATCGCCCATGTGCGTGTTCACCAGCTCGCGCAGCGCCGCATAGACCTGGCCTTCGCGGGTGGGCAGCGCCGCCAGCCGGTTGAGTTCGTCGCGGCCGGTGGCGCCGACGGTCATGCGGGTGCCGTCGTGCAGCAGCACGTCCAGCGCTTCGACGTTGTCGGCGGTGGTTCCCCAGGCGACCGAGTGCGACCCGCAGGAGTTGTTGCCGATCATCCCGCCGATCGTGCACCTGCTGTGCGTGGAGGGGTCGGGGCCGAAGGTGAGCCCGTGCGGCGCCGCGGCTGCGCGCAGGTCGTCGAGGATGACGCCGGGCTGCACGCGCGCGGTGCGCCGCTGCGGGTCGATCTCCTCGATCGCGGTGAGATGGCGGGAGGTGTCGATGACCAGCCCCTGGCCGATGGAGTTGCCCGCGATACTGGTGCCGCCGCCGCGGGGGGTGAGCGGCACCCCGTAGGCGTTGCACGCGGCCACGGCTGCGACGACGTCGTCGGTGGTGCGCGGCAGCACCACGCCCAGCGGGACGTGCCGGTAGTTGGAGGCGTCGGCGGTGTAGAGGGCACGCGCGCCGGAGTCGAAGGCCACGGTCCCGCCGACGTCGCGGCGCAGGGTGCGCCGGAACCCGTCGAGATCGATGTCGTCCGGAGCCGTTGGGGAGGTCGTTTCGGGCATGATCCCAGCGTGGCGTGCGGTCGCTGGAGTGACAACCGGAACGCGGCGGTGATTCCCGCAGGCGATTCCTGCCGGTAGGTGTCAGTTCAGCGCGGCACACTGCCAGGACGGCGCCAACCGGCGGCCACCGCACTCGGTGCGGCCGCTGCACGCGCCGACCTCACCCGCACAGCCGCAAGGAGACGTACGAACACCATGGGATCTTCCGCCTCGGACGGTACAGCAGCGCAGCAGGCTCCCGCCGCCGCGAACGCCGCGCCCTGGCACGCTTTCGCCGCGGCCGAACCCGGGTTCGCGGAGCGGGTACGGGCCGGGTTCGGCGCGGCCAAGCACCATGTGCTGGCGACTCTGCGCCGCGACGGCTCGCCGCGGGTCAGCGGCACCGAGACCGACTTCCACCGCGACCAACTGCTCCTGGGGTCGATGCCGGGCGCGCACAAGGCGCTGGATCTGCGGCGCGATCCGCGGATGGCGCTGCACGCCAACCCGGGCGACGGTTCGATGCAACCGGGTGACGTGAAGGTGTCCGGTTTCGCGGTTGAGGTGACCGACCGCGAAGAGGCGCTCGCGATGGTCCGCGAGGGCACGGATCCGGCCGGCTTCCACCTGTTCCGGGTACTGGTCACCGACGCCGTCATCACTTCCGTGGAGAACGACCGGCTGGTGATCCGCCACTGGCGTCCGGGACGCGGTGTCGCCGAGGTCAGCCGCTAGATCGTTGATGGGAGTTGTTGTGTGTACCGGTCAGTGGTCGTAGGCGATCAGTGACCGC
>NZ_BAAGYZ010000144.1:0-29025 GCF_054778995.1 Streptomonospora sediminis
CGCGCGCGCACGCGCCGGGGCACGGGTGCGGCGCGCTGCGGGCGCGGTCCGCGCGGCGGTGCTCGACGCGGCCGCACTGGGCGGCCGCATCGCCGCCGGTTGGATCGTGTCCGCCCCGGCCTGGGCGGCACTGGACGGCGGCCCGGACACGGCGTTGTTGGCGGGCGCGGTGCTTGCCTGCGGGGCCGCGTTCGCCGCCGGACTGGCCACGCGGGTGTCGGGGGTGCTGCTGCTGGCCGCGGCGGTGCCGCTGGACGCGCTGGTGCCGGGCCTGCCCGAACTGCCCGGCCTGCCGGCGGTGGGCGCCGCCGGCGTCCCGGCGGCACAGGCCTCTGCGTCGGGCGGGGCGGCGCCGTGGTGGGTGGCGCTGGCCGCGGTTTGCCTGCTCGGGGAGCTGCTACCGGGCCGGCTGTCGGCCGACGCGCTGCTGGCTAAGCTGCGTACGCGGGCACGGGGCCGCCGTATCGGCGCGCTCCGCGACCGTACGGGCCGGCAGGGAACCCGCCGACGTCCTGAGGAAGCGCCGCCGCTCCCTTATCCTGGTGGCAAGGCCGCGCTCACGCGGCCTTCCCGTATTTGACCCGGTCGCCCGAGGCCCCCTTACCACCCCTCTGGTCGGCCTGTGTCACCGACCAAGGGGGAAGATCCGCACATGTCCGCCGCCGACGAGGCATCGGTCGCGAAACTCATCGAGATCGGTCATCCGCCGACTCCTCGGCAACGGGTGTCCTCGTGGGCGTCGCGGCCTCCGGGCCGCCTCTACATCCCGGCCTGCGTGCTCGTCGGGTTGGTGCTGCTGTACGAAGACAGCATGCCGGGCGGGCACCTGCCCAGCCTCATCGTGGGCTGGGGCGCGGGCGCACTCCTGGCCGCAATGGGTGCGCTGCGGCTGGGGATCGCGGTCAGCATCGCCCGACCCATGATCATGCGGTACTGGCTGCGCTGGACCACCGCGCCGCTGATCGCCGCCGCGGCCATCGTGCTGTCCGTGGGCGACATCCCGCTCCAGGCTCGGGTCGACAGCTCGGCATCGGAACTGCGGACCGTCGCCGACACCGCCCGGCCCGCCACCACGGCTCCGCTCGAAACCTGGGCGGGGCTGTACGAACTGGAGTCGGTGTCGGTGACCAACGACGGTGTCACGCGCTACACGGTGAGCGGCGCCGGCCTGCTGGGCTCTTCCGGGCTGGCCTTCAGCTCCGAGAAGCTGCCCACCGAGGTGTTCCTTGCGGGGCACGGCGGCGTGGTCTACGAGCACATCTCGGGCCCGTGGTACTCGTGGACCGAGTACTGACCCGCTGCCCGCGCTGACCTGCCGCACCGGCCGCCCGGCGCGGCGGGTCGGCCCGGGGCCGGTGCCCGCCGCTCGGCGGCCCGATCCGCCCTGCCGGGCGTGCATTCCAGCACGTTTCCGCACCGCCCCGCCGGTTCCCAGCGGGGCGGTGGCACTACTCACGCCCGGACTTTCCGGTTTCGCGGGCCCGGTCTCACCCTCCTTTTATCGAAGGTCGGTAGACATGGGTGCGACAGCGGTTCTCCTCAGGGACGGGGGTATTGCGATGAACGAGTTCATGACGGCGCTGCACCTGCGCATCTACGACGCGGTGAGCGCACTGCAGCAGGCGCGCGAACGCGGCGACGAGGACGTGTGCCTGGTGCAGGCCGGCGAGATCGAGGACCTTGTCGAGATCGCGGCACGGCACGGCGTCGACATCGACTGCGGCTACGGGGCCCTCGCCCACGCCGCCTGATATCCCCCGCGGGCGGGACGGCGGCACGACCGCACCGTCCCCGCCGGGCGCAACCCCCGCGCCCGGCCCACCGGGTGCGGGCGGGGGTACCGCCCCGGCCGCACCGGACCACCGAACAGCGCAAAAGGGGGGAGGCGCCCGCCTCCCCCCTTTCTGCTGCCGGCATCCGCCGGCCGGCGCCGGACCGCTACCGCTTGCGGCCCTTGCCCTTGTTCTGCTGCTGGCCGCCCTGCTGGCTGCGTTCGGCTGCCGCCGACATGGCCTCTTGGGCCTTGCCGAGGGCGTCGGAGGCGGCCTCGGAAACGTCGTCGGCACCGCCGGAACCGCCGGAACCGGTGGAGCCGCCCGTGGTCAGCGACCGACGCGACCCGCCGCCACCGCCTTGTCTGCTGCTCAGGTCCGGCAGCAACTGGGCCAGCATCAGGGTCGTCAGCGGCGAGGAGTCGCCGTTCTGCGGGTCGGTGTGCACCACGATCGGCTGCGGCGCGTGCTCGGCCAGGGTGGCACCGACATCCAAGCGGCGCCGCGCCAGCTCGTAGCGCAGCACCGCGCGGTTGTCGCGGTAGGAGGTCGCCAGGCGGCGCTGGGCCTTGGCCTCGTTCTGCGCCGCCACCAGGTCCGCCCGGCCTCGGGTCTCGATCTCGAAGCGGACGCGCTGGGCCTCGGTCTCCTGCTCCTCCAGCATCTGCGCGACGTCCTTGCGCGCCTTGTTCAGCGACGCGTTGACCTCGACGATCTTGGCGTCGCGGGTCTTCTTGGACCGTTCGATGTCCATGAGCAGGGTGTCGATGCGCCGCTTGCGGGTCAGCTCCCACTCCTGCTCGTAGGCCACCAGCTCCTTGGCGACCCGCTCGCGGGTGGCCAAGTGCTGCTGGTACTGGTTGGGCAGCTGCACATCGGGGATGTTGCATCCCATGATGCGCACGCCGTAGCGGCTGAGCTGGCGGTTGAGCAGTTCCTGCATGTCGGCGACATCGGAACCGCGCAGGTCGTAGGCGCCCTCGGTGTGGACCATGCGGCTGCGCTGGCGGATGGCGTCCTGCACGGCGTTGGACAGCACCAGGTCGAAATTGCTGGCGCCGATGCTGCGCACGAAGGCTACCGCGTCGATGATGCGGAACTTCAGGAAGAACTCGATCGACTTCAGCGGCACGTTCTCCTGCGTGGGGCAGGCCAGAACGGGCGCGGTGTAGGGGATCTCGGTCGAGATGTCGACGACGAAGTCCACCCGCGACCAGGGGTGCCACAGGTAGTGCCGACCCGGGTCGAGCTGGCCGACGACCGCGCCGTACTTGGTGAGGACACCCACGGTGCCCTGCTCGATCTCCACGATCGAGGAGCGCCACCACCACAGCAGGCCCAGCATCAGCGCGAGCAGACCCAGCGCGAACGCGGGGACCGCCGCCCAGGACACCATGAACCCGCCCACGATGCCCAGCAGCAGCGCGGTCAGCAGCAGGTACAGCGCGAACCACACCAGCATGGTCCACCTGAGGCCGCGGCTGTCGCGGGGAATGACCACGGGCACCAGAGCGCCCTGGTCGCCGCCGCGCAGCAGGCGCGCGATGTCGTTCCAGGAGGCGAGCGCCTCCTTGATGCTGGAGCCGCCTGTGCCCGGCTCGGGCTGGTTCTGGCTCATCGCTGACCTCCCTCATCCGTGCCGGGCCGCTGGGGCCACGGCGGTGCGGGCGGACCGTCGGGCGCGGCGGAACCGCCCTGGTACGGCGCCTGCTGCGGGTACTGCGGAGCCTGGCCGGGCTGCGGTGCGTCCTGCGTTCCCGCAGCGCCCGGCACAGAGCCGGCTCCCGGGAACGGCGCGCCGCCGTTGTCGTCGCCGGCGACCGTGCTGATCCGCTCGTCGATGGATTCGTCGCTGACCGACTGGCGGATCTCCTCGATCCGGTCGGCGTTGGGGACCTCCTCGGGCGGCGGCGGCTCGACGGTGTCGTCGCCGTCCTCCTCCAGCACGCGGGCGATCTCGGCCTCGCGCTCGGAGATCCGGTCGGAGATTTCGTGCAGGCGGGAGCGGATCGCTTCCATGTCCTCGTCGGAGAACAGGGTGGATTCGGCTTCACCGATGATGCCCTGGGCCACGCGCAGGAAGTCGACGCTGGTCTCGTCGCCGCTGCCGATGTGCAGCACCTGCGGCAGGCTGTCGGCGACCGACTCCAGCTTGTCCAGCAGGTCCTGCTGGTAGCGGTAGTTGAGGATCTCCGGGGCCTCGGCGGCGCTGACGGCGCGGATGTCCAGCGCCTGGGCCTCCAGCAGCGCGGCGTTTGCGTTGGCCGTGCTCTCCGCCTCGACGAAGCGCTGCCGCGCCTGGGCGCGCGCCCGGTTGGTCTCGCGCTCCAGCGCGGTGTCCATCTGCGCCTGGTACTGGGCGATGTCGGCCTGGATCGCGGAGAGGGTCTCGTTCAGCGAGGCCAGCTCCTTGTTCAGGTCGCCCTCGTTCTGCTCCTTGCGCAGCTGCAGCTCGTACTCGTAGGTGTAGGCCTCCTTGGCCACGCGCACCATCTCGGGCGCGGCCAGGTCCATGCGGTACTCCTGGCCGGAGGGCTCGGCATGGGTGATGTTGGCGTTGGTCAGCCGGACCGCGGGCAGGAACTGCTGGTTGATCTGCTCCAGCAGCCGCGCGGTGTTCTCGCCGACCATGTCGTAGATGTCCGAGGCCTGCTGGTCGTAGATCAGGCTGCGGGTGACCTCGCTGATGGCGTTGTTCAGCTTCTCCTGGAAGCCCTGCACGGCGCCCAGCACGAAGATGAACTGCTCGGGGTCCTCGATCTTGAACTGCACGAACAGGTCGATGGAGGCCTGCACGCCGCTCTTGGTGGGCGCTTCGCGGATCGGGGCGTTGAAGGGGTACTCGCGGGTGGTGTTGACGATGTAGGAGACCCGCTTCCACGGGTTGAGCAGGGTGACGCGGCCGGGGCCGACGACCTGCTCCAGCTTGCCGAACCGGGTGATCAGGGCCGCGCAGCCGTCGGGCACCATGACCATGCCCTGGCGCCACCACATGAACACGGCGAAGGCGGCGAGCACGACCCAGTAGTGCACCCCGAAGAACGGGTTGAGCAGCACGCCGGTGAAGGCCGAGACCGGGGCGGTGACGACCTGGCCGATGACGCCCAGTACGAGCAGCGCGATCACCGGGAGCATGGTGGTGAAGGTGCGCCCGCGCGGGATCACCATCGGGCAGATGACGTGCACCGGGCCGGTGTCGCCGCGCTCGTAGGAGCTGCGGTTCAACGCCTCGCCGGCGTTGTTGAGGGAGGAGGTTTGCTGCTCGATGCGGGTTCCTACCGAGGCGCCCTGGTCGCGGGCGGCGAGGAAATCGCCCGGATCGAGGCCGAACCCCTCCGCCGCATCGCCGAGCGCGTCGGAGACCGCCTCGCGGGGGTCGCCGCCTTGGGCGACCGAGGAGGCGGCTCCGCGCACAGTCTGCGCGAAGGACATAGGTATCGACTCCTTGCTGATTGCGGAACTGCGGATTCGACGCGGGCGACACCGTCGCGGTTCCGCGGCTCCTGCTGAGCTCCTGCTGAGAGTGGGGGCATCGTCCCACATCAGCCGGTTACTGGTGCGGTCAGACGATAACCATCTGCTATCCATGTCCGAAACCGGTCACCCGCTGCCGTCCCCCGGCAACGCCCGCGCTGCGGCGTCGGGCGGGGTGGCGGCTCCGGGAAACGGGCCGGGGCACGGGCCGGAACGCCGTGCGGGGGCCGGTTCCGGTTCGCGTCGGCGCCCCGGGGTCCGGTGCGGCGGCGGGGCGGATAGCGTCGGCAGTGCAGCGGGCCCGGGCGCCCGCCGGTTCTCCAGCGCCGTTGCGCAGGACCGAGCCGGTGGTGCGGGCCGGGTCCGGGGCACAGTCTTCGCAGAGCGATCAGGAGATGCACCATGGTTTCGGTTCCCAGCAGCCTGCTGACCACCGCCGGACTGATCGGCGGGTACAGCGCCGCGCGCGCGACCGGCAACCGGCAGTTGGGCGGTGCCGTACTGGCCGCCTGCGGTGCGGCGGCGTTCGCGAGTTGGCAGCGCAGCGCCGGGCTGCCCGCGGCGGCCGCACTCTCGGCGGTTTACACCGGTGCATTCGGGCTCTCCCACCCGCTGGCCAAGAAACTGGGCGCCTGGCCGTCGGTGCTGGCGGTGACCGCCGCAACGGGCGCCGCCGCGCACCTGGTCGCCGACCGGCGGCGCGACCGCGCCTGAACCCGCGCCCCGGCGTGTAGGGCGGGTGCGGAGCGGTCCGGGAGCCGGACGGGCAGCCCGGATCAGCCCTGCGTGATGTAGGCCTCGAGTTGCCGGCGGTCCTGCTCCAACTGGCTGATACGGCTCTTGACCACGTCGCCGATGCTGACGATCCCGACGAGTTCGCCGCAGCTGAGCACCGGCACGTGGCGGATGCGGTTTTCGGTCATCAACACGGTGAGTGTGTCGTCGGTGTCGTCAGTGGAGCAGGTGACCACGACCGCGGTCATGATGTCGGCGACCGGGCACCCCAGCAGGACGGGCCCGCGGGAGTCGAGACCGCGCACAATGTCGCGTTCGGAGGCCACCCCGGCGACCCTGCCGTCTTGAACCACCACCACCGCACCGATGTTGTAGCGGGCCAACCGGGTGAGCAGGTCGGCCACAGTCGCCTCGGCACCGATGGTCACCACGCTCGCGCCCTTGTTGCGCAGAATCTCAGCGATCAGCAAGGCGGTCACCTCCATAAGGGGTCCCAACGGACTACCCACCGCCCACGCCCGTTAACCGCACGGA
This sequence comes from Streptomonospora sediminis, assembly GCF_054778995.1. Lineage (NCBI taxonomy): Bacteria > Bacillati > Actinomycetota > Actinomycetes > Streptosporangiales > Nocardiopsidaceae > Streptomonospora > Streptomonospora sediminis. The sequence goes on from NZ_BAAGYZ010000144.1 coordinate 6,516, forward strand.
GTCCTGGCCGACTCGCCGACAGGGCCGAGTTCAGGTCAGCCTTCGCCGCGCCAGTACCGCTGCAGGCGAGCCAGGGCTTCGTCCCTACTCATCGCGGCGACCTGGGACTCATCGAGCCGCACCCGCGAAATCAGCAGATGCACCAGGTCAGCGGGCAGACTTTCCGCCGGAGGAATCGGCGACCCGCGTTGGGGCGGCTCGCCCTCGCACACGCAGGCCCAGAACTCGGCCTCGCCGACGTCGAGTTGGTCGCGAAGGATGTGACCCCACAGCGCCTTGCCATAGTCACTGCGATCAACCGGCCGCGAATTGCGCGTACGCAACACGCGGCCGTCTGGCAGCGCCAGTTCATAGGTGACATGGTGCGTTCCCGCCCCACCCCGGGCGCTGCGAATGCGACGCCATCCTTCGACTATGCAGAAGCGCTCATGGGCCTCGCGTGTCGGGCGCGGCCACGTCATGGCGCCTGCCCGACGATCCAAGCGCGCAACTGCTCGTCGTCGCTAAGGCTGATGAGCTGAACGAGGCCCCAATTGTCCCGATGGTTGGGGACGTCGAGCAGGTGGTCCTGCCAGTCCTCGGCATACTCGCGCAGCGCGAGGATCATCTCACCCACGGCGTCATCGAAAGTGGCGCCGTCCACGGCCACGGGCAGACCCGGAATGTAGATGGACCATCCCCCAGCCTCAGGCACCGCTTCTGCATGCGAAGGAGTGACCGCGGCCAGGTAGTTGCGGAGTCGGGCGACGTCGACCACTGCCGTCAGGGCGCCTTCGCGCCGGACCGTGGCTACCCTGCCGCGCTGGGCAGCATCGAGCAGCACCCTTAGGTGTGATCTCGCCTCGGTGTAGCTCTCGTAGTGGACGGCCGACATAGCGGTACCTCCTACGGACTCGACTTCCGCCCCTAGCGTACTTCAAGTACGTGGCGTACGCGGCGCGTTCCCCAGGAGTGTTGCGGTGTACAGCAGGGCGGGCCGGAGAATCGTTCCGGCCCGCCCTGGGGGTTCGGTTTCTAGCGCGGGCGGTTAGAACGGGGTCAGCGTGACCTCGAAGGACGACGGGGCGTGGTCCTGGATGTAGGAGGCGAACCCGGACACGTCGTCGAAGGCGAAGCCGTAGGCCTTGCCGTCCTCGGTGGCCTGGTGGAACACGGCGGCGTACTTGTTGGTGATGTCGGCGTTGTAGAACTGCGCGGGGTCGGTGACGGGGTGGTCGGCCGTGTTGAGCAGGGTCGACCGGTTGAACGCCGCGCCGAGGATCGCCGCGACCGGGCCGGTGATGCCGTCGTTGGGTGCGACGAGCGCGCCGTCGCAGAAAAACACGTCGCGGGTGGTGGGCTTGCCGATCGGCGTGACACCGCCGTCGAACGCCAGCCGGCCCGACCCGTCGACGCGGCCGGTGAAGGTGCCTGCGTTGGTGGTGATCTTCAGGTCGGTGCCGCTGTAGCGCGACCAGACCTGGTCGATGTAGGGGGCGTAGTAGTTGTCGGGGATGCGGCCGGCGTCGAGTCCGTGCCCGGGCGCGATCACGCGGTGGCGGTCGACTACGAGCGAGGAGAAGTCGGCATCGCCCGCGATGGTGTCGAACACCAGGTCGCGCCCGCCGGGCTTGAGCCTGCCGGTGGACTGTTCGCGCTCACCGCTGAGCGCGATGGCCAGCGGGACACTGAACTGGTCGACCATGGAGGTGTTGCAGAACATGCCGGATTCGTTGTGGGTGAACTCCACGGTGTCGTGCAGGACGGAGAAGTTGGGGTCGCTCTCGACCCAGCCCGCCGGGTACTGCAGCGCCGGGTTGCCGTTGCCGTCCTCGACGACCTTGAAGCGCAGTTTGTCCTCAAGCGCGAGGTAGATGCGCCCGGACATGAACGGCAGGGTGAGGCCGGCGGCCTCGGTGAGCGGGATCGAGTAGTCGGTGAAGCCGTTGTCGGTGTTGTCGGAGAGTTGGACCGGTGCGGCGGTGCCGTCGGGGCGGACCCGGCTCTGCTTGTCGTTGGTGAGGTCGGTGCCGACGATGTAGAGGCGTATCGCGCTGTCGGGGTAGCCGCTCTCGTTGGTGAAGGACACGGGCAGCGCCCCGGCGGCGGCCTGGGCTCCGGACGCGAGGTTGGCGCCGCTGGTGGAGGCGCCGCACGCGGCCGAGCCGAGCAGTGGGGCGGCCAGGGCGGCCCCGCCGGCGCCGCGCAGGAACGAACGTCGGTTGATCATGGGTGGTTCCCTTCTGGTGGGGGGAGCAGAGGGGCACACGCCGGCGCGCAAGTCGGGTGGCGGCGGCGCGGCGCCCGTCCGCGGGGGATGCGGCCGGGATCCGGGCATGCGGAAAGGCAGGACCGGCGGCCGCGCGATGCAGGTTGCGGGTTCGCGGACGAGCCCGCGTGATGCCGGGCGGGCCGGGTCGGGCTCACTCCCCGCATGCGGACGGGGGGATCGGCCCCCGTCGCCGGGCACGGACCGGTCCGGGGCCGCAGCGCTGCGCGGGCGGCGGAACGGTGATCGGGGGCATCGGCGCGCCGGACGCGGGGTGCGGCCGGGCGCTCGGGCAGGGGTGCGGGCTCTTCATCTCGTCTTCCTCGGGTCAGGGAGTCAGCCGGAGATGCTCGTTGTCCTCGAATGCGCGGAGCGGTGTGCCGAGGGGGCTGCGCTCCGGGTCCTGCGGGTCGTGCTCAGGTGCACTGCGGCGGCGGTTTCCCGATGCGCCCGCACGGTAACGCTGTGCAAGGGCTCCGGGCGCACGCCGCTCACGCCCGTCATGGTAATTGCGCATCCGCGTCCGGAAAAGCGGCCGACAGCGGTTCCGCAAAGCGGAGACCGTACCGGAACGGACGCCCCAACCTGGAGAAGCGGCAGGCATCACCAGGTCAATGCGGGCCTTCTTGCTGCACCTGTGTGCTGGTTTGTGTGTGAACGGTTGGTTTCGGTCGCTTCTGTGCCCCGATGCTAGAGAGGTCGCGAAACCTACGCAAGGGGCCAGGTGAGACGCACGGTGCGGCGGGGCGACCGGTGGGGCACAAGTGGGGGGCGGCATCGCCGTACGGATACGGGAAACGCTGGCAAGAGCGGACAGCCAGCGCCGAAACCCTCCCGAATCTAATCCTCCGATCCGGGAGATCCCAGTTCAACGGGGGTACAGGTGCGCGGATCACACGTGCGCGACGGTCACCCGTTCTTTCTTGGCAAGTTCCGGTTCTTCGACGAGCCGGTTCATATCGTCGGGGTCGCTCGTCATCAGGACGGCGGGGCGCGGCTGCTCAAGGGCAGTGGCGGCGACCACGGCGTCTATTGCGCACCGGTGGCCGGAGAGCCCGGTGGCACCGAGCAGTTCACCGGCGCAACGCGCGATCTCGGCGGTGACCGGGAGGATCACAACGCGCGAAAGTACAAGGTGGACGGCAGCGTCACGGGGGCCACCACGCAGTGTCTCAGTCAGGGTGAGCGCACTGACGACGATGCGGGCGCGGCGCCGGAGCGCGGTCACCTGCAACGCTCGTGCCTTTTCGTTGCCGGCCGCGATCTTCCTAAGTCCCTCGCAGTCGAGTACCAGAGCACCGGCTTCAGCTAGTCGGCGTCGGGCCACATCGCCTCCGCTTCAGCTAGCGCCTCTTCGGACACCGGGCCGTACTGCTCTTCCAGCAGCGCTGATAGCTCCGCCGACAGATCCAATTCCAACTGCTTGGCGACCGCCTCGGTCACATAGCGGCTGAAGCCGCCGCGCCCCACCCGCTTCCGGACAGCGTCGATCAGGTCATCCGGAATGGAGACGCTTACTTTGCGTGCCCGAGTGTCGGTTCCGGAACTGTCTTGCGCAGCACGAGCGGACGGTTCGTCCGCACCCGCCCAGGACCCAGGCGAGGCGGCGTTTCCGCGGTCGTGAACACCGGACAGCCCGGCGCTCGGAGCTCCCGATCCGATCGATTGCAAACTAGCCACCAGGTGGCGAATAAGCGTGCTGGACGAACGCTCTTGCGGTTCCGTCCTTCGGGAGTACTCGGTCTCCATAGGCTCAACCCTCATGGACGAAGATGCTACCGATGGTAGTAACTTCCTGCCCCGGTTTTCGCCAACCACACCGCGACCAACCGCGCGGGGACTGCGGTGCGGCAGCAGAAGTCGGGTGGGGGCTCGCGGCGGCCTGCCCACCGAACCGAAAAAAAGGAGGAGCCGGCGCATGCCGGCTCCCCGATGGTGTTGCGGGCCCGCCGCCCCGTTGACCAGCGCACGGCCCGGTCAACAGGGCAGCGGGTGGGCGGACCCTAGCTGCAGCCGCTGGTGGAGCCGCAGCCCTCGCAGACGTAGCAGCTGCCCGACGGGCGCATCTTGGTGCCGCAGGTGACGCACAGCGGGGCGTCGGCGACGAAGCCCTGGCTGCGTTCGACCAGTTCGGTGGTCGTGTGCGGCTCGCCGCGGTCCGGGTCGGCGGTGCCGCCGGTCCGCTCCTGGCCCTGCTCCTCGGACGAACTGTCGGCCGGTGTCAGCGGAGCCGACTGGGCGTAGGACTCCACCTGGGCCGCGACCTGCGCGGGGTCCTCACCGTTGGCCTGGGCGCGGCGCTCCTCGGCGGAGAGCACGCCCAGCGCCGCCCGCTCCTCGTAGGGCAGGTGGTCCAGCGCCAGGCGGCGGAAGATGTAGTCGACCACCGACTGCGCCATGCGGATGTCGGGGTCGTCGGTCATCCCCGCCGGGTCGAAGCGCATGTTGGTGAACTTGTCGACGTAGGTCTCCAGCGGCACCCCGTGCTGCAGCGCGATCGAGATCGCGATGGAGAAGGCGTCCATGACCCCGGCGAGCGTGGAGCCCTGCTTGCCGAGCTTCATGAAGACCTCGCCGAGGCCGTCGTCGGGGTAGGACCCGGCGGTGATGTAACCTTCGGCGCCGCCGACCGAGAAGGACACGGTCTGGCTCGGCCGCTTCTTGGGCAGCCGGCGCCGCACCGGGCGGTTGACCTCGATGACCTCGGGCTCGGGCTGCTCCTTCTCCTTGGTCGAGGTGGCCGCGGTGGACAGCGGCTGGCCGACCTTGCAGTTGTCGCGGTAGACCGCCAGCGCCTTCAGGCCCAGCTTCCAGCCCTGGAAGTAGATCTCCTCGAAGTCGGCGACGGTGGCGTCCTCGGGCACGTTGACCGTCTTGGAGATCGCCCCGGACAGGAACGGCTGCACCGCCGACATCATCTGGACGTGGCCCATCGGCTTGATGTAGCGCTTGCCCATGGCGCAGTCGAAGACCTCGTAGTGCTCGGGACGCAGCCCGGGGGCGTCGATGACGTGCCCGTTGTCGGCGATGTACTCGACGATCGCCTCGGCCTGCTCCTTGTGGTACCCGAGGTTGGCCAGCGCCCGCGGGATGGCCTGGTTGACGATCTGCATCGACCCGCCGCCGACCAGCTTCTTGTACTTGACCAGCGAGAAGTCCGGCTCGATGCCGGTGGTGTCGCAGTCCATCATGAAGCCGATGGTCCCCGTGGGCGCGATCAGGCTCGCCTGGGCGTTGCGCCAGCCGTTCTTCTCGCCGATCTTGAGGCACTGCTCCCAGGCCGAGGTGGCCGCGGTGGAGATCTCGCGGTCCATCGCACCGATGGTGCGCAGGTCGTCGTTGGCGGCGGCGTGCTTGCGCATGACCCGCTTGTGGGCGTCGGCGTTCTTGGCGTAGCCGTCGTAGGTGCCGACGACCCCGGCCATCTCGGCGCTGCGCTTGTAGGCGGTGCCGGTCATCAGCGAGGTGATCGCGGCGGCGACCGCGCGCCCGCCGTCGGAGTCGTAGGCGTGGCCGGTGGCCATCAGCAGCGCGCCGAGGTTGGCGTAGCCGATGCCGAGCTGGCGGTACGCCCGCGTGGTGTCGCCGATCTTCTCGGTGGGGAAGTCCGCGAAGGTGATGGAGATGTCCATCGCCGTGATGACCAGCTCGGTCAGCTTCACGAAGGACTCGACATCGAAGACGTCGTCGTCGCCGAGGAACTCCAGCAGGTTGATCGATGCCAGGTTGCAGGACGAATCGTCCAGCGACATGTACTCGCTGCACGGGTTGCTGGCGCTGATCCGGCCGGTCTCGGGGTTGGTGTGCCAGTCCTGGATCGTGTCGTCGTACTGCAGCCCCGGGTCCGCGCACTCCCAGGCGGCCTGGGCCATCTTGCCGAACAGTTCCTTGGCGTCGACGGTGGCCACGACCTCGCCGCTGGTGCGCGAGGTCAGTCCGAAGTCGGATCCGGACTCGACGGCGCGCATGAACGTGTCGGAGACCCGCACCGAGTTGTTGGCGTTCTGGTACTGCACGCTGACGATGTCGGAGCCGCCCAGGTCGACGTCGAACCCGGCGTCGCGCAGCGCGCGGATCTTCTTCTCCTCGCGCGCCTTGGTCTCGACGAAGTCCTCGATGTCGGGGTGGTCGACGTCGAGCACGACCATCTTGGCGGCGCGGCGGGTGGCACCGCCGGACTTGATGGTTCCGGCCGAGGCGTCGGCGCCGCGCATGAACGACACCGGGCCCGAGGCCGTGCCGCCGGAGGAGAGCAGCTCCTTGCTGGAGCGGATGCGGGAGAGGTTGACCCCGGCCCCGGAGCCGCCCTTGAAGATGATCCCTTCTTCCTTGTACCAGTCCAGGATCGACTCCATGGTGTCGTCCACGGAGAGGATGAAACAGGCGCTGACCTGCTGCTTGGAGGCGGTTCCGACGTTGAACCAGACCGGCGAGTTGAAGCTGAAGAGCTGGTTGACCAGCGCGTGCTTGAGCTCGTGGTCGAAGATCTCGGCGTCGTCGTCGGTGGCGAAGTAGCCGTGGGCCTTACCGGTCTCGGTGTAGGTGCCGGCAACCCGGTCGACGAGCTGCTTGAGGCTCCACTCGCGTTCGGGGGTGCCCGTGGCGCCGCGGAAGTACTTGCTGGCCACGATCTGCGTGGCGTTCATCGACCAGGTGGTGGGGAACTCCACGCCCCGCTGTTCAAAGTTGACCGAGCCGTCGCGCCAGTTGGTCATCACGACGTCGCGCCGGTCCCACTCGACCGCATCGTAGGGGTGCACGCCGGGCCGGGTGAAGATGCGCTCCATCTTCAGGCCCTTGCGGCGGTCCTTCCCCTTGCGGGCCGTCCCGCTAGCGGTCTCCGTCATCTCGCTCCCCCTGCTCCTCATGTAACCCGAATCAGGCACCGCCCCACCCGGCTGGATGCGGTGCGTCGTGCTCGCGCCGGCCGGGGCCGGCGCGGCTTGGTCCTCGTGCTCGCCCGGCCGGGGCGGCCGCGGCCTAGTCCTCGTGCTCGCCGGCCGGCTGCGCCACCGGCTCCGGCTGCTCCCGCTCCTCGGGCTGCTCCGGTTCCGGCTCGGGACCGCCGTGTTCCCGGTCGGCCCGAAGCAGCCGGATCTCGCTCTCGAAGTCCGCCAGCGACTCGAAGCCGCGGTAGACCGATGCGAAGTGCAGGTAGACGACCTCGTCCAGCTCGCGCAGCGGGCCCAGGATCGCCAATCCGATCTCGTTGGCGGGAATCTCGGCCGTGCCGCGGGAGCGGATCTCCTCTTCGACCCGCTGGCCGAGTTGGGCCAGCGCATCCTCGGTGACCGGCCGCCCCTGGCAGGCCCGGCGGACACCGGCGACGATCTTGGCCCGGGAGAACGGCTCGGTCACCCCGGAGCGCTTGGCCACCATCAGCAGGACCGTCTCCTGCGTGGTGAAGCGGCGTTCGCACTGCGGGCAGGACCGGCGCCGCCGGATGGCCGAGCCGTCCTCTGTGGAGCGGCTGTCGATCACCCGGGTATCCGGTTGGCGGCAGAACGGACAGTGCACTGCGGCGTGTCCTCCCCCGTGATCGTTCGAATGGCTGCGGCGCCCGGACGCCGCGGCGCGGCCCGCGGATGCGGATGCGCGTTGGGCGGCGGTCCGGACTCCGGTCTCCTGCGGAACCGCCTGCAGGACAGGGGATCCGTGGCGACCGGGTACCTACTAAAGCACAATTTCTAGGCTGCTTGTTCCAGGGCGAGCACTAGATCTTGTGGTTAACCTACGACTGTCACACCCACCACGCAAGTCCCTTGAGCGTCGTCCGGACGTTTCCCGCTGGTCACCCCGCAGACGATCGCGGGAGGTAGCCGGGCGTGTCTGTGCCGCAGCCGCCCGCGCGGCCGCAGCGGTGTGCCGACCCCCACATTCGCCGGCGCCTCCGGGGTCTGCGGCGCCGTCGCGCAGCGCGCAGGAGAAGGAACCCGCAGTGGACTCGCAGCAGATGGCGGCCACCGGCGCCACCTGCGGTGGAGCCGTTCAACAGCGCCGGACGGCGGACTCGCGGCGCAGACGCCGATGACCGGGGGACGCGGCGGCGCACGAGCACAGCGGTCCGGGCGCGCTCGACCGCCTGCCCGAAGCCGGAGGCCACCTTACTCTGCTGCATGCGCCCCTCCGCCGGACACACGCCGTGACCGGTGGCGGGAACGGGTCCATGGCCGGGTATTCCGGACTGCGGCGGCGGGGCGGGGTCGGGCACCACACACCTGGCGCCGGGTCGGCGGGGCGGGGCGGGCGGCGGTGTGCGGCAACGAGCATGTAGAAATGCCGTGATCCGGCGCCGGATCACGGCATTTCTGCATGCTCGGCGGGTTCACCCCCGCGGTTGGGGCTTAGCCGTAGACCTGCGGGGTGTACTGCGGGTTGGCGAAGGTGCCGCCCGTGGAGAACTGCATGCTGCGCCCCTGCGGAATCGTGTAGAGGCGGCTGAGCCGGTGCCGTCCGCCGGAGTTCACGAGGTGGACCCGGAAGGATTCACCGCCGTTGGTGCTCACGCTGGTGCACTGGCCGGAGCTGACGACAAACGTCGAGAAGCCCCCTCTGCCAGGGAACTCCGCGTTTGCGCTGTAGCCGGACCCGACGTTGCAGAGCCGGAACGTACCCGCGGCGGAGGCCGGCGAGGCTGCGGCGAGCGAGAGGCCGGCCGTGAGCAGCAGGCCGACGGCCACCGATGAGACGAGCGCCGCGCCTCGGCGGAATACGGACATGGTTGTCCTCCAGGACGATGAGAGGGGGCGACCGGACGCCCCGAAGGCGGGGGTCCGGTCGATATGGCGCTACGGAGTCAACCACGCACCAACAGCCGCAAGGAAGTGGTTTTGGGTTGTTTTTCGGGTTGGTTTATGTGTTCTTAACCGGTTAACCCCAAGTGGCTTGGTGCCCGCTTCCGGAGCGGCCTCAGGTGGTTTCCCGTGGACGCCAGTTGCGGCCGCGGCCCGCCTTTCGCGGTTTGCGCGGCAGGCGCCGCGCCTCGGATTCGTCCCCGGTGCCGTCGTCGGCGGCCGATTCCGGCTGCCCGGGATCCTGTGCCGGAGCCGACGCTTCCTCCGCAGCACCCTGGGGGGCGGGCCCGGAACCGGATCCGCTCTTGGAGCCGCCGCCGGATGCGCCGTCTCCGCGGGGCGCGTCTGCAGTGGGATCGGCCTCCGCCGAGGCGCCGCCGGTAGCGGCGTTCTCCTGGCTCCCGCTGCCGGCCTTGGCCAGGCGCATACGCCGCACCCGGGCAGCGCGGGCGGTGGGATCCTGCGACCGGTTGCCGCGCCCGGACCCGGCGGATTCGGCGGTATCGGCCTCAGTGGCCCGTTCGGCGGGATCGACCGGATCGGCCCGCCCCGGGCGTGCGGGGGCCTTCTTCCTGCCCAGCACACCGGCGTCCGGACCGCGCACTCCGGTATCGGTTCCTGTGAAGTGCTTGGAATCGCCGGACGCTGTCGACCCTCCCTTTTTCTCCTTCCCGGCCGATTCATCCTTCCCTGCCGATTCATCCTTCCCGGGCGCGCCGAGGGCGGTGAGCGCTTCGAGCTCGGGGGGCATCATCGACGGCAGTGCGGACTTGTCCGGCACCGGCGGAACGGTCCGGGCATCCTGCGGCTCGGGCCGCTTGTCGGCTGCAGTGCCGGTGCGGCTACGCGGCGGCAGCGCTGACACCGGGCCCGCAGGTGCCGGCTCGCTCCCCGCCTCGGCGTTCGGGCGCTGCGCCTCATCGGGTGTTGCGGGTTCGGCAGGCTTGGCGGCCGTGTCGGCGGGCTCAGCGGTCTCGGCGGAAGCGGCGGGCGCCTCCGTGGTGGCTTGGTCGGCCTTGGCGGCCTTGGTGTCCTTGCCGCCCTTGTTCGCACCGGTACCCCTGCGCGGCAGCCGCGAGACAGGCCCCGCCGCCACTACCGGCTCGACCTCCGGTGCCTCCTTCGGGCTCTGCTCTGTTTGCGGTGCCGGTGCCGGTGCCGGTACAGCCGGTGCCGTTTCCGCTTCCGGTCCCCCGGCCGGGGTGACCCATCCAGCGGCGGCCGGGTCGGTCTCGGCGGCGGCAGGTTTCGCGACCGCCGACTCGGTGTCCGCGGCTGCGGCGGCCCGGTTCGGCTCCGCCGAGTTGAGCGCGGCCGTGAAACCGCTCAGGTCGACAACCTTCTCGGTGCCGCCCGCGGATTCCCCGGTCGACCGCACTCCGGCCCCGCGCAGCTTCCGGGCCTTCTTCGGCTTCTCCGCCTGCTCTTGCTTCTCTTGCTTCTCTTGCTGCTCCTGGTGCTCCGGCCTTTCCAGCCGATCCGGGGCCGCCGCGGCCGGGGCCGCGGCATTGGCGGCGGATGCGGCCTTCGCACTCGCCGCGGCCGGCCGCCGAACGCCCTCTTCCAGTTCCCGAGCGGTCCGTTCGCGAGCCGCCTCGGCGCGCCTTGCCGAGGCGGCTGCCGCGGCCGCCGCCGCAGTGGCCGCTGGGGTGACAGCGGCCAACCCGCCGACCGGCTTCGCGGGCCGGGAGTGGCGGTAGGCGCGCACCGCGGAAACCACCTCGCTCTGGTCCGCCCCCGGCCACGAGGCGTGGAAGAGCGGGTTCAGCGGTGGACTGGTCTCGGTGATCAGCCCGTCCTGGTCGATATGGCAGCTGCCGCCCAGCGGCCAGCGCCCGGTGACCACCGCGGTGATACCGCGCCGCTGGCCATGCAGCAGCAGCCCGGACAGTGCCGCCTCGTGCTCGCTGTCGTTGTCGGTGAGCAGGACGAGCGGCCGGCCCTCGCCGGAGGCGTCGGAATCGGCGGCCCGCTCGTGCAGTTCGCGCTGCAGCTGTGCGAGCGCGTCGCTCATGGAGTCCACCAGCTGCACCGGCTCGCACGGGTGCGACTCCAGCACTCCATAGGCTTCCGGGCCGAGCAGCTGAACGGCGTGGGTCCCGGTCATGAGGATCCGGGCGGGATGCTGCGCGGAGTCGCCCAGCGCGTTGACGACCAGCCTGCGCGCCGCCGCCCGCGCGCCCGGGCCCGTGATGCCGATGCCCGGCACGTGGTCCAGTTCGATGCTGACGCGGTCGTCGATATCGGGGGCCGGCTTGGGGCGGGCCGGAACAGGGGGCAGCGCGGGGCGTTCCGGTTCGCGCGAGCCCCACGGCATCCGCGGCAGCGACAGCTGCGGCACCCGCAGCCCTTTGCGGCCGGCCGCATAGCCGCCCACGATCCCGGCGACGGCCAGCGCTCCGGTGGCGGCCATGTCGGGCACCTCCAGCATCACCACCGGGGCCGCCTCCCCCGCGGCGGCACCGCTGCCGTCGGGGGCACCGGACACGTCGGCCGTCTCCGGGTTCTCGGTGATCTGCGATGCGCCGACCGCCGCGCCGGCACCGGCGGCCTCCTCCTGACCGCCCTGGCCGCCCTCGCCCTCGTGTCCGCCCTGGCCTTCCTGGCCCGACTGACCACCCTGGCCGCCCTGCTCGGTCTGGTCGCCCTGGCCGTCCTGGCCCGGCTGCCCCGCCTCGTCCGGTTGCCCCTGGGTCGTCGCCGGGGCGTTGTTGGTGTCCGCAGCGGCGACCTGGTAGACGACCTCAACCCGGCGCTGGGCCTGGGCGTCGCCGTCGCGCTGCTGCTGGGAGCCGACGCCGTTCGTTTCGATCGGCGGCGCATCATCGCCGAGCTTGCCGCGCAGGAAGTCGGCGGCGCTCTGGGCCCGCTGCTTGGACAGGTCGAGGTTGACCGCATCGGTGCCCGAGGGGTCGGTGTGGCCGGTGATGCGGATCGAGGCGTTGGACCCGCCGAAGTCGCGGACCAGGTCGGCCACGCCGGAGAGGTCCTGGCGCATCGGATCGGTGAGCTGCGTCGAACCGAACTCGAACCCGGCGACCGTGCGGGAGCGCTCAGCGGTCCAGCCCGGGTCGGCGACCGGGGTCTGCGGTGCCTGGTCGGGTGCGTTGCGGCCCTGCCCGTTGCCGTCGGGCCGGCTCGTGTTGTCGCCGACGTCCGATTCCGCATCCTGGTCGTGCACTTGGACGGTGTCGGCCATGGCGCTTGCGGGCGCCGCGACACTCGCGCCGAGCGCGGTGGCGGCGACGATCTGCAGGGGACCCAGCGGCCGGATGCGCAGCCCCCCGCCGCGGAAGCGCGCGACGGCCTCGGCGCCAAGCGCCGCACCGTACAGGCCCCACACCCCCCACAGCACGATGATGAGCAGCGCCATCGGCACGCCCGGAGGCGCCGAGAAACTGCTCAGGTGCACAACCATGCTCTGCCAGGACAGGTCGAGCTGCGGCCAGGGCAACTGCCGCAGCAGCACGTAGGGGATCCCGATCAGTACGGCCGAGGCGAGCAGTAGCGCGCTCAGTCGGCGGATTGTGCTCATGGTCGCCTCCACGGATCGCTATGCAGCGGGTTGGCTGTAGGGGCGTGCGCTTGCGGTGGCTTCCACCGCTGTGGCGCCCAGTGGCAGGAGTGCGAAGTCGTAGTCGACGGAACAGGTGACGGTGACCGTGTCGCCTTCGACGCTGACGGTTCCGGTTGTGCCGGAGTCGGCCAGAAAGGAGCGGGCGGCCCGGCCGGCGGCGATGGGGTCCAGGCTGACCTGTTGGGCGCCGGCACGGTAGTCCTCCCAGTGGATCTGCTGGACTCCGGCGCGCGCGGCCTCCTGGGCAAGCAGGTGGGCGCGGGTGTTGGCCCGCAGCACTCCCCCGCCGTCGAACACCAGGCCCAGACAGAGCAGGAACGCGCCCGTCATCACGACGACGAACGCGGTGGCCTGGCCGCTGTCCTGCGCGCGGGCGCCGACCGCGCTGCACCCGCGGCGCGGAGCCGGGTGGGCGCGCCGGCCGGCGCGCGCGGCGCTCACGGCCGCCCCCGGAAAGTGTCCACGACGACCGTCGATTCCCCTTCGACCGTATGTGTGCCCGGCAGCTGCAGCCCGGTGAGGTCGCCCAGCCCGATGTGGCACTCCAGTACCGCGGTAACTGCACCGCCGGGATCCAGCCCGCCATGGTCCAGGTTCAGCGTGTAATCCGCGCACGCCAGCCCCTGGCTGTCCAGCGCGGAGGCGGCGACCGCCGAGGCCGCGGCCTCGGCCTGGTCGGGCGTTCGTTCCAGGGAGGCGGCGCGCGCGGCCGAGTGGGCGACCTCGTCGGCGGTGGTATCGGCGCGGGTGACGCGCCCGGCAAGGATCATCAGCAGGGCGAACAGCAGCAGTACCGGGGTGAGGATGGTCAGCTCCACCGCCATCGAGCCGCGCTGGGAGTCGCGCCGGGAGCCGCGCAGGGATCGGCGTTGTATCACGGCGCCCCTCCCCCGCTAGGCGCGCCGGCAGCGCCGCCGCCCTGCGCGTCCTCGGGCGCGACGAAGCGTTCGGTGGGCGCGGTGAGCTCGTGGCGCACCGGCCAGTTCATGCCCGGGATGAGGGTGGGTACCTCGGCCGCGACGACCACCCGCACGTTCTGCGGCCCCCGTTCGATGACGATGCTGCGGTCGCCGAGCAGGCTGCCGCCGAGGCTGTCGGCCGCCGCCTCGGCCTCTGCCTGGGCACCGCTGCCTTCCACGGTGCGGGCCGCTTCAACGGCGCGGCGGGCGATGCTCGCCGCGACGTGGTCGCCGTGCGCCCAGACGCCCGCCTGGAGCACCAGCATGACCAGGAGCAGCATGAGCGGGGTCGCGATGGCCAGTTCGACGCTGCCGCGGTCGCCGCCGGCGCTGCCCTGGCCGCCGTGGCCGTGGCCGTTGTGCAGGAGCACGGTCACCCCAGCGTGAACGAGGAGGCCCGCTCAAGCACGGCAGACGAGATGAACCCGACCGCTGTGACCGCCATGACCGCCAGCAGTGCGATTACCAGGACCGTCTCGGTGGAATAGCCTGCGTCGCCCTGGGCGCGGCGGCGGCGGTCGCGGATCAGTTGGAGTAGGAGGTTCATCGGGACTCCCTCGGAGCGGGTTTCAGAGTCGGGTTCGGGGGATTCGGGGGTTCGGGGCTGCGGTGCGGTCGCGTCGTTGCGGGTCCGCGGAGCAGCGGGTCACAAGCTGGTCATGATGTGGGTCAGCGCCGGGTAGCCGAGCAGGCCGAGGAACCCGGCGAACAGCAGGACCACCGGCAGGCTCATCCGCTCCGTCGCGGACTGGGCCTCGGCGTCGAGCTCGGACAGGAACTGGGTGCGCAGCGTCTTGGCCTTGGCGGCGAGTGAGCCGCGCACGCGGGCGCCGTCGGCGCCGGCCAACTGCAGGCTGGCGGCGAGTTCGGCGAACTCGGGGGTGTCGTAGTGCTCGGCGAGTTCGCGCAGCGCCGCCCAGGCGGGTTCGCGCCGCAGCGCGGCGATGCGCAGCGACTCGCGGATGCGGGCGACGGCCCACCCGCCGCCCGCCGATGCGGCGTCGGACAGCGCGCCGTTGACCCCGGCACCGCCGGCCAGGGCCACCACGACCAGGTCGGAGAACCCGGCCAGGGCGTGGCGCATCTGCTCGCGACGTTTGCGGGCCTCGTCGCGCAGGGACAGGTCGGGCGCCATCCAGGTGACGCCGGCGAAGATGAGCCACGCCGCCGCCCCCCACAGCGAGGCGAGGTCGATGCCGACCGCACCCAGCGGGACCGCCATCAGCGGGGGCACCACGAGCCCCAGCAGCAGCCCGATCGCTTTCTCCGCGAGGTAGGCCGACGTGTCGCGTTCGCACACCATCAGGTCGCGGCGCGCGCGGGCGCTGGGCAACCCCAGCGCCCCCATTATCGGGGCGCCGACCGCGCCGATCCGGGCCGCCGGCCCCTGAGCGGCCGAGGTGCGCGCCGGGCGCAGCGCGGGCGGCGGGGGCGGGTCGGCCATGCGCTCGCTGAGGGAGGGCCGCGAGTAGCGGGTGGCCAGCAGCAGCCACAGGCCGAGTCCGACCGCGATGCCGCCCGCGGCGGCCAACAGGAATGCGGGGCCGTTCATGCCGAAACCCCCGCTCCGTCGCCGGAATCCGCCGTCGCATCAGCAGTGGGCGCGGTGGCCGGCGCGTTGGGCGCGAGGACCCGCGGAGCCTGCCGGGGCTTGGACATGCTCACCATCCAGTACAGGGCGCCCGCCCACACGCAGCCGATCCCCGCGAGCATGAACTGGCCGAGCAGCGTGTCGAACGGTTCGAGGTAGTCGGGGCTGAACAGCAGTAGCGCGGCGGCCGTGCCCAGGGTGACCGCGATGATGATGCGGGTGGAGGTGCGTACCCGCGAGCGGCCCGCAGCCACGCGCACCAGCATCGCCGCCTGCTCGCGCGCCGCCTCGGCCAACGTGCCCAGCAGGACGCCGAGGTCGGTGGCGTGCCGGGAGGCGGCGGTGCTCAGCGCGGCGGCCACCAGGTCGGCGATGGGGTTGTCGACGTCTTCGGCGAACTCGTTGAGCGCGGCCTGCGGCGGACTGCCCTGGCGCAGGGCCTCGGCGAGCCGCGCGACGTCGTCGCGGATGGCCTCGGGGGCGATCGGCACGGTCGAGGCGATCGCCTGGTGCAGTCCGGACGCGCCGGCCATCAGGTCGCGCAGCATCTCCGCCCACGAGGCCACGGCCTCGACCCCGGCGACGTGCCGGTCGTAGTCGCGGTCGGGTCCCAGGACACCCGGCAGCCACCAGGCGCCCGCCCCGGCCAGTACCGCGGCCACCGGCCAGCCGGTCACGGTCCAGACCACCGCGCCTGCGGCCAGGGCGGCCACCAGCCGCAGCGGGCGGTGCCGGCCCAGCAGGAGGGCGCGCGGCGACGGCCGGCTGCGCCGCGACGAGGACGGGAACATGGACAGCGCGGCGATGGTGAGCCAGAGTCCGACCCCCGCCAGCGCGCCGCAGCCGGCCGCCAGGGCGATTCCGGTTGCCGGGCCGGTCATGCGGGCCACCCGCCTACACCCATGCCGCCGCTGAGCAGGGCCACGTCGAACCCGGAATCGGCGAGCGCGTCGACGGTGGCCGGGCTGGGCGGCGCCGCGGGCAGCGGTTCGCCGCCCCGGTCGCGGCGGAAGATCTCGTTGGAGACCACGTTCTGCCCCTCGCAGCCCACGACCTCGCGGATGCTGGTGACGACCCGGCCGCCGGTGGGCAGCGCCGAGACGTGCACGACCAGGTGCACCGCCGCGGCCACCAGGGAGGCGGTGGCCTCCAGCGGCAGCCGCTCGGACGACTGGGCGGCATAGGCGCCGAGCTTGGTGAAGGCACCGGCGGAGTCGGCGGCGTGCAGGGTGGTCAGGCTGCCGTCGTTGCCCTGGCTCATGGCGTTGAGCAGCGGCACGGTTTCGTGGCCGCGGGTCTCGCCGACGATGACGCGGTCGGGCGACATCCGCAGTGCGGCGCGCACCAGGTCGGCGATGGTGATTTCGCCGGCGCCCTCGACGTTGGCGGGGCGGGACTGCAGGGCGACGCAGTCGGGGTGGGCCTCGACGTCGCGGTCCAGCCCCAGCTCGAACACGTCCTCGATGGTGACCAGGCGCTCGGTGGGCGGGATCTCCGCGGCCAGCGCCCGGACCAGGGTGGTCTTTCCGGCGCCGGTGCCGCCGGTGACCACCATGTTGCGGCGCGAGCGCACGGCGGCGCGCAGCAGCCGCTCGGAGAGCGTGTCGAGGGTGCCGAGTTCGCGGAGCCGGCTCAGCGAGGTGTTGGTGTGGCGGTGCCGGCGGATGGAGACGGCGGGTGCGCGGGCGACGTCCATGATGGCGTTCATGCGTTCGCCGCCGGGCAGCGGCATGTCCAGGATCGGCGCGCCCGGGTCGAAGCGCCGCTCGCCGGTCGCCGATTCCGCGGCGATGCGCCGCACCAGCGCGACAAGGTCGTCGGAGGTGGCGAACAGCGGGGGGCGGCGTTCGCGGGTGCCGTCGCCGTAGCGGACCCACACCTGGGTGCCGTTGCAGTTGATGTTCTCGATTTGGGGGTCGTCCAGCAGCGGTTGCAGCGGCCCCAGGCCCGACACCTGCGACAGGGCGCGGGCCGCGATCACCTCTTCGGCGTTGGAGTCCAGCACGGCACGGCCCTGGGAGAGGGCGGTGCGGGCGGCCTCGTCGAGGATTTGGGCGATGACGCGTTCGGCGTGGCGGCGGTAATCCTTGGCGTCGGTCTCTTCGCTGCTCAGCAGTTCGCTGAGGCGGCGGCCGGCCTCGGTGGCCACCCATGCCGTCCACGCGTCCTCGCGTTCGGCGCGTTCGGGGTCGGCGAAGCGGTCGAAGCGCCCGCCGCGCTGGGAGAGGTCGGTCTCGCTCACTTGGCCCTCCGATGGCTCACGGTTGCGTGTCCGTTCCGCGGGCGCCGCGGGCGGGCTCCGCTGCGGCGTAGCGCTGCGCGCGCGGCTGCGGCGGCGGCTGCGCTGCCGCCTGGCCTGCGGCGGTAACGGTACGGGCCAGGGCGAGGGCGGCTTTGAACAGCGGGCGGCGGGCAGGACGGCGCAGGTTCGCCTCGCCGCGCAGGAACGCGGCGCTCTTGGGGTCGGCGGGGATGCGGGTGTCGAAGACGGGCAGGCCCAGTACCTCGGCGATCTCGCCGGTGGCACCGGATCCGCCGGTGACGACAACGCGCAGCCGCTCGATGGAGTCGGCCAGCGCGGTCGCCGACTGCTTGACCCGGCGCAGTTGGGCGAGGTCGTCGGGGACCAGCAGCAGTGCCTCGCCGGCGTGGGCGGCCAGGTGCGCGGTCGGGGTGCGCGGGGCGAGCCGTCCGAGGTCGGCGATGAGGGCGGCAGAGCCGGCGGCGCCCGTGCCGGCGGCGCCGTCCGCTTCAGCGGCGGGGGCGGTGCCGGGGGTGGCAGCGGGGGCCGCGGCGGGGACGGCGGTCAGCGCCGGGTTGTTGGTGGCCAGCAGTTGGACGGCGCCGCCTGCGGGGTCCGCCGAGGCCGGGCCCGGGCACACGGCCAAGCCGCCGGGCAGCTGCTGGGTGTAGGCGTGCGGGTCGGCCTGCTGGCCGGGGCCGCGGTGGCGCGTGGCGGCGGCGAGGTCGGTGACACCGGGAGACGGCTGCAGCCGGTGCCATGCGGCGATGTCGCCGCCGGAGGCGTCGGCCTCGACCAGCGCCGCACCCGCGGGTTCGGGCCACACCGCGGCCATGGCCAGCGCGGTCACGGTGACACCGGGCGCCCCGCCCAGCGAGAAGAGTGCGACGGTTTGTCCCATCAGCCCTGCCCCCTCGGCTGCACCTGCACGACCGCGGCCTGCTCGGTCGAGGCAGCGGCCGAGACCTGGGCGGCGGCATCGGCGGCGACGACCAGCTCGACGCTTGCCGAACCGTCGGACTCCGAGACCTCCACCGACTGGACCCGGGCCGGGTAGGCGGTGACACCGGAACCGGAACCCGCCGCGGCGCCGCCCTGCCCGCCGGTGCCGCCGCCCGAACCGCCGCCCGAGCCGGAAACGGCGCCGCCGGGAGCGGTGGAGTCGCCGACCAGCACCACGGACACCGCTGCGCCGCGCTCCAGCGAGGCGGGGAAACGTCCGGGAGCCAGCACGGCGCCCACGACGGCCTTGCCGTCGGCGGGGTAGTCGGATCCGGGGCCCAGCGCCGAGGCGGGCAGGACGCCGCCTTCGGGGACAGGGACGGTCAGGGCGCTGCCGACAGCCTCCTGCAGCCGGTCCTCCTCGACGACGGAGACGCTCTGGGAAACGGAGATGCGCGCGACTTCGAGGTCGGCTGCGGTAAGGACGTGGCCGGCCGCGAGGTCGCCCCCGGCCACCAGTACCTCTTGGCGGTCGTCGAGGCGCTCGACCGCGGCAACGCCGGCCAGGGCGCCCGCGGTCATGATGGCCAGCCCCAGGCCCAGCCAGCGCCACCGCCGGGGGCCGCTGCCCAACAGGCGCACCTGCGGTGGCGCTGTGGTCGGACGGCTCTCGGCGGCTGCGGGCCGCGCGCCGGTCGTGGTGCTCACCGTGTCCTTGCCTTTCGTGCTGTGGGCGGTGTCCGCGGCACCGCAGCGGGACGAGCGGGGGGCGCCGCGGCGCCGTCGGTGTTCACGCGCCGCCCCCGGTCACCAGGCCCTGGGACTCCTCGACGGTCAGGTCGACCTGCGAGGCCGTCGTGACGGTGTCGAGCCGGCCGGTCTCGCCGTTGGACATCTCCCAGTTGAGGTCCCAGGTGATTTCCGCGGTCACCGTGTAGGCGCCGCCGGGCTGGGCCGCAGAGGAGCGTTGGTAGACGTGGCCGCAGTCGGGCGACTGCGTGTCGGGGGCGTGCACTTCGGGGTCGTAAGGGGTACCCGGGCCGTCGCAGGTGAACTCGGTGCCGTCGCCCATGGTCCAGCGGGTGGCGCGCGGGGTGGCGGTGAGCTCCAGGGACAGGTCGGGGACGTCGGCCTCGGCCGTTGTGGGCTGCCACTGCTGATCGTCGATCCACAGCCAAACCGGGGTCTTGACCAAGACCAGGGATTCGGTCGCCGGGGAGGAGGAGATTTCGGGCTTGGGCAGGTCGAAGGAGTCCATGGATTCGACGATCAGCGCCATGGGGTCGGCGGGGGTTTCTTCGCCGCCGCCGTCCTCGCCCTGGCTGTAGTCGATCGACTCCCAGTCGATGGCGTCCCAATCCACCGCATCCCAATCGACGGCGTCCCAGTCGACCGAGTCCCACTTGCTCGGAGTGGAGGGTTCGGCGCCGCCGTCATCGGAAGCGGGTTCGCCGCCGCTGCCGGGTTTTCCGCCGTTGTGCTGCATCCACTGGAGGATGATGTCGCAGCCGGCTCCGCCGTCGTTGCCGCACTCGATCTGGCCGAGGAAGGAGTCGGAGGGCGCCCCTCCGCCTCCGGTGTCGGCACGGGCCGCCGATGCGGTGGCCAGTACGAGCACGACGGCCGCGAGGGAGGCCGTTCCCGTCCGATTCAGCATGTTCCCGGCTCCCAAATCCGTAGTTCGCTGACCCGCCAGGCAAGCCCGTCGTGGACCAGTCCCGCCTCGACGCGGCGCGGCCCGGCCGCCGACGACGAGGGTCCTGCCCCCAGGTTCCAACCGGAGTCGTCAAGGCAATCGGTGACCTGCACGTGGTCGGCGTCGCTCATCTTTGCTTCGGGAGCGAGCACGGGTTCACCGGTGACCTTTGTGCCGTCCGCGCCGGCGAGGGCTTCGCTCAGCAGCAGCAGGGCGGC
Source organism: Streptomonospora sediminis (assembly GCF_054778995.1). Taxonomy (NCBI): domain Bacteria; kingdom Bacillati; phylum Actinomycetota; class Actinomycetes; order Streptosporangiales; family Nocardiopsidaceae; genus Streptomonospora; species Streptomonospora sediminis. The sequence continues at coordinate 26,783 of NZ_BAAGYZ010000144.1, forward strand.
GCCCGTAGCGTAGCGGTCGAGGTCGCCGGTGGCGCCGCCGCCCTGGTGCGAGGCTTCCGCCGCCTCCTGCCACATGGCGGTGTAGGCGGCCAGCGCCGCCCCCTTGTCGCCGGCCGCTGTGGCGGTCGGCTGCGGCGCACCCGCCGAAGAGGCATCCGCGCCCTGGTCGGGCGGCGCCCCCTCTGCCGAGCAGCCCGCGAGCAGCATGGCGGACAGCGCAAGTACACAGCCCGCAGCCGCCCTGAGCGCAGCCGCGGATGCAACACGACCGCTCCCAGGCGACCGGTGCGGAAGCACGGCGCCGATCGTTGGCTGCATTCGATTCCATCCCAGGAGTTCCGTTCGGCGGGCTCCACCGGCGGCCGGCGGCCGTGCTCCGCGATCGGCGCAGAGGGCTCGGCCGCGCGTAAGAACCGAGGGGGAGGGCTGACCGGGTGCCGCTACTCGGCTACCCGTCGGCCGCTGCGGCTCAGGTCGGGCGTTGGTGTTGTATTGCCTGCGTTGTCCCTTGGCTTTGGGCAACTTTATAGAAGGTCAGTGTGGCAAACAAGGTTGCGCCAACTGAACACCACGACAAGACAACCTAAATCACACACGTTGCCACGCGCTGTCCGGGGTGGGCAAACCGCCCCCTGGCTGCGCGCATGCGAAAGCCGGGCCGTGTGCGGCGGTGCGGCCCAAGCCGGGCGAACCGGCGGTGAAAACCAGGGGAACCGATGGCGGAAGGGCGGCCGGCGGCGGACGGCCAGCGCCACGGGGGCGGCGCCGACCGCGGCAGCGGGTCAGACCACGACGACCCGGGGACCGAAGGCGGCGAGTTCGTCGGCCAGGCCATCGGCGAGGCCGGAGTCGGTGATGATGCAGGCGACCTGGTCGAGTGTGGAGAAGCGCGCGAAGTGGTCGTTGCCCACCTTGGTGTGGTCGGCGAGCAGGACGACACGGCGCGCCGAGCGGATCATCGCCCGCTTGACCTGGGCTTCCGCTGTGTCGGGCGTGGTGAGACCGTGTTCGGCCGAGACGCCGTTGCAGGCCATGAAGGCGACGTCGACGAAGGTCTCCTCCAGTGCTTGCAGCGCCCAACTCTCGACTGTCGCCTGCGTGCGCGGCCGGAGCCTGCCACCCAGCAGCATCAGGTTGATGTTGGCGCGCGGGGTAAGTGTCAGCCCGATGGAGACGGAATTGGTGACGACCGTGAGGTCGGAAGGCAACTGTTCGGCGAGTCGGCCCGTGGTGGTACCCGCGTCCAGCAGAACCGCCCCTTCGACCGGCACCTCGTCGAGAGCGGCCTTGGCGATGCGCTCCTTCTCCGGGGTCATGACGGAGTCGCGCTGGGCCAGCGTGGGCTCGAACCCCAGGCGTTCGACGGGGATCGCTCCGCCGTGCACCCGACGCAGCACACCGTGGCGCTCAAGCGCGGTCAGGTCGCGCCGCACAGTCTCGTAGGTGACATCGAATTCCGAAGCGAGGCGCGCGACGTCGACCTTGCCGTCCCTGCGGGCGCGCTCCAGGATGCTGCGTTGCCGCTCTTCGGCGTACATGTGACATCACCTGCGTTTCGGTGTGGCTTTTATTGATGCTAGTAAGCTGATCGGAAACGTTCAAGGGAACTTGTCGTATGAGTGGAAACCGCCGGAAATCCACGGACCGCGGACCCGATCGAAAACTTTCGCCGATCGCACCGTTCCCGTCCGTTCACGTTCCCTCCCGTTCGTTCCTGTTCGTTCCCGTTGGCACTGAACGCCGACCCCGCCACTGAACGATTCCGTTAGTGCAGTGACGGTTGCTGTTTAATGTTGCCCCTGGCACGAACAATGCGTGCGGCACCCCGGAACGACAAGCACCCGAGAAGGAACCGGTCATCCCGCCGCCATCTCCGCGCCGAGTGCCCGCCACACAATGCGCAACCGCCGACCGGGGAGCCGCTCGGCATTGCGCCCGGCCGACCGTGCAGGCCGCGCAAGAGCCGCAACGTGCCGCCCAGAGCGGCGCGGGGCGGCGCAGGCAGCGCGCACTGTCCGGTTCGGCGACCTGTTGCGAAGGACACACGGAGCCACATCGGCGCAGCGCAGCCGATCATCAGCCATGGTTTCAGCAGCGTTAACCTTCCCGTCGCCGTCCGTCGCCACGTTCGTTCTCCCCCAGCTGTTTGTTTGGGTGCGTTTCCCCCATGAATACCCGGAAGTGTCGGCTGGGAGTCGGCGACAAGGGAAGGAGGCACCCCCATGCCCGTCTTCAGCAACAAC
>NZ_BAAGYZ010000145.1:0-18663 GCF_054778995.1 Streptomonospora sediminis
CGTCAGCGAATCAAACCCCAACTCCTTGAACGCCCGCCCCGCACCGATCGCCTCCACCGACCTATAGCCCAGCACCGCCGCCGCCTCCGACCGCACCAGCGCCACCAGAGCACGGGCCGCCTCCGCCGCACCCAGCCCCGCGAGGCGCCGCGCCAACGCCGAGGACTCCCCCGACTCCGGGCCCGAGTCGGCCGCACGCCGCACCCGCGACCGCACCAACCCCCGCAACACCGCGGGCACACCACCCGCACGCGCCCCCAACACCCCCGCATCCACCGGCAACGGGAACACGAGCGGCTGCGGGTCGGCCAGCGCCGCATCCAGCAGCGCCATGCCCAGGTCGGCGTCCATGGCGGTGAAGCCCGAGTCGGCCAGCCGCTCCAGGTCGGCGCCTGTCAGCTCCCGGGTCATGCCGCCCGCTTCGGGTGCCCACACTCCCCAGGCCAGCGACTGCGCCGGAAGACCGCGGGCGCGCCGGTAGTGCGCCAGTGCGTCGAGGAAGCAGTTGGCACCGGCGTAGTTGCCCTGCCCGGCGCTGTTCAGCGTCCCGGCGGCGGCCGAGTACAGCACGAACGCGGCCAAATCCAGGTGGCGGGTTGCCGCGTGCAGATGCCAGGCGGCATCGGCCTTGGGCCGCAGCACCCGGTCCACCTTTTCGGTATCGAGGGACGACACCACCCCGTCGTCCAACACTCCGGCGGTGTGGAACACGGCCGTCAGCGGATGCGACCGCGGCACCCGGTCCAGCAGCGCGGCGACCTCGGCCGGGTCGCCGAGGTCGCAGGCGGCGATGTCGACCACCGCGCCCGCCCGCTCCAGCTCCTCCCGCAGTTCGGTGGCGCCGGGCGCATCAGGGCCGCGGCGCGAGGCCAGCAGAAGCCGGTGCGCGCCGCGCTCGGCCACCAGGTGGCGGGCGAGCACCGCCCCCAACCCGCCGGTACCGCCGGTGACCAGCACCGTCCCGTCCGGGTCGGGCTCGCGCGGCATTGTCAGCACCAGCTTGCCCGTGTGTTTGGCCTGGGCGATGTGCCGGAACGCCTCCGGCGCCCGCCGCACATCCCAACACCGCACCGGCAGACCCGCCAGGGCATCCGCGGAGAACAGCGACAGCAGTTCGGCCAGCATGGTTGCGACCCGCTCGGGCCCGGCGTCCATCAAGTCGAAGGTGGTGTAGGTGATCCCGGGCCGGGCCGCGGCGACCTCGCCCGGGTCGCGCTTGTCGGTCTTGCCCATCTCGATGAAGCGCCCGCCCGCACCCAGCAGGTCCAGCGACGCGTCGGTGAACTCGCCCGCAAGCGAGTTCAGCACCACGTCCATGCCCGCATCGCCCACCAGTGTCCGGAACGCTTCGGCGAAGCCCAGATCGCGGGAGGAGGCGATGTGGTCCTCGGCCACCCCCAACTCCCGCAACCGGTCCCACTTGCCCGGCGAAGCGGTCGCGAACACCTCCGCACCCGCATACCGGGCGATTTGAATGGCGGCCATACCCACGCCGCCCGCACCCGAATGGACCAGCACCCGCTCCCCGGCCCGCAAGTCCGCCAAATCCCGCAGACCGTAGAAAGCGGTCGCGAACACGACCGGTACCGCGGCTGCGCCGGCGAACGACCAGCCGGCGGGCATCCTGGCGGCCAACCGGGCGTCGGTGATCACCTGCGGGCCGAACGCGGCCTCCGCCAGCCCCATGACCCGGTCGCCGACGGCCAGGTCCGCGACCCCGTGTCCGATCTCGGTGACCACCCCGGCGAACTCGCCGCCGATCGCCTCGCCGTTCTCGGCGACCAGCCCCAGAGTGACGGCGACATCGCGGAAGTTCAGTCCGGCCGCGCGCACTGCGACCCGCACCTCGCCCGGCGCCAGTTCCCGGTCGGCCTCAGGCGCCGGAACCAACGCAAGATTGCCGATCGAGCCCGCCTCCGTGGTGTCCAACCGCCACGAACCCGCGCCCGCCGGAACCGCCAGCTCCGCCGCCGCCTCCGCCCGCACCAGCCGCGGAACCAGCACCTCGCCGCCGCGCACCGCCACCTGCGGCTCATCGGCCACCGCGACCGCCGCGGGCAGCGCCGCCGCGGTTTCCGCGGTGGTGTCGGCGTCCACCAGCAGGATCCGGCCCGGGTTCTCCGCCTGCGCCGAACGCACCAATCCCAGCACGGCCGCCGCCGCGGGATCCGGCGCCGCATCGGCGCTGCCGACCGCCACCGCACCCCGCGTCACCACCACCAACCGGGTGTCCGCGAGGTGTTCGCAGGCGGTCCAGGCGGTCAGTGCCGCCAGCATCCGGGCCATTCCGGCGCGCAGCGCCGCAGGGCGTTCCCCGCCCGTGTCCGTCGCCGGGTCCAGGCACAGCACGACGGCGTCCGGGGCGGGCGCGCCCGCTTCGACCGCGCTGACCAGGGCGGGCAGGTCTGCGTGGGTTTCAACGGCGGCCCCTGCCGCACCGATCGCCGCGGCGATTCCCGGCGCCGCGGCTCCGGACTCGGCGGCGCCGGTGACGGCCACGCGCTGCGGGACCGCCGCCGATCCGCCGGCGGCGGGTGCCGGTGCCCACTGCAGGTGGTGCAGGTGCTCGTGGCCGGTCGCCGTCCCGGGCGCCAGGCCTTCGGCGGGCACCGGGCGGGAAAGCAGGTCGCGGACGATGGCCACGGGCGCTCCGGCGCCGTCGGCCAGCAGCACCCGGCTGCCGCCGCCGTCGGTGGGCGCGATGTGGACGCGGATGTGGGTGGCGCCGGAGGCCAGCAGTTCCACACCGCTCCAGGCGAACGGCAGCTCGACACCGCCTCCGCCGTCGGCGCCCGCGGTCTCCAGCAGCCCGGTGGCGTGCAGTGCGGAGTCCAGCAGTGCCGGGTGGATACCGAACCGCCCGGCCTGGGCGGCTTCGCGTTCGGCCAACTCGACCTCGGCGAACACCTCGCCGCCGCGCATCCACGCCCGCTTCAGCCCTTGGAACGCGGGCCCGTAGCCGTAGCCCGCGGCCGCCAACCGCCCGTAGTGGCCCTCCGCATCGACCGGCCGCGCACCCGCCGGCGGCCACTGCGCCAAATCGAAGGACGCCGCCGCCTCACCGGTATCCGCGGCAGCGGCAGCGAGGGTGCCGCCGGCATGGCGGGTCCAGCCGCGCGTGCCGGTACGGGAGTGCACGGCGACCGACCGCCGGCCGGTGTCGTCGGCGGCGCCCGCGGTGACCTGCAGGACCACGGCCGCACCGCCCTCGACCACCAGCGGCGCCTCCAACGTCAGCTCCTCGACAACGGAACAGCCGACCTCGTCACCCGCGCGCACCGCCAACTCCACGAACCCGGTCCCCGGAAACACCACGGTCTCGCCTACCGCATGATCGGCCAACCACGGCTGCGCCGAAACCGACATCCGGCCCGTCAGCACCGCACCGCCCCGCTCCGGCAACTCCACGGCCGCCCCGATCAACGGGTGGTCGGTGTCGGCCAGGCCGGCGCCGCGCACGTCGGCGGTTGCGCTGAGCTCCATCCAGTACCGCTCGCGCTGGAAGGCGTAGGTGGGCAGGTCGACCCGTGTGGCGCCGGTTCCGGCGAACACCGCGCCCCAGTCGGCGGGGGCGCCGGCGCAGAACGCCTCGGCCAGCGAGGTGAGGAAGCGGACCGCGCCGCCTTCGTCGCGGCGCAGTGTGCCCAGTGCGGTGCCGGTGTGCCCGGCGGCGTCGATGGTGTCCTGCACCGCCATGCTCAGCACCGGATGCGGGCTGACCTCGATGAACAGGTCGTGTCCGGCATCGGCGACGAGCCGCACGGTCTCGGCGAACCGGACCCGCTCGCGCAGGTTGGTGTACCAGTAGCCCGCGTCCACCGCGGCGGTGTCGAGGAGGTCGCCGGTGACCGTGGAGTAGAACGGCACGTCGGCGGGGCGCGGCCCGGTTCCGGCGAGGTCGGCCGCGAGGGTTGCGCTCAGCCGCTCCACCTGGGCGGAGTGCGAGGCGTAGTCCACGGCGATCTTCTTGGCCTGGACACCGTCGCCGTTCAGTGCCGCGTGCAGCTCGCCGATGGCGTCGGCGCCGCCGGAGACCACCACCGCGGCCGGGCCGTTGACCGCGGCGACCGAGAGGTGCTCGCCCCACGGTTCGATCCGCCGCCGCACCTGGTCCTCGGGCAGGGGTACGGCGAGCATGCCGCCGGACCCGGCCAGTTCGCGGCCGATGGCCTTGCTGCGCAGGGCCACCACGCGGGCGGCGTCGCGCAGTGGCAGCGCGCCGGCCACGCAGGCCGCGGCGACCTCGCCCTGGGAGTGGCCTATGACGGCGGCGGGCCGCACGCCGACCGACTCCCACAGCGCGGCCAGGGAGACCACGACCGCCCAGGTGGCGGGCTGGACGACGTCGACCCGGTCCAGGCCGGGCGCGCCGTTGTCGCCGCGCAGCACGGCGAGCAGGTCCCAGTCGGTGAACTCGGCGAGCGCGTCGGCGCATTCGTGCAGGCGGGCGGCGAAGACCGGTGAGGTGTCGGCGAGTTCGGCGCCCATGCCCGCCCACTGCGATCCCTGGCCGGGGAAGACGAACACCGCTTCACGCGGGGCCGGCGCAGTGCCCTGGACCAGCGCGGGGCCGGTGCCCCCGGCGGCGAGTGCGTCCAGGCCGGCGAGCAGGTTTTCCCGTTCGGTGCCGATGACCGCGGCGCGGTCGCCGAACATAGTGCGGGAGGTGGCCAGGGAGTGGCCGATGTCGTGCGGGGTGTGGTCGGCGCGGTCGCGGACGTGTGCGGCCAGCCGGGCGGCCTGGGCCTGCAGCGCGTTCTCGCCGCGGCCGGTCACCACCCAGCAGGTGGCGCGGCTGTCGCCGGTGAAGGGTGCGGGCCGCTCCTCGGTGTGCTGCTGCGCGGGCTGGTCGGCGGCGCCCTCTGCGGCGCCCTCTGCGGTGTCCTCGGCGCCGTCCTCCGGGGTGCCGGCGGCCGCTTCGGCCGCGGCCGGTTCCTCGATGATGACGTGGGCGTTGGTGCCGCTCACGCCGAACGATGACACGCCCGCGCGGCGCGGGGATCCGGCCTGCGGCTCCCAGCCGCGGTCCTGGTCGAGCAGCCGGACGCGGCCCTGGTCCCATTCGACGTGGCCGGTGGGGCGGGAGACGTGCAGGGTGCGCGGCAGCACGCCGTTGTGCATGGCCTGGACGGTTTTGATGACGCCGGCGACACCGGCCGCGGCCTGGGTGTGGCCGATGTTGGACTTGACCGCGCCCAGCCACAGCGGCCGCTCCTCGGGCCGGTCGCCGTAGACCGCGAGCAGTGCTTGGGCTTCGATGGGGTCGCCGAGGGAGGTGCCGGTGCCGTGCGCCTCGACCGCGTCGATGTCGGTGGGGGCGAGCCCTGCTGCGGTGAGGGCGCGGCGCAGGACGCGCTCTTGGGCGGGGCCGCTGGGGGCGGACAGGCCGTTGCTGGCGCCGTCCTGGTTGGTGGCGGTGCCGCGGATGACGGCGAGCACCTGGTGGCCGTTGGCGCGGGCGTCGGACAGCCGCTCCAGCAGCAGCATGCCGGCGCCTTCGGAGAAGACGGTGCCGTCGGCGTCGTCGGAGAACGCCTTGACCTTGCCGTCGCGGGCGAGCCCTTGCTGGCGGCTGAAGTCGACCATCAGCTCGGGGGTGGGCATGACCGTGACTCCGCCGGCGAGGGCGAGGGTGCTTTCGCCGCGGCGCAGCGACTCGCACGCCAGATGCATCCCGACCAGGGAGGATGAGCAGGCGGTGTCGACGGTGACGGCCGGGCCTTCCAGACCCAGGGTGTAGGCGATGCGCCCGGAGATCACCGAGCTGGTGTTGCCGGTCTGCAGGTAGCCCTCGGTGCCTTCGGGGAAAGGGCCGGACCCGGAGACGTAGCCGGTCTGGGTGCCGCCGACGAAGACGCCGGTGGGGGTGCCGCGCAGTGTGCGGGGTTCGATTCCGGAGCGTTCCAGGGTCTCCCAGGCGATTTCCAGCACCAGCCGCTGCTGGGGGTCCATGGCCAGTGCCTCGCGGGGGCTGATCCCGAAGAACGCGGCGTCGAAGTCGCCCGCGCCGTCGAGGAACCCGCCTTCGCGCGCGTAGGTGGTGCCGCCGTCGGCCGGATCGGCGCTGTAGAGCGCGTCCAGGTCCCAGCCGCGGTCCTCGGGGAAGGGCACGATGCCCGACCGGCCGTCGGCGACCATGTCCCACAGGTCCTCGGGCGTGTCCACACCGCCGGAGTAGCGGCAGCCCATCGCCACGATCGCGATGGGCTCGCGCTCTTTGGCTTCGGCCTCCCGCAGCCGCCGGCGGGTGCGCTGCAGGTCGGCGGTGGCGCGCTTGAGATAGTCCCGGAACTTTTCGTCATTGGCCATCGGATCTCAACCAGCCTTGGAGTAGTGGGGGGAAGCGCGGCGGGCGGGGGCCGGGGCGCGGCCGCGGGGGGTGTACGGCTCGCGCCCCGGCCGGTTCAGGCCGGTGCGGGCGGGGCAACCGCCCGCCGGCCGGGTGCCGCGATCTCTTCCAGTTCCCGGACCAGGTCGTGCGGTGCGGGCGTGTGCCGTATCTCCTCGCGGGCGCGTGCGGCCCGCTGGGCGAAGGACGGGTCGTCCAGGATCCGCACCAGCTCGGTGCGCAGGCTCTGGGCGGTGAGCCGGGCGGGCGGCAGGTGCACGCCGACCCCGTGGTCGTGCACGGCCTGGGCAACTTGGCGCTCGTCGTGCAGCGAATGCGGGATGATCAGCTGCGGCACGCCGTTGAGCAGGGCGGTGAGGGTGGTGCCGGTGCCGGCGTGGTGGATAATGCCGGAGCAGGTCTTCAGCAGCGGGTGCAGCGGCACGAACCCGGGGATGCGGATGTTGCCGGGCACGGTCGCGCCGTCGGGGACCGAGTCCGGGTCGAACAGCGCCACGATCTCGGCGTCGAGGTCGCCGACGGCCTCGAACAGGTCGCCGAATCCCAGGGCCCGGCGGCCGTCCCACACCTCTTCGGCGGAGACTCCGACGGTCAGGCACACGCGGGGCCGCTCGGGGGGCGGGCCCTGCAGCCAGTCGGGGATGGCGCCGGGGCCGTTGTGCGCGATGTAGCGCATCGGGATCGGCGCGTACTCCGAGGGGATCCGCATCCACGGCGGCACCGCGTCGATGGTGGCCTGGCCCAGGACGAGGTCGTCGGTGAATGCGGCGCCGTACTTGTCGAGTTTGGCACCCATCCAGTCGCGGACCGGGTCCTCACCGGCGGCTTCGGGTCGCTCGGCGCGCAGCCGCAGGAACAGTTCGCGCATGCGGCCCCAGTGGTCGCGGCCGATGGTGGTGCGCACGTGTGCCGCGCCGCAGGCGGCCGCGGCCACCGGGCCGGTGAACGTCATGCTGTCCCACACGACCAGGTCGGGCTGCCAGGACCGGCAGAACTCCACAAGGCCGTCGTAGACCGTGTGGTCGGTGTTGATGTCGAGCGCCAGTTCCGAGGCGAAGGCGGCCAGGCAGTCGCGGACGTACTCGTAGGTGAGGACCTCGGGCCGCATTTCGGTGATGTCGTATCCGGAGCCGTAGATGGTCTGCTCGGGGGGCAGTTCGGCGAGGCGTTCGGCGTAGCGGGCCGCGTCGCCGACCGCGACTCCGGTCAGGCCGGTCTTCTCCACCGCCGGCATGATGTCCGGTTGGCCGGCGACCACGACGTCGTGGCCGGCTGCCTTGAGCGCCCACCCGATCGGCACCACCAGGTTGAGGTGGGCGGTCGCGGCGAGTTGGGTGACAACGACGCGCATGGAGCCGTCCTTTCCGAGCCATTTCGTTGTCCGGGTCCGGACCGGCCGCGGTACCTGTCCGGTGGCCGGGCCGTGTGCCGACCGGGCGCGGGCACGCCGGAACGGGGGCCGGGCAGCGGGCAGGATCGGGCCGCCACCCCATCGGCACAGGCAAGACGGTATTGATCGCGCGGCGCCGGACCGACCCCTAGCTACCCCCTCAGCACCCCTTGCGGATCCGGGGTGGGGACGGGTTCCGGGCGGGGTTCCGGCGGCCACTGCCCAGGTCGCGGCGGTGGGGGTGCGAGAGGCGCGGCGCGGGTGCGGGTCAGCCGGCGGGGTCGGGGTCGGTGCTGTGGCCGGGGGTGCGCAACCGGTACATGGTCAGCGCGAGGGTGAGTCGGGACCGCCCTTGCTGGGTGTGCAGGTCGAAGCCGAGTTCGCGTTCGGCGCGGGCGATGCGGGCGGCGACCGAGCTGCGGTGCAGGAAGAGCCGGGCGGCGGTCTGGCGCAGGGAGTCGCTGGCGGCGTAGGCGTCCAGGGTGTTCAGCAGCGGGCCGCCGGCGCCGCCGTCCGCCAGCCGCTCCAGTGCGGCGGTGTCGGGCGAGGCGGCCAGCACCGAGTCGGGCAGGTGTTCGGCGAGTTGCGCGAAGCCGCCCAGCCGCTCCCAGTGCACCACCCGACCCCACAGCAGGCCGGGTCCGGCGAACCGGAGCGCCGTACGCGCCATCTGCCAGGCGTCGGCGGCCCGGGCGGCGGGAATGCGCGGCCCCACCCCGACGGGGGCGGTGCCGGGGAGTTCGCCGCCGTGTTCGTCGGGCCAGGGCGCCTCGGACACCAGCACCCCGCACAGGCCGTCGAGGGGTGCCGTGCGCCCGCCCAGCGCTTGGGCGGTCTGGGCGCGCTCAGAGGCGAGGCCGCCCACCGCGGCGACCTGGACGGGGCGGTCGGGGGCCAGCCCCACCAGCCGCAGCGCCCGGGATCGTTCCAGATCGCCGGAGGCGGCGCCGAACACCAGCTCCAGGAGGGCGGGGTCGCCGAGGGCGGGCGAGGGGGTGCCGCCGCCCAGGACGGTGGCGCAGGAGATCGCGAGGCGTTCCAGCAGCATCGCGTCGAGTGCCAGTTCGCCGCCGTGCCGCTCCATCCACACCTCGCCGCCGTTGGGCAGGGGGTGGCTGCGGGCGCCGTGGGCTGCGCCGCCGAGCATGGCTCCGGAGGATCCGGCGCGCCGGTGCACCCCTTTGGCGGGCACGCTCACCCCTACCGGGCATTCCGCCAGCCGCGCGGCCTCCAGCAGCAGCCGGTCGAGCCCGGTTCCGGATTGCAGCAGTGCGTCGAAAAAGGCGATCACGCGGAGCTGGTCACCGACGCGTTGGTCGAGTTCGGATATGCGCAGCAGCAGTTGCTTCATGGCGGACCCTCGACGCTGGGGGGATGCGGGCGGATTCCGCGTCCGTTGAATGCGCGAAATCCGATGGTACCCACTTCTGCCGTTTCCCGGAGCGGAAAAGCCCCGTTCCCGGCCGGGTGCGGGCCGGGCGGACTACCGGCCAGAAATGCCCTGGTCCGCACCCCGGAAACCGCATATCTCGGGCTTGGGGGGTTTCAGGGGTGGGGCACGGGCCGGGTAGGGGTCCGCCCGCGGCGGGGCGGGCGCTTAGCGTCGTCGTGGCCGCCCCCGTGCCCGAACGCGCCGGGCGGCGCTGCACTCACCGGCGAACGACGGCGCCCGACCGCGGCACGCCCCGGTCCGGCGCGGATGAGGTGGTCGACTTGTCCCGAGCCCCCAGTACCCGGGGAACGGTGCCGTTCGGCGATTACGCGACCTGGTACCGGGTGACCGGAACCCCGGGCGGCGGCAAGCCCGCGGTCGTGGTGCTGCACGGCGGCCCCGGAGGCACCCACGACTACCTTCTCGGCCTTGCCGAACTCGCCGACGCGGGGTGGCCGGTGGTCCACTACGACCAGCTCGGCAACGGCGGCTCCACCCACGTGGCCGGCGCCGATCCGGGCTGGTGGACACCGGAACTGTTCAACGACGAGCTCGGCAACCTGCTGAACCGGCTCGGTATCGCCGACGACTACGTGCTGTTCGGGCACTCGTGGGGCGGGCTGCTGGGCGCCAAACACGCGGCGAACCGCCCGCCCGGGCTGCGCGGTCTGGTGGTGGCGAACTCGCCGGCCTCCTACCCGGACTGGCTCAAGGAACTGAAGGTGCTGCGCGACCGCCTGCCCGAGGGGGTGGATGCGACGCTGCGCGCCCACGAGGCCGCCGGTACCACCGACGAACGCGCGTACTTCGAGGCGATGATGGTGTTCTACAACCGGCACGTGCTGCGCATGGACCCCTGGCCGCGCGAGTTCACGGCCACGTTCATGGACACCTTCAGCAACCCCGCCGTCTACCTGGCGATGAACGGGCCCTGCGAGTTCCACGTCATCGGCACCCTGAAGGACTGGGGCGTGGTGGATCTGCTGCCCGAAATCACGGCACCCACGCTGGTGCTGTCCGGGAGCCACGACGAGGTGACCCCGGAATCGATCCGGCCTTTCCACGAACTCGTTCCCGGCGCCCGACGGCACGTGTTCGAGGACTCCAGCCACTCGCCGCACCTGGAGGAACCGGAACGCTTCACCGAGGTCATGATCGAATTCCTCACGAGTTTGGAACAGCCGTCATGGAATTGAGCAAGGAACCCGAAACCGCGGTCGTGTTTCCGGGCATGGGCCCCTCCCGCAACGCCGAAACCCTGGCGTTCATGGAGGGCGCCGAGGAGGCGCGGCGGCTGGCGGCCGTCGCCGACGGGGTCCTCGGCTACCCGCTGCTGGAGGAGTTCCGCGGCTCCGCGGACGACTACTCCGAGGCGGCCCAGGTCGCGTTCGTGGTGAACTCGCTGGCCCTGGCCGAGTGGGCGCACCGCGAACACCGCATCGAGCCGGCCGTGTGTGTCGGCCCCAGCTTCGGCGGCCGCGCCGCGGCCGTGTACTCCGGCGCGCTCAGCGCCGAGGAGGGGATCGCACTCACCGCGGAGCTGGCGCGGCGCACCGCCGCCTACTTCGCCGCCGAGTACACCGACATCGTCACCCACTCCTTCGTGCGGGTGCCCGGCGAAGGGCTGGAGACGGTGCTCGGCGAGCTCGGCGAGCAGGGCGAGTGGCACGACGTCGCCTGCGTCATCGACCACGACTTCACCATGCTCTCGCTGCGGGAAGCACGGGTGGAGTGGCTGCAGCAGCGCGTCCGCGCACTTGGCGGGCTGTCGCTGTACACCATGCGCCCGCCGATGCACTCGGCGGCGTTCGCCGGGCTGCGCGCCAGCGCGGCGGAGGCAATGGCCGGGCTGTCCTTCGCCGACCCGCACCTGCCCGTTGTCGACGACCACGACGGCAAGGTGCTCACCACGGGCGAGGAGGTGCGCACCCTGCTGCTGGACACGTTCGTGCGCGCGCTGCGCTGGCCGGATGCCGTGGCCGCGCTGGGTCGGCTGGGTGTGGGCAGGGTCTGCGTGTGCGGGCAGGACGCGCTGTTCGGCCGGGTGGCGATCACCCGCGACAACTTCACCGTGCTACCGGTGACCCCGCGGATGGTGGCCGTGCGGGACACGGCCACCGCGGGGCGCTAGCGGTCTGCGGCGGAGCCGGGTACGGGCGGCCCCGGGCGGCCGGGTGGCCGGCCGGTCACCGCAGGCCGGCCAGGACCTTCCACAGGGTGCCGGGGGTCTCGAAGGTCTCCAGGGTGAGCGCGTCGTCCTGGAACCGGACCCCGTAAGCGGCCTCAAGCTTGGCCAGGAGCTCGACGATTCCCATGGAGTCCAGGCCCGCGTCCATCAGGCTGGTGTCCTCCCGGATCTCGTCGCCGGCGGCGAGAAAAGGAAGGGAGTTTCGCAGGGTCGTTTCGAACTGTTCGTCCCACATGGCGGCTACACCACTTCTCTCGGTCGGAAAACGCAAAACCGCTCCCGCGGCCGGAACACCGGCCGCACTGCAGTGCTGGAAATTACGGGAAAGCACGGGAACATGTACTCGGGAAACAACGGGAAACGTTCGCAGAAAAGACTTCCGGCTGCGGATGGCCTCCGGAGCGGAGGACCATGGCCATCCCCCCGGAAAACCGCCGCATTCGGCCTGTCCCGCCCAGAACATACTCGAAGTTCCCAATGAAGTCCACCGCCGGATAAAACATTCACCCCGCCCCGGGTAACCGGCGCACCGCAATGCCTGGATCGGTGATCGAAAATGACGAGCAACGCTTCGCACGCCCTCTATTCGCGCTTTCGGCGCGGATTGTCGGCCAACCCGGGCGGCGCCGCGTTCCGGGTCGGAGCCGACACCCTCACCTACGCCGAAACCGACCGGCTCGCGCTGCGCTGGGCGGGAGCGCTGCTGGAGGCGCTGCCGGACCGGGGGCCCGCGGGCCGGTTTGCCGGCGCCGGCGCCGAAGGCGGCCGCCCGGCCGCGGTAGGGGTACTCGCCGCCAAAGGCACCGCTGCCTACGCGGGCGTCCTCGCCGGGCTGTACACCGGCGCACCGGTCGTGCCGCTCAACCCCGACTTCCCCGCCGAACGCACCCGGCGGATGGCCGAGGCCGCCGGGGTGCGGGCCGTCATCGCCGACCGGCGCGGCCGCGCCGCCGGCCGGGCCCTGGCCGCCGGCGGCACACCGCTGCACGTCCTCGACCCGCTGGCCGACCCGCCCGCCGCGCCCGGCGCCCTGGCCGAGCCGGTGCCCGTCTCCCCCGGCGACACCGCCTATGTGCTGTTCACCTCCGGCTCCACCGGGCGGCCCAAAGGCGTGCCCATCACCCACGCCAACACCGACCACTACTTCCGCTTCCTGGACACCCGCTACGACTTCACCCCCGCCGACGCCTTCTCCCAGACCTTCGACCTGACCTTCGACTGCGCGATGTTCGACCTGTTCTGCGCGTGGGGCGCAGGCGCCACCGCCGTCGGGGTCCCCCCGGCCGCCTACCGCGACGTGCCGGGATTCGTCGCCGACCAAGGCATCACCGTGTGGTTTTCCACCCCGAGCGCGATCGCGCTGCTGCGCCGGACGGGGCGGCTGCAGCCCGGCGCCATGCCGGGGCTGCGCTGGAGCCTGTTCGCCGGCGAGGCGCTGAAGGAGGCCGACGCCACCGCGTGGCTGGACGCGGCCCCCGGCTCCACCCTGGAGAACCTGTACGGGCCCACCGAGCTGACCATCACCATCACCGCGCACCGTTGGGACCCGGAGAGCACCCCCGGCAGCTGTGTCAACGGGCTGTCGCCCATCGGCGCGGTCAACGACGGGCACGACCACCTGCTTGTCGGCGCCGACGGCGCAGAGGTCCCGGACGAAGGCGAGCTGTGGGTCAGCGGCCCCCAGCTCACCCCCGGCTACCTCGACCCCGCCGACGAGCAGGGCCGGTTCGTGCCCCGGGACGGCCGCACCTGGTACAACACCGGCGACCGGGTGCGCCGCGGACCCGACGGCACCCTCGTCTACCTGGGCCGCGGCGACTCCCAGGTGCAGATCCACGGGTGGCGGGTCGAACTGGCCGAAATCGACCACGCGGTGCGCGCCGCCCCCGGCGTCACCGACGCGGCCACCGTGGCAGTGTCCCCCGGCGAGGACGGGCCGCTCCGGCTCGTCGTCTTCTATACCGGCACCCCGATCGCCGATTCCGACCTGGCCGCACGGCTCACCCGGGAACTGCCGAACGGTCTGGTCCCCCGTTACTACGTGCACCTGGACGAGTTCCCGCTGAATTTCAACCGGAAGACCGACCGCATGCAACTCCGCAAACAAGCGCTGGAACATCTCGGAAACACTGCCGGGTGAGCGGGTCCGGTGATTGGCCGCGCGCTCCTCCGGCCGGGCCCGGTTCCCCGTACCGCACCGCCCGCACCCCTTATCCGGAATCGGTTCCGGGGCCCGGCCCGCGCCGGGCAAAGGAGGGACCTAGGGGGACCGTAGGGGGTGCCCGGTGGAACACGGAAAAGTAGCGTTTCGGCGAATTCGGCTGCAGCGCTCCGCCATTCAATCCGGCCGCTCCGGCCGGACCGGCGGCGAATGCGGCACTCCGCTGCCGAAGCGAGCAAGGAGATTCATGGTGTCCAGTTCGACCGGTGCGGCGCGGCGATCTCGGTTGGACCTCGTCCACGGGCTCCTGGACGAGGCAGCGGCGGAGGTCCCCGACGCCACCGCGGTGCGCGACCCCCACGGCGGCGCCTGGAGCTACGACCGGGTCGCCGCGCTCAGCCGCGCGTTCGCCCGCAGGCTGCAGGAGATGGGGGTGGGCCGCGGCGACCGCGTCCTCGTTCTCACGCCGAGCAGGCGCGAGATCATGCCCATGCTCTTCGGCGCATCGCGAGCGGGGGCGGTGTTCGTCCCGCTGGACCCGGCGCTCAAGGAGTACCAGCTGCGCTCGATCGTCGCCGACGCCGAACCGGTGCTGGCCATCGGCGACAGCGACGGCCTGCGGGCCGCCGCCGCGGCGGGCGTGCCGGTCCGCCGCCTGGACGCGCTCTGGGAGACCGTCGAATACGCCGCGAAGGACGATGACGGCGGCGGCACGGCCGGCGCGGCCGACATGGCAAGCCCGCCCGGCCCGATGGGCGCCGGCGCGGCGCGGGCGAACGCCGCCGCCCCGGACGACCTTGCCATCATGATCTACACCTCCGGCAGTACCGCCGCCCCCAAAGGTGTGATGTGCCCGCACACATCGGTGCTGTTCGCGGCCGCGGCCATCAACCGCGTGCTCGGCTACCACAGCGGCGACGTGGTGCTGTGCCGCCTGCCGCTCTCCTTCGACTACGGGCTGTACCAGATGCTGCTGTCGGTACTGGCCCGCGCGGAACTCGTCCTCACCGGAACGGAGTCCGACCTGCTGCTGATGAAGCGGATATACGAACACGGCGCCACCGTCGTGCCGCTCGTTCCGTCCCTGGCCACGATGGTCGCCACCCTGGGCAGGCGCAACCCCGAGTACGCCGGCACGGTGCGCATGTTCACCAACACCGGCGCCGCGCTGCCCGCCTCCACCATCGACGACCTGCGCGGCGGCTTCCCCGGCGCCCGCGTGGTGCGGATGTACGGCATCACCGAGTGCAAACGCGTCACGGTCATGCCGCCCGAAGAGGAGTTCGAGCGGCCCGACTCGGTGGGGCCGCCGCTGCCCGGCACCCGGGTACTCATCCTCGACCGCGACGGCGCCCCGCTGCCGCCCGGCGAAACCGGCGAGATCACCGTGGTCGGCCCGCACGTGATGGCGGGCTACTGGCGCGCCCCCGAGCAGACCGCCAAGGTGTACCGCCGCGGCCCCGGAACCGCCGGCGGCGAGGTACGCATGCACACCGGGGACTACGGGTCCCTCGACCGGGACGGCTACCTGTACTTCGAAGGCCGCCGCGACGACATGTTCAAACGCAAGGGCACCCGGATGAGCACCGTCGAAATCGAGGCGGCCGCCTTGGACGTGCCCGGCGTGCGGGCCGCGGCCGCGCTGCCCCCGACAGGCGGCCGCGACCTGACCCTGGTCGTCGAGGCCGATCCGGCCGCCCAGGAGGTACTGCGCGAGATGGTGCGCCGCCTCGAACCCGCCAAGGTCCCCGGCGCCTGCCGGGTGGTCGACGCGATGCCGCTGACCCGCAACGGCAAGACCGACCGCGACGCGCTCGTCCGGACACTCGACGCAGCCGACGCAGCCGAAGGAGACGGCTCTTGAACAGCGCCACCAACACCGGTTCCGGCGCCGCCGCGAGCGGTGCCGCCGGCCGCGATGCGCACCTGGCCGCACGCTACGGGTCGCCGCTCTACGTCTACGACCTCGACCGCGCCCAGGCGGCCCGCGACGACCTGCTGGCGTCGCTGCCGGCGGGCACCGTCCTGTACTACTCCTTCAAGGCCAACCCGCACCCGGAACTGGCCCGCGCGCTGCGGGAGGGCGGCGGCCCCGGCTGCCGGGCCGAGATCAGCTCCACCGGGGAGCTGGCCGCAGCGCTGGAGGCCGGCTTCGACCCGGCCGACATCCTGCACACCGGCCCCGGCAAGACCACCGCGGAGGTGGCGGCCGCCCTGGACGCCGGGGTGCGGAAGTTCTCCGTCGAATCACCCGGCGACCTGCGCCGAGTGGGCCGGGAGGCGGCCGGGCGCGGCACGACCGCCGACTGCCTGCTCCGCGTCAACAGCGCCGGGACCGGCGCCACCACCAGCATCCGGATGACCGGAACCCCTTCGCAGTTCGGCTTCGACAGCGAGACGCTGCCCGGGCTCATGCCCGAACTGCGCGCGGCCGAAGGCGTCCGGCTGATGGGGATGCACCTGTTCTCGCTGAGCAACGCCGCGGACGAGGCCTCCCTCATCGCCGAGTTCGAGCACACCATCGCCGCTGCCGCTGAGGTGCGCGACACCACCGGGCTGGAACCCGAACTGCTAGACATCGGCGGTGGTTTCGCCGCCCCCTACCTGGCCCCCGGGCAGCGCCCGGTCTACGGCGAACTGCGCGCCGCCCTGGAGAAGACCCTCACCGCGCGCTTCCCGGGCTGGCGCGACGGCGCGCCGCGGATCGCCTGCGAGTCCGGCCGTCACCTGGCCGCCGACTGCGGGCGGCTGGTGGCCGCGGTCACCAATGTCAAGCAGAGCCGCGGCAGGACCTTCGTCATCCTGGACGCAGGCATCAACACGCTGGGCGGCATGTCCGGCCTGGGCCGCCTGCTGCCGGTGTCGGTGGGCCTCGACCCGGACGCGCACGGCGCGGCCGCCGCGGACGGCGGCGCGCCGCCCGATTGGAGCGACGCCACCCTGGTCGGCCCGCTGTGCACGCCGGGCGACATGCTCGGCCGCAGCGTGGCGGTGCCCGACCTGGGCCCGGGCGACGTCGTCACCGTCCCCAACGCCGGGGCCTACGGCATGACCGCCAGCCTGCTCATGTTCCTCGGGCGCCCCGCGCCCACCGAGGTCGTCACGCGCGGCGACACGGTCGTCTCCGCGTCTCAGATCGGTTTCCAGCGCACCTACCGGTGACCACCGGGCCCCGCCGGGATGCCGCAGGCGCCCCGGCGGGCCGCACCCATCCCATCGTCGGCCGCCCCGGCCAGCTGCCGCGGGCGGACAACTTCGCGGTCCCATGGAGAGTTCAGCAGATGAGCCAGAGCAGCGGAAACGACGGCGGCGCCCGGGCGGACCGGGTCGGAGCAGACCCGGAGCCCGGCCTTCGGCTGGCCGAAGTGCTGGCCGGCCTGCCCCTGCCGGAGCGCCGGTCGAAACTGGTCGGCCTGGTCAGCGACACAACCCTCGACGTGATGGGCGCGGTGCTGCCCGGGCTGCTGGAGGAGGTCGGCGCCGACCAGGGGTTCACGGACATGGGCCTGGACTCCATGGCGGCGGTGGAGCTGCGCGACCGGCTCAGCGCCGAACTGGGCACCGAACTGGCCATGACCGTCGCCTTCGACCACCCCACCCCCACCGCACTGGCCGACCACCTGCTCAACGACGTGCTCGCGCTGGGCGAGCGGACCGATGACCGGGCCACCGCCGCGGCAGGCTCCGACGAGCCCATCGCGATCGTCGGCATGGCCTGCCGCTACCCCGGCGGCGTGGCCTCCCCCGAACAGCTGTGGGACCTCATCCGCGAAGGGGGCGAGACCGTCACCGGGTTCCCCACCGACCGCGGCTGGGACCTGGACGGGCTCTTCGACGACGATCCCGACTCCGGCAACACCAGCTACACGCGGGTGGGCCATTTCCTGCACGACGCCGGCGAGTTCGACGCCGGGTTCTTCGGGATCAGCCCGCGCGAGGCGCTGGCCATGGACCCGCAGCAACGGCTCATCCTGGAAACCTGCTGGGAGGCACTGGAGCGGGCGGGCATCGACCCGCAGACCCTGCACGGCAGCCCGACCGGCACCTTCATCGGCGCCGAACCGCAGGACTACGGGCCCCGGCTGCACCGCGCCCCCGCCGAAATCGAGGGCTACCTCGTCACCGGCGCGGCGACCAGTGTCATCGCCGGCCGGGTCGCCTACACCCTGGGCCTGCAGGGCCCGACGATGAGTGTCGACACCGCCTGCTCGGCGTCGCTGACGGCCATCCACCTGGCCTGCCAGTCGCTGCGCACCGGCGAGAGCCCCCTGGTGCTGGCGGGCGGCGTGACCGTCATGTCGGCACCCGGCACCTACACCGCATTCAGCCGCCAGCGCGTCATCGCCTCCGATGGGCGGTGCAAGGCGTTCAGCGCCGACGCCAACGGCACCGGCTTCTCCGAAGGGGTCGGCATCATCGCGCTGGAGCGGCTGTCGGACGCCAGGGCCAACGGGCACCCGGTCCTCGGCGTGATCCGGGGCTCGGCCGTCAACCAGGACGGTGCCAGCAGCGGGCTCACCGCACCGAACGGGCCCGCGCAGGAGCGTGTGATCGCCCAGGCGCTGGCCAACGCCGGGTTGACCGGTGCGGATGTGGACGCGGTGGAGGCGCACGGGACGGGTACGGCGCTTGGCGACCCGATTGAGGCGCAGGCGCTGCTGGCCACCTACGGCCGCAACCGCCCGGACGGCGCGCCGCTGCGCCTGGGCTCGGTCAAGTCCAACATCGGCCACACCCAGGCCGCGGCCGGGGTGGCCGGGGTGATCAAGATGGTCATGGCCATGCACCACGGGCTGCTGCCGCGCACCCTGCACGTGGACCGGCCCTCGACCTACGTGGACTGGTCCGGCGGGCAACTGGAACTGCTCGCCGCGGAGATGGAATGGGTCAAGGAGGGGCCGCGCCGCGCAGGCGTGTCGTCGTTCGGGGTGAGCGGCACCAACGCCCACGTGGTGTTGGAGCAGGCGCCCGCCGGGGACCGGGCGGCGGCTGCGGACGGGGCGGCGGACTCGGACACGGCCGCCGCCACCGCTGACTCCGCTGCCACCGGCTCTGCCCCCGTGCTGTCGTGCGACGTGGTCCCGTGGGTGGTTTCGGGGCGGGGTCAGGGTGCGTTGCGGGACCAGGCCCGCCGGTTGGCGGC
>NZ_BAAGYZ010000146.1:0-190145 GCF_054778995.1 Streptomonospora sediminis
AGTCATGCCGGGGCCGAAGGCCGGGTGTTCCCTTGCGGAACTGCACTAAAAGGTAATGGGGGGGCGGGGCGGGCTTTCCACAGGTCGGCAGGCTTGGGTGGCGGGGTCGAGACGTGATGTCCCGGGAGGTTGCAACGCGGCTGGCGGGAGTGCGGCCCCCCGATCCCGGCGCGGGCCGCGTTCGTAGCGGCGCACCGGCTCGGCGGTGGCCCGGTCGCAGGCTGCGGGTGGCGCCATGCCGTGGCGGGTGAGGATGCGGTGGCAGGTGGCGCGGGGGCCGTGCCGGTGCGCGCGACCAGGCGCAGCGGGCCCAGGCGGTGGGTGCGGCTCACCGCACGGTCGCGGCTTCCCCCGGGACCTCCGCCTCGCCATGCCCTGTCCCGGTCGCGGAGCGGACGGGGCGTGTTCCGGGCCCCGTGGGAGCCCTGTACTTGCAGCAGCCCACCAGCGGCGCGGCCCTGTTTTCCACAGGTGCGGAATCGGGCTTTCGAGGGGCGGTTGCGCCGCCTGATCCTGGAGTTGCCCGGCCGGTCCGCCCCGGCGGTCCGGCAGTTCCATCCGGACCATCGAGTGTCCAACGCAGGGAGGAACCATGCCCGACACGACCACGAACCCGGTCACCGCACTGCCGTCCGCTGCACCCGCGAACCCGTCCGCCCGTCCCGATGGCGCCGTACCGCGGTCGGCGTCGTCCGCATCCGTATCCGCAGCCACACCCGCAGCCCGTGCCGCATCGGCCGCGTCCGCCAGGAATGAACGCACGGCCGGCCACCGCAACGAGGTCGTCGTCGCCGGACGGGTCACCGCCGAACCCTATGTCCGCGAACTCGCCAGCGGCGACCGCCTCACCACCTGGCGGGTGTCGATTGCCCGCGCACCCGCCCAGCAGCGCCCCAACCAGTCAGCCGACCCCATCACCTGCGTCAGTTTCCAGCAGGTGATCGAAGAGGGCACCCGGGATTGGCGGATCGGCGACACCGTCCAGATCAGCGGTGCGCTGCGTAGGCGCTTCTGGCGGTCACCCAAGGGCGCGGCCAGTGTCGTCGAGATCGAGGCGCGGGCAGTCCAGCGCATCAGCCGCTGCCCGGGAGGTGCTGACGGGGCAGCGACGCCATCGCACGGGGCCGGCGGCAACGCCGGGCGCTGATCGCCACTGCGGGGGCTGAATACCGGTCCCGCGGCCGGGCGCCATCCTGAGCCGCGGCCCGGGCGATCAATTGCCGCCGGTCGAGGTGACCCGCCATCCCCGCGCCCGCGCGCAGGCCGTGTTTGGCGGGTCCGTCTATAGCGAGCGGAACAGTGGTGCGTGCCCCGCGCCGGATGCGCGAAGCGCCGTTGATGCGCGGGGTGCTGTGGTAGGGCCGCTTCTACTCGGCGGGCTTCGCCATTGTCGCCGAGCAGGTTCCTGCGCCGATCTCACAAAGTGAGGAAGGGAGTTATCGCCTGCTGCGCGGGCTCTGTATACAGCGGGGGCCTGCGGGAAGCGGCCGGGTAGGGGTGGGAGCGGCTCTGCCGATCGTCATTGACGGGGCAGCCTGGTCGCTGGGCGTGTCAGGGGTCGGGCAACACCGCGGGAGTGCGGACCCTGCCGGAGACGATCGCGCAGTTGGACGACGCCCCGTCAAACCCGACCAGGCCGAAGGCGCCTGCCGCCCAGCGCAGCCGGTGCCGTGGCGGGAGCCCGGTGCGGGACTCCGACCGCGGCACCGGCCGAACCACCGATCCGCCGACCGCGGCCGCGCACAGCCTTGCACCCGCACCTTGCAGGCTCAGCCCTGCCCCCGCTCACCCCAGCGCGGTAACCGATCCGCGGACCCGTTGACCTGCCGCGTTTCCATGGGCCGCTCTCCGGCTACGTGTCTGCCGGCAGCCCCAGCTCAGCCAGCGCCGCATCGGCGGCGCGTGCCTCAAGCGGGCCCTCCGGGTTGTTCGACCAGGCGCAGGCGCACAGTGCCCGCAGCCCGTCGAGGCGCTCGCCCTCTCCCGACAACTGCAGCCGGCCCTCCACCAGCGCGGCCTTCCAGCCGCCGCACACGGCTGTGCCCGACTCCGCGCGCACCTCGGGGTGGGCCTGGTTCAGCCCCGACAGATCCCATGCGATGTAAGTGGGCCGGTGCTCGGGCGGGGCGGTCACCGCGTGGGCGGGTGTGGTCACCCCCGAGAACACCAGCAGGCCGGCGGTGTCGCGTGTGGTGGCGCTCTCGATGTCGGTATCGAGCCGGTCGCCCACCACCAGCGGCGCCTTGGCGCCGGTGCGCAGTACGCCCTCCTCGTGCAGCGGGCGCATGGGCTTGCCCGCCACCAGCGGTTCCCGCCCCGTGGCGTGGGCGATCACCCGTGCCGCCGAGCCGTTGCCCGGTTGCACGCCGAAGTCCAGGGGAGCGGTGGCGTCGCTGTTGGTGACCACGAACAGCGCGCCGGCGGCCACCGCGAGGGCGCCCTGGATCGTCAGGTCATGGCTCAACCGGGGGGAGTGCCCCTGGACCACGGCCACCGGCCGGTCCGATGCCACCGAAACCGGCCGCATACCGCGCTGGCGCAGCGCGAGGCGCAGCCCCGTGTCGCCCACCACCAGTACCGCCGACCCGGCGGGGAAACGTTCCGAAATCAGCCGCGCCGCGGCCTCCGCGGACGTCACCACGTCCTGCGGTGCCGCGGCGACCCCCATGGCGCTGAGCCGTTCGGCGGCGCGGGCCGGAGTGCGCGCGGCGTTGTTGGTCACAAACGCCACCCGCATCCCGGCGGCCCGCGCCTTGTCGACGGCTTCGGGCGCGGCGGGCACGGGGTGCGACCCGATATAGACCACACCGTCGAGATCGAGCAGGGCCGCGTCATAGCGCGTGTTCAGCGGGGTTTCCGTGCCCTGCAGGGTCGTGCCGTCGCTCATCCGTCTCCTGCCACTGGTGTCGCTCTTTCGGTGGGCGTGCGAGCCGCGTGTGGTCGGTGATCATGCAGATATGCCCGTCTCAGCTTTCAAATTAGGGCATATCTGCATGGTCATCAGTGCGCCGGGTGGCCCCCCTGCGGGGGACGGCGCGGCCACCAGGCGGGTCGATCCCGCGCATGACCAGTCCGGTGCGCGGCTTGGGGCCGAACGATGTCGTCTTGCGCGGTGCGAGTTCGCCCGCGGCGGCGATCGTGTAGACGTCCTCGACCGGGGCGGGGCCCACCAGGACGGCGGAATCGGTGCCGGGCCGCGCCGCGGCCACCGCTGCGGCCCGATCGTCGTGCACGAGCTCTACGTCTCCCGGGCCGATGCCCCACGCGGTCATCAGGTACTCCAGGGCCGCCGTGGGCAGCGCCCGCCAGGTGGGCGACCGGTCGGGGAATACGGCGGCCAGCCGCCGCTGGTCCACGCGCAGCAGGAAGCGGCGGCGCGGCTGCGCCGGATCGGCCAGCACAAGTGCGGGGCCCTCGGCACTCTGCCGGGTGGTGGAGCCGCCGGGCGGGGCGGGCTCGCGCGAGCCGGATTCGCGGGACAACGGCACGGCCGCGGCCGATTCCGCCACCGCAGCGATGGCGGCGTCGGTGTCCACGCCGCGCAGCACCCGGTGGATGGCGCCCAGATGCGGAGGCGAACCGTCGGAGTCGACCAGCAGTGCCAGACCGTGGTCCCAGGGCCCCGGCCCGTGGCGGCGCTCCCTGAGGCGCTGGTAGGCGGCGTAGCGGTGGTGGCCGTCGGCGATGAGCGCGGTGCGTCCGGCCAGGTCGTCGGCGATCTCGCGGTGCAGGCCGGTGTCGGTGACCGCCCACAGCCGGTGGGCGACGCCGTCGCCGGTGACCGTGTCGACGAGCGGCTGCGGCCAGGTCGCGGCCACTGTGTCGGTGATGTGCGAGGCGGCACCGCGCCGGGTTCCCGTGCCGCCGCGGTACAGCAGGAAGATCGGCTCCAGGTTCGCCTGGGTGGCGGCCATGAGCCGCGCCCGGTCCAGGACCGGGCCGGCCGCGACGTCCTCGTGCGGGCGCACCACCGGGCTCGCGGGGTCGGGCAGCCGCAGCGCGCCGATCAGCCCGCGCTGGCGCCGGCCGCCGGGCTGGGTCTGCTCATAGACGTAGAGGGCGGGGTGGTCGTCGCGGACCAGGACACCGTCTGCGAGCCAGCGCCGCAGGGTGCGTGCCGCCGCGGCGTAGCGGTCGGCCGCGGTGATGGCCGGGCCCGAGCCCGGCGCCTGGCCCACGGTCACCGGCGGCAGGGTCAGGCGGGCCGCGTTGTGCGGTTCGGCGCGGGTGAGGTCGGCGAAGGACGCTGCGTCGAGAACGTCGTAGGGCGGCGCCAGGGCCAGTGCGATGTCGAAGTCGGGGGAGTCGAGCATCCGCCCGGCATCGGAGTCGGCGTAGCGCAGCCCGCGCAGCGGCGCCAACTCAAGGGCGTCTGGGCCCGCGTGTGTCCGCACTCTGGCACGATACCCGCCGCGTCCGCCCTCTCGGCTGCTTGCAGCGGGTGCCGGGGCTCACAGCAGTTTGCGCAGCCGCATCAGGTCGCCGAAGTTCGCGTCCAGTTTGACCCGGCCGCTCAGCATGGCCTTGCTGAAGTCGAGACGGTCCTCGGCGAGCTCGATGAGGTCGTCGCTGGAAGCGGTGACGCGCACCTGTGCGCGCTGCCCGGCTGCGCCCGGTTCCCGCTCGGTGATGTCGCGCAACCCGTCCACGGTCAACCGCATGTCGAACGCAGTGCCCAGGTCGCTGACCGTGATGTTCACGGTGCGTTCGACGATGTGCTTGCGACGGTCGGCCGGATCGACCTCCATGATCCGTTCGGAGACCTTGTCGATCGCCGCACGGCACTCTTCAACACTGGCCATGGCCCAATCATGCCTGATCGCCAAGGCGGGGCGCCGCACGCTGCCGGCCGGTGCCCGTGCCGTGTGCCGCCCGGATCGCGGCCAACGGGCGCGGGAAAGCCGCCCGAACCTGCGAAGTCGCGCCCGCAGCACCCGTGCGGCCGGTAGCGTTGACGCCTGCGTCCCACCCCCTGTGGCACCGGCAATTCTTCAGCTCTTCAAGGACCGACAAGGAGCAAGTCACCATGGTCGTCGACGCGGTGCGCGCCTACTTCGAAGCCGTCAATGGCCTCACCGAACTGACTCGCAAACGCGCTGTCGCCGCGGCCAAAGTGATCCTCAAGGCCGAGGAGCGCTCAGCCGGCCCCGCGCCGGCCGCCGGCCCGGCGGTCTCTGCGCCGGCTGAGGCCGCCGACGGCGCCCCCCGCGCGGGCTCGCCCATCCAGGCGCTGGCCGGCGAGCTGATCGAGACCGGCCAGGCCAACCGGGCCGCCCTTGACGCGCTGGTCGCCGACGAGGTGGAGCGCGCCCTGGACCGCCTGGACCTGGTCGGCCGCGCCGACTACGACCGCTTGGCCCGCCGGGTCGCGGAGCTGGAACGGCGCCTGGCCGCCCAACGCAGCGTGCCCCGGCCCGCACCGGCCCCGGCGCAACCGGAGCCGCAGCCGCAGCCCGCCGAGCGGACCGCACCGGCAGAGCCCCGGGGGCCGGCCGCGGCCGACAGCACCGGCACCGCAGCGGCTCCGAGCGCAGGGCCGGCCCAAGCGGAACCCGCCGGCGCCGGCACACCGGCGGTGGCAGCGGTCGCCGGGCCGGGAACAGAAGAGTCCGCAGGCGGTGGCACCCCCGAAAGCGCAGCAGCGGATACAGCCCCGCACGCGGATACCGGAACGGAAACCGGAATGGGGCCCGGCGCGGAATCAGGCGCGGAAACGGCCACGACCTCCGAAACGGCCCCTACCGCTGAGACGGCAACGGTCGCCGAGGAGCCGCTGCCGGATACGGCCGCACCGGCCGCCTCGGCCGGCTCCGAGCCGAGCGGGCAGGCAGCCCAGAAGAAGGCCGCGGCAACCAAGCAGCAGCGTTCCACCAAGGCCAAATCCGGTTCCGGGTCCGGTTCCGGCCGCGCCGGAACCGCCACCAAGAGCGGTGCCGCCAAACGCACCGGCAGCCGTGGTAAGAACGGCACGAAGAACGACCAATAGCCACAGCACGGTCGGAACCGCACAATGGAACCGGTGCCGCGGAGCGGTCGGCTCCGCGGCGGCAGCACGGCAATGCGCGCACAGATGAAGGGCGGCGCGGAAGTGACGGACGCAACCCCCCTGAGCTCCACGGATACGGCGGAGGCCGCGCACGCGGCCACCGAGGAACAGCAGGCGGCGGGAATCGCCGAACGCACCCTGCAGATGGCCCGCGAACGCCTCGCGGCACTCGACGACCTGCCCGCCGCCGACCATGTCGCCGTCTTCGACGAACTGCACCAGAAGCTATCGACGGTCCTCAACGGCTTGGAAAAGGACGACGGCCCCCGCGGCTGACCACCCACTGGTCCGCACCGGTCCCCGCTCAAGTACCGGTCCGCACCGCCAAGCCCCTTAGCCGGTTGCGCGGGGATCACCCACCCGCCGCCTGGGCGACACGCTGGGCGAGGTCCCGCGAGAAAGCGATCAGCTCCGCGGGACCCTCGATCGTGTAAGGCACACCGACCATGGCGATGGTGATGGACGGCCCATGCCCAGGAGTCGGCGGCGGTGACGAAACGGCAGTTGCCTTCGTCGATCTCCCCAAGCGAACCGGCTTCGGCCGCGAGCCGTTCCGAGACCTGTTCGATGGACCTGCACATGTCCGACGTGGCCGGCTTGGTCGCGTTATTCGACCGGTAGGTGGACAACGGGAGCACGGTGGTGGTCATCGAGCCCAACCTCGACGTGATCGCCCGGGCCGACTGGGTGATCGACATGGGCCCGGGGCCGGGCCGCCACGGAGGAGCGGTGGTGTTCGCAGGCACGCCCGCCGGTTTGGCCGCCCACCCGGATTCGGAGACTGCGCGCCACCTGCGGCGGGCGGCCGGGCAGGAGCAAGCCGGTGCAGCGGCGGGGTTGTGCCGGGTTGCGGCGGCGATAGCGGCAGTGTGCGCCGCGAGCGAGGCGGGCCGGGCGCGGGCGGTGCGGCCGCTGCTGCGGGGGCGGCCGGTGGGCGGCGGATCTCGTATGCTGGGGTAGGCGGCGCCGCACCCGGCGCCGGTGCATCCGGCCCGGCTGCGCGCGTTCGCGCGGCCGCGGTGCGCCGGCGGTACCGGTGGTGCGGGCCGACCCCCGCCAGCCCTCGGCCGCAGGCGCAGTACGGCGCCTTGCCGGTGCGGGGACGGTGCCGATGGTCCCCGAGAGATGGGTGCACGCGTTCCTCATGGTCAGGCGGAGCCGACTGGATGCCGAACTGGTGCGCCGCGGGCACGCGCGCTCGCGCGCACAGGCCGGCGAGCTGATCGAGGGTGGGCACGTGTTCGTCGCCGGTGCCCTGGCGGGCAAGGCGGCGACCCAGGTGGGGCTCGACCAGGCGATCGTGGTCAAGGCGCCCGCGGACGAACCCGCCTATGTCTCGCGCGGGGCGCACAAGCTGGCAGGGGCGTTGGACGCGTTCGGGATCGGGGTATCGGGCCGCCGCTGCCTGGACGCCGGGGCTTCGACCGGCGGGTTCACCGACGTGCTGCTGCGCCGCGGCGCAGCAGCGGTGGTGGCGGTGGATGTGGGCTACGGCCAGTTGGCCTGGCCGCTGCGCAGCGACGACCGGGTGGCGGTGCTGGAGCGGTGCAACGTGCGCGAGTTGGCACCCGGGCAGGTGGGCGAGCCGCTGCCGGACCTGGTGGTGGGGGACCTGTCGTTTATCTCGCTGGGGCTGGTGCTGGCGCCTCTGGTGCGCTGCGCGGATCCCGCCGCCGACTTTGCGCTGATGGTGAAACCGCAGTTCGAGGTGGGCAAGGAACGCGTGGGATCCGGCGGCGTGGTGCGCGATCCCGGCCTGCGCGCCGAAGCGGTGCGCACCGTGGCCGCCCGCGCCCGCGACCTGGGCCTGGGCACCGCGGGAGTGGCGGCGAGCCCCCTGCCGGGGCCCTCGGGCAATGTCGAGTACTTCCTGTGGATGCGCGCGGGTGAGCCGCCGCTGGATGAGGACCGCTTGCAGCGCGCGGTCGAGGACGGCCCGCAGTAGCCTCGGTTTGTGCCGCCGGTGCCGCCAGTGCTGCCGGCGCCGCGGTGGCCGCCGCCGGTACCGTGCGCTGCGGCAGCCGGCTGCTGGGACGGGGATGGATGTCGGGTCCATGCTGGAAGTCAACCCCGCCTTTGGCCGCTCCCGCCACTCTTGGTGGGCGGTTGTGGATAACGTCGTTGTGGGGTGCGCGCCCGTGGCGGGTAACGTGACCCGGCCGGTGCGCCCCCGAAAGCCGGGCGGCCACTGCGCACACGCCACGGCAGGCACGCCCCGACACCAGCCGCACCCGGCCCCCGGGCCGCACACCACCTTACGGAGACCCGATGACCAGCCCTGGATCGGATGGACGCAGCGTGCTGCTGTTGGCGCACACCGGCCGCGGCGCCGCCATGCGCAGCGCCCAACTGGTCCATCGCAGCCTTACCGAGGCGGGGCTGACCGTGCGGATGCTCGCGTCCGAGGTCGACGAGCTCAAGCTGGCGGGCTGCGACCTCGACCCGGTCGATGCGGTGGGCGGGATCGACGCCGCTGAGGGCGTCGAGCTGGTGATGGTCCTGGGCGGCGACGGCACCCTGCTGCGCGCCGCCGAGATCGCCCGGCCCGCGGGCGCCCCGCTGCTGGGGGTCAACCTCGGCCATGTGGGTTTCCTTGCCGAGGCCGAGCGCGAGGACCTGGGTGCCACCGTGCGCAGCGTCGTCGACCGCGACTACGAGGTCGAGGAGCGGATGACCCTCGACATCGCCGTCTACAACGGGGGCCGCAACGCCACCGATCCACCCGTGCGGACCTGGGCGCTCAACGAGGCCACCCTGGAAAAGGCCAGCGCCCGGCGCATGCTGGACATGGTGTTGGAGATCGACGGCCGCCCGCTGTCCCGCTGGGGCTGCGACGGTGTGGTGTGTGCCACACCCACCGGTTCGACGGCGCACGCTTTCTCAGCGGGCGGCCCCATCGTCTGGCCGGAAGTGGCGGCGCTGGTGATCGCGCCGATCAGCGCCCACGCGTTGTTCGCCCGCCCCATCGTGGTATCACCCGATTCCACCGTCGCATTCGAAGTCGTCCCCGAGACCACCGCAGGCGTGCTCTGGTGCGATGGACGCCGTATGGTCGAATTGCCCGCAGGGGCGCGAATCGAGGTGACCCGGGCTGACGTGCCGGTTCGCCTCGCGCGCTTGCAGCGGGCGCCGTTCACCGACCGGCTGGTGGCCAAGTTCGCCCTGCCCGTCGCCGGCTGGCGCGGGCGCGCCGAGCAGGACCTCTAGCCGCCCGGGTGGACGGTGCCCCCGAGCGCGAGCGCGTCGCGACCGCAAGCACGCCAATGGTGAGCAGGAGAGGATTCGGTGCTCGAAGAAGTCCGCATCCGGGGACTCGGCGTCATCGATGACGCCGTCCTGGAGCTGTCGCCCGGTCTCACCGTGGTCACCGGTGAAACCGGCGCCGGAAAGACCATGGTGGTGACCGGGCTCGGGCTGCTTTTCGGCGGCCGCGCCGACCCGCAGCGGGTGCGCCCCGGTGCCGATCGCGCGACCGTCGAGGGCAGGCTGACCGTGCCCGCCGACGGCCGAGTCGCCGACCGCGTCACCGAGGCCGGCGGCGAACTCGACGAGGACGTGCTGATCCTCACCCGCACCGTCTCCGCCGAGGGCCGCTCCCGCGCAACGCTCGGCGGGCGCTCGGCACCGGTGAGCGTGCTGTCCTACCTGGCCGACGAACTCGTCGCGGTGCACGGCCAGTCCGACCAGCACCGGCTGCTGCGCTCCGATCGGCAGCGCGCCGCGCTCGACCGCTACGCCGGAGAGCCGCTCGCCCGCGCGCTGAAGGCCTACACCGCCGCCTACCGCCGCCACCGCGAGGTCGCGTCATCCCTTGAGGAGCTGACCGCCCGGGCGCGCGAACGCGCCCAGGAAGCCGACATGCTGCGGTTCGGCGTCGAGGAGATCGCCGCGGCCGAGCCCGTCTCGGGCGAGGACGCCGAACTGCTCGCCGAAGAAACAAGGCTGGCCCACGCCGACTCCCTGCGTATGGCCGCCACCACCGCCCACGAGGCCATCACCGGCGACCCCGCCGCCGAGATGGAGGCCGACGTCGCCGGCCTGCTGGCGGCCGCTCGCCAGGCGCTGACCGCGGTGCGCGAGCACGACGCCGCGCTGGCCGCCGTCGCCGACCGGTTGAACGAGGCCAGCTACGTACTCAGCGACGCTGCCACCGAACTCGCCTCCTACGCCGAATCGGTCGAGGCCGACCCCGCCCGCCTGGCCGCGATCCAAGAGCGCCGCTCCCTGCTCAACCAGCTCTCACGCAAATACGGCGAGACCACCGACGACGTGCTGGCCTGGTCCGAGGACGCCGCCAAACGCCTGGCCGAACTCGAAGGCGACGACGACCGCATCGAGTCGCTGCGTGCCGAAGAGGCCGAGCTGCACGAGAAGCTGGCCGGGCTCGCCGATGAGCTGACCGGGCTGCGCACCCAGGCGGCCGATGACTTCGGCGCAGCGGTCACCGCCGAACTCACCGCGCTGGCGATGCCCCACGCCCGGGTCAGCGTCCGGCTGAGCACCGGCGAGGAGTTCGGCCCGCACGGCCGCGACGACGTCGAGATGCTGCTGGCGCCCCACCCCAGCGCGCCGCCCCTGGCGCTGCACAAGGGCGCCTCCGGCGGTGAGCTTTCCCGCGTCATGCTGGCCATCGAGGTCGTCTTCGCCGGCGCGGACCCGGTGCCGACCTTCGTCTTCGACGAGGTCGACGCGGGTGTCGGCGGCAAAGCGGCCGTTGAGATCGGCCGCAGGCTGGCACGGCTGGCCCGGGCCGCCCAGGTCATCGTCGTCACCCACCTGCCCCAGGTCGCGGCCTTTGCCGACGCCCATCTGGTGGTCGAGAAGTCCAACGACGGCACGGTGACCGAGAGCGGCGTGGGCCGCCTGGACCGCGACGGCCGCACCCGCGAGCTGTCGCGGATGCTCGCGGGCCTGGAAGACTCCGAACTCGGCCGCGCCCACGCCGAAGAACTCCTGAACACCGCGGCGGCCGATCGCGAGTCCTAGCCGGGCACCTGGCCGTTTCACCCGGCCGGTGGCCGCGATGGGGCGGTTGCCGGCCTCAGAGCAAGACCCGTTCGCATCGTAATGGCATGGACACGCCGAGTAACGGTTGCTCGGTCGGATTCGCCGCCTGCTCTGGCAGGATTCGGGCGATGAAGGTCCCGGAAGCACTCGGCGCCCGCCTCACCCGGTTCCGCCACCCGCCCGATGGCGGGCACGCGGGCATTTCCGCGCCCGTCCGCTGCGACCACCGCACCGGCAACCTCACCAGGCGGTTGCGTCCGGGCGACATCGCCGTCATCGACCACGTCGACCTCGACCGGATCAGCGCCGAGGCGCTGGTGGAGTGCGGTGTCCGCGCCGTGGTGAACACCGCCAGCAGCATCAGCGGGCGATACCCCAACCTGGGCCCGCAGCGCATCGTCGATGCGGCGATCCCGCTCGTCGACGGCGCCGACCCCGAGATCTTCGCCCGCGTGCTCGAAGGCGAGCGGCTCACCTTGCACGGCGGCACCCTCATGCGCGGCACGGCCGTGCTCGCCACCGGCACCCTGCAGACCCGCGAAACCGTCCGGGCGGCGATGGAGGCGGCCCGCGGCGGGCTCCCGGTCCAGTTTGAGGCGTTCGCCGCCAACACCGTGGAGTACCTGCGCCGCGAGCGCGCATTGCTCTTCGGCGACGCGGTCGCCCCCGCTGCCGACACGCCGATGGCCGGCCGCCACGTCCTCATCGCCGTGCGCGGCTACCGCTACCGCGAGGACCTCGCCGCGCTGCGCCGCTACATCCGCGAG
Organism: Streptomonospora sediminis; assembly: GCF_054778995.1. Classification (NCBI taxonomy): domain Bacteria; kingdom Bacillati; phylum Actinomycetota; class Actinomycetes; order Streptosporangiales; family Nocardiopsidaceae; genus Streptomonospora; species Streptomonospora sediminis. The sequence continues at coordinate 11,821 of NZ_BAAGYZ010000146.1, forward strand.
TACCGTCCGGTGCTCATCGGCGTCGACGGCGGCGCCGACGCACTACTGGAGGCAGGCCACCGGCCCGACCTCATCGTCGGTGACCCCGGCTCCGTCTCCGAGCGGGCGCTGGCCTGCGGCGCCGAACTCGTGGCACACACCCGCCGCGACGGCCGCTCCTCCGGACCCAACCGGGCCGCCGGCCCCGGCCCAGACGCCGTGTCGTTCCCGCTCGCCGGTACCGCTGAGGACGCCGCCCTGCTGATGGCAGACGACTCCGGCGCTGCGGTCATCGTGGCCGCGGGCACCCACACCGGCCTGGAGGAGTTCGTCGACAGGGGCCGCACCGACATGGCGGGCACCTTCCTCACCAGGCTGCGGGTGGGCGGAAAGCTCGTCGATGCCCAGGCCGCCGCCCGGCTCCACCGCAGCCGGATCTCGCCGGGGGCACTGCTCGGCCTGGCGGCGGCCGCGCTGTCGGCCATCGGGGCCGCCGCTTTCGCCTCGCCGGCCGGGACCGTCCACGCCGCCTTCCTCGCAACGCGCTGGCACGCGTTCTCCAACTGGCTCACGGGATTGCTCACGTGATCGACTTCCGCTACCACCTGGTGTCCGTCATCGCCGTCTTCCTAGCGCTGGCGGTGGGTACCGCGTTGGGCAGCACCATGCTGCAGGACCCATTGCTGGGCTCCTTGAAAAACGAGACCGAGCAGTTGCGTGCGCAGACCGAACGATTGCGCACCGACAAGGACCTCGCCGACCGGCTGAACGACGGGGGCGACCACCTCGTCGGCGCCTACGCTCCGCAGCTGCTCCGCGGCCGGCTCAGCGGGACCAGTGTCGCCGTGGTGGAGGCGCCCGGCGTCGGCCCGCGGCTGCGCGAGGGCGTCGTGGAGCGCATCGAGCAGGCGGGCGGCACCGTGCCGGGGCGCGTGGCCGTCGGCGCCGGCTTCGCCGACCCGGACGAGTCGGTGTTCGTGCGGGAGTTGGCCGACCAGCTCGCAACCGGTGTGGAGCTGCCCCGGGGCAGCGGCTACGAGCGGGCGGGGGCACTGCTGGGCCGTGCCCTGCTGCGTTCTGAGGACGGCGACGGTGACGGCAGCGGCGAGCCGGGCTCCGACTCCGCGGCCGTGCTCGCGGGATTCGCCGAGGCCGGGCTCATCAGCGTGCACGGCGAACCCGGCGGGGCGGCCGACACCGCCATCGTGCTGGTACCCGGCCGGCCTGCCGCGGCCGGCGCCGGCGCCGGGCCGCCCGCCGGGCACGGCGCCGTGCTTGATGCGGCGGGCGGGCTGCACAGCGTTTTCGGGTCGGCCGTGCTGGCCGGGAGCCCCGCCGCTGCGGGCCCCGGCGGCCTCATCACCCGGGCCCGGTCCGAGCAGGTGGCCTACACCACGGTCGACGCCGCCGGACGCGCTGCGGGCGATGTCGCCACCGTCCTGGCGGTGGCCGCCGCTGTCGACGGGCGCACCGGAGCATTCGGGATCGCCGACGGCACCGAAGGTTTCGCGCCCGTTGCGGACGCGCCCGCGCCCGCAACCGAATCCCCAGCGCGGGACGGCGGCCCGGATCCCCAACCCGCCCCCACGCCCAGCGCCGGCCCGCACCCGCCGCCCGCAGCCGCCGAATAGCCGGCCGCAGCCGCAGCCGCCGGCACCGCTGCGGCGCCAAACGGGCGATCAGCCGGGCACGCCGATGACCTGGAGCACAATGCGACGAGTGACGCCGGATGCGAATCACGGGGGCTGTTCCTCGCGGACCGCATCGATGGCATCATTGGCTGGGACGGGAACCTGCGCGCAGTGCGGCGCGTTGAGCGTTCCAGCAATGAGGGGAGTATCCCTTACGCAGCGGTGTCGTCATCACGGTGCCAACCAGGGTGCACCCGGTGCCGCTGGTCCATACGGGCCCCTTGCGGGCTCCTACGGGCGGGAAAGACCTCCGGGGTACAGGTGTGTCCGCAGCTCCGCGGCTTGGGCACGGCAACCGGAGGAGTAGTCCGTGGATATTCCGTTGTGGGGATGGCTCGTTACCATCGGCGCGATGATCGCGATCTTGGTCATCGACCTCGCGATCGTCGATCACCCGTGGAGCAAGAAATCCGGCCCGCGCGAGTTCGGCATGAAACAGGCCGCTTGGTGGGCGGCCTTCTACATCGGCATTGCGATCATCTTCGGCTTCGGCCTGTGGTACTTCGGCGGTAGCACCGTCGCAGGCGAGTACTTCGCCGGGTTCCTCACCGAGAAGAGCCTCAGTGTCGACAACCTGTTCGTGTTCTACCTGATCATGAGCTCCTTCGCGGTGCCGAAGAAGTACCAGCACGAAGTGTTGCTGGTGGGCATCGTCATCGCTCTGGTCATGCGCGGCATCTTCATCGCCGTCGGCGCCCAGATGATCAACGCGTTCAGCGAGGTGTTCTACCTCTTCGGCGCACTGCTGATCTACACCGCCATCAAGATCGTCCACGACCACATCAAGGACGACGACGAAGAGAAGGACTTCACCGACTCGTTCGCCGTGCGGATGGTACGCAAGTTCTGGCCGGTCACCGACGACTACCACGGTGCCCACCTGACCGTGAAGCAGGACGGGCGCCGCTTCGTCACGCCCATGCTGATGGTGATCGTGGCGATCGGCGTGACCGACCTCGTCTTCGCCGTCGACAGCATCCCGGCCATCTTCGGGCTGACCCAGGACCCCTACCTGGTCTTCACCGCCAACGCGTTCGCGCTGCTGGGCCTGCGCCAGCTCTACTTCCTGCTGGCGGGGCTCATGGACCGGCTCTCCTTCATCAGCTGGGGGCTGGCCGCCATCATGGTGTTCATCGGTATCAAGATGTTCCTGCACGCGCTGCACGAGAACCACGTTCCGGTGCCCGAGATCGGGACCGGGCTCTCGCTGGGCGTCATTACCGGCGTGATGCTGGTCACCGTCGTCATCAGCCTGGTGCAGTCCCGCGGGCGCGGCAAGGAGAGCGAGAAGTCCGACAGCGTCACGTCGGGCCCGTCCGCAGGATGACCTTCGCTCGAACGAATGTTCGTCTATAGTGGTGGCCCTCGGCGGAGTTCCGCCGAGGGCGGCGCCGCCCGATGGGGAAGTTTCGCCTGCGCCGAGTCGTTACCGTAAGAGGCCTGGACCGTGCGGCGCCGGCGCCCACCCACCTGCATCGGTGACCCGCTGCGCGCGGCCGCTCCTTTAAGGCCCTCTGGTCCAGCAGGGCCTGCAGGTCGCGTGCGCCGCCGCCGTGCGAACCGATGCCGAAGGGTGAAGAAACACATGGCCGATGAGCTGGTGATCCGGGGCGCCCGGGAGCACAACCTCAAGGACGTCAAGCTCGACCTCCCGCGCGATTCGATGATCGTGTTCACCGGCCTGTCCGGATCGGGCAAGTCGTCGCTGGCCTTCGACACCATCTTCGCCGAAGGCCAGCGGCGCTATGTCGAGTCGCTGTCGGCCTACGCCCGCCAGTTCCTCGGCCAGATGGACAAGCCCGATGTCGACTTCATCGAGGGGCTGTCGCCGGCGGTCTCCATCGACCAGAAGTCGACCAACCGCAATCCGCGCTCCACGGTCGGCACCATCACCGAGGTCTACGACTACCTCCGGCTGCTGTGGGCGCGTATCGGTGTCCCGCACTGCCCGCAGTGCCGCCGCGAGATCGCCCGCCAGACCCCCCAGCAGATCGTCGACCGGATGCTGGACCTGCCCGAGGGCACCCGATTCCAGGTGCTGGCGCCCGTGGTTCGGGGGCGCAAGGGCGAATACGTCGAACTGTTCAAGGACTTGCAGACCAAGGGCTTCACGCGCGCGATGGTCGACGGCGCCATGGTGCGCCTGGACGAAGCCCCGATGCTGAAGAAGTACGAGAAACACGACATTTCCGTGGTCGTGGACCGCCTCGCCGTCAAGGAATCGGCCAAGAAACGGCTGACCGATTCGGTCGAGACCGCGCTGCAGTTGGCGGGCGGCACGATCGTGCTCGACTTCGTCGACGAACCCGAGGGCGGTCCCGAACGCGAGAAAGTGTTCTCCGAGCACCTGTACTGCCCCTACGACGACCTCTCCTTCGAGGAGCTCGAACCCCGTTCGTTCTCGTTCAACTCCCCTTACGGAGCCTGCCCCGACTGCGCCGGCCTGGGCTCGCGCATGGAGGTCGACCGGGAACTGCTGGTGCCCGACCCCGCCAAGACCCTGAACGAGGGCGCCATCGCCGTGTGGTCGGGCGGGCACGCCATGGAGTACTTCGGGCGGCTCATCCAGGCGGTGGGCGAGGCGATCGGCTTCGACATGGACACCCCGTGGGAACGGCTGCCCAAGGCCGGGCGCAAGGCGCTGCTGGAGGGGCACGAAACCCAGGTGCACGTGCGTTACCGCAACCGCTACGGCCGCACCCGTTCGTACTACACCAGCTTTGAGGGCGTCATCCCGTGGGTGAAACGCCGCCACGCCGAAAGCGAAAGCGACATCGGGCGCGAACGCCTCGAAGGGTTCATGCGCAGCGTGCCCTGCCCAACGTGCGAGGGCCGCCGGCTCAAGCCCGTCGTGCTCGCGGTGACCGTGGGCGGGTCCTCCATCGCCGATGTCAGCGCCCTGCCGCTGAGCGAGTGCGCGCAGTTCCTGCGCGATCTGCAGCTCAGCGACCGCCACCAGGTCATCGCCGCCCAAGTGCTCAAGGAGATCAACGCGCGGCTGGGGTTCCTGCTCGACGTCGGCCTCGATTACCTGAACCTGGAGCGTCCGGCCGGGTCGCTTTCGGGCGGCGAGGCCCAGCGCATCCGGCTGGCCACCCAGATCGGTTCGGGGCTGGTCGGCGTGCTCTACGTGCTCGACGAGCCCTCCATCGGGCTGCACCAGCGCGACAACTTCCGGCTGCTGGAGACCCTGCGGCGGCTGCGCGACATCGGCAACACCCTCATCGTGGTCGAACACGACGAGGACACCATCCGCTCGTCCGACTGGGTCGTCGACATCGGGCCGGGCGCGGGCGAACACGGCGGCGAGGTCGTCGTCTCCGGCACGGTCGCCGACCTGCTCTCCAGCACCACCTCCATCACCGGCGACTACCTCACCGGCCGGCGCCGCATCGAGCTCCCGCAGGTTCGCCGGCCCCGCACCAAGGGCCGCGAACTCGTGGTCAAGGGCGCCCGCGAGAACAACCTGCACGACATCGACGTCGCGTTCCCACTGGGCGTGTTCACCGCGGTCACCGGGGTTTCGGGGTCCGGCAAGTCCACCCTGGTCAACGAGATCCTGTACAAGGCGCTCGCCAAGGAGCTGCACGGTTCCCGCTCGGTGCCGGGCCGCCACACCCGGGTCAACGGGCTCAACCAGGTCGACAAGGTCGTGCACGTCGACCAGAGCCCCATCGGGCGCACCCCGCGGTCCAACCCCGCCACCTACTCCGGGGTCTTCGACCACATCCGCAAGCTTTTCGCGCAGACCACCGACGCCAAGATGCGCGGCTACCAGCCGGGCCGGTTCTCCTTCAACGTCAAGGGCGGCCGCTGCGAGGCCTGCGCGGGCGAGGGCACCATCCGCATCGAGATGCAGTTCCTGCCCGACGTCTACGTGCCCTGCGAGGTCTGCCACGGCGCCCGCTACAACCGCGAGACCCTGGATGTGCACTACAAGGGCAAGTCGATCGCCGATGTCCTCGACATGCCGATCGAGGAGGCCCTCGACTTCTTCGAACCCATCACGGCCATCCGGCGCCACATGCAGACCCTCAACGACGTCGGACTCGGCTACGTGCGCCTGGGCCAGCCCGCCACCACACTCTCCGGCGGCGAGGCCCAGCGGGTGAAACTCGCCTCCGAGTTGCAGCGGCGCTCCACCGGCCGCACTGTCTACGTGCTCGACGAACCCACCACCGGCCTGCACTTCGAGGACATCCGCAAACTGCTGGGCGTGCTCGACCGGCTCGCCGAAAGCGGCAACACCGTGATCGTCATCGAACACAACCTCGACGTCATCAAGACCGCCGACTACGTCATCGACATGGGCCCCGAAGGCGGTTCCCGCGGCGGCAGCGTCGTGGCCACCGGTACGCCCGAGGACGTCGCCAAGGCCGAGGCCTCCTACACCGGCCGGTTCCTCGCCGAACTCGTATAGTCGAGTCAACACCGGCCCGATCCGCCCCGAAGGAGCCCGACACCATGAGCGCGGATCCCCCCGCCGAACGCCCGGCCGGGCTCCTGGCCCGCGTGGGCGCCCGGCTGATCGACCTGGTCGTGCTCACCGGGATCGCGCTGCTGTTCTCGGCGCTGGTCGCCAACACCGTGCCCGGCGCCGAGAACCCCGTGCGGATGGAAACACTGCCCGCGATCGTCCTCTCCGCAGGGCTGTTCGCGGCCTACCTCGCCTACGAGGCCGCCTTCACCGCCGTCTACGGCGCCACCCCCGGCAAGCTGTTCCTGGGGGTGCGGGTGGTCGCCGCCGATCCGGCCGTGGGCGCACCGCGGGCGGGCGCGGTGGCCGTGCTCAAGCGTTCGGTCGTGCTCTACGCCTCGGTCCTGCTCAACTTCGTGCCGATCCTGAGCTCCCTCGCGCTGATGGTGTCGGTCTATGCGGTGATCTCCTCGCTTGTCGACCGGCCCCGCCGCCGCGGGCTGCAGGACCGGGCGGGCGGCACCGCGGTGGTCAGCGGCGCCGAACCGGCCGCTGCGCCCGGCCGCTCAAGCGGACCGGGAAGATCAGCAAAACCGTGGCGGTAAGGTCGAACCGCACCGCCGCCGCCCGCCCGGCGCCCGAGGAGGTACAAGTCCCGATGAGCTTCCCACCGCCGTGGAACGACGGCGCGGCCGCCCCCGATCGCGGCGGGTCGCAAGCTCCACCGCCCTACCAGGGGCCCGACGGCCCCGGCGGACCCCCCGTACCGCCGCCCTACCAGCCCCAGCAGGGGCAGCCGCACCAGATCCCCTACGCCGGCGGCCCGGCCGGTCCCGCGCCGTACCGGCTGGCCCAGTGGTGGCAACGTGCCCTCGCCCGCGCCATCGACGGTCTGATCGTGGGCATCCCGATCGTCATCGCAGCGTTCATCGTGTCGCTGGCGTGGGCGGGCGCGCAGTCGCTGTCGGGCTACGGCGACGTCGTCGAACGCAACAGCAGCATCGTGTACGGGGCCATCGCGTTTATCCTGCTCGTGGTCTACGAGACCATCCTCCTGACCCGCAGGCGCCGCACGCTGGGCAAGTTTCTGATGAACCTGCAGGTCGCACCGCTGGACGGCGGCGGCCTGCCCGGACCCATCCCGGTGGCCGCCATCGCGGCGCGGGCAGCGCTGTTCAACCTGCCGTTGCTGACCTTCTGGAGCATGGGCGGGGGCATGACCGCCATGGTCCTGCTGTTCGTGCCCTGCGCGCTGCTGCCCCTGTGGGACAAGCCCAACCGCCAGGGCCTGCACGACAAACTCGCCGGCACCGTCGTGGTGCACACCGACTGAGCCCGCCCTGCGGCGCGCGCCGTACCGCCGACCGCAGCGGCGGGCGGCGGGCCGGGCACTCCCGTTGGGGTACTACAGTTCGTAGTAACAAGGGGAGTCGACGAGAGGAGCGGTGCCATGTGCGCGGGTGCGGGGTGCGCCGGGCGGATCAGCCGCAGGCGGCTGCTCGGTGCCGCGGGAGCCGCGGGGGCCGCCGCGATGGGGGCCGCGGCCTGCGGCTCCGACAGCGGCGGGCCGGAGCCCTACGACGCGTTGCGCGGCACTGTGGTGGCCCAGACCACGGACATCCCGGTCGGCGGCGGCAGCGTGGTCATCAAGGGCAAGCTGGTCGTAACCCAGCCCGAAGAGGGCGGTTTCAAGGCGTTCAGCGCGGTGTGCACCCACGCGGGCTGCACCATCCAGGAGGTGGAACGCAACATCCACTGCCTCTGCCACGGCAGCGAGTTCGACATCGCGACCGGCGACGTCCGCCACGGCCCGGCCAACCAGCCGCTGAAGCAGCTCTCGATCACGGTGAACGGTACCGACATAGTCCTCGACGAAAAGGATTCCGGCGGCGGGCAGGATTCCTAGGGGCTCCGGCGCGCGCGGTGGAGGTTCCGGCGGCCGCCCGGCACCTGCGGGCGGCCGCCGGTGCGGTTATGCGCCGTCGCCGTCGCCCGATTCGTCGCCGTCGCGGGTCTGCGACCCTCCGGCGCCATTGACCGCCAGGGAACCGTCGGGCCCGGCGGAGCCGGTCTGCTCGGTGCGGGTGCGGCGGGCGGATGGGGGCAGCACGGTGGCGAAGGGGTCGTCGCCGGCGGGCTGGAAGGTCTGGAACTCGGTGCGGCGCTTGGGCAGCGCCTCGGGGTAGTTCTGGCAGAGGAACGCGATCATGTGCTCGCGCAGGTCGCAGCAGAGGTCCCAGCGGGCATCGGAGTCGGCGGTGGTGGCCACCGCCCGCAGTTGCACGATGCCGTCGTCGAGGATGTCGGTGGCCTGCAGCGACCAGCGGCGGCCGTCCCAGAGCGGGTGGTGGGCGATGTAGTCGCCCACCTCTTCGCGGATCTTGTCGATGGGGGCCTCCCAGTCGACCTGGAACATCACCCACCCGGTGATGGAGGCGCCCTGCTTGGTCCAGTTCTCGAAGGGGGTGGTGGCGAAGAAGGAGACGGGGGTGACCAGGCGGCGCTCGTCCCACATGCGCAGGGTGACGTTGGTCAGGCTGAGTTCCTCGACCCGGCCCCACTCGCCTTGGAAGACGATGACGTCGTTGATGCGCAGCGCGTTGCTGAACGCCAGTTGCAGGCCGGCGAACATGTTGCCCAGGGTGGATTGCGCGGCGATGCCGGCGACGACCGACAGCAGTCCGGCCGATGCCAGCAGCCCGGCGCCCAGTCCCTGTACGGCGGGGAAGGTGAACAGGATCGCCGCGACGGCGAGCACACCGATGACCGTGGCGGTGATGCGGCGCAGCAGGCGGACCTGGGTCTGCAGGCGCCGCGAGTTGTGGTCGTCGTCTGCGTTGCGGACGGCCAGCCGCTCCAGCACCATGTCGGTCACCGCATAGGCGACGCCCAGCGCGAACCAGGTCATGGTGCCGATCATCAGGATCGTCATGCCGTGGTCGATGATCGGGTAAAGCGCCCGGTCGGGCATGTCGTCGCGATCGGGGAGCGCGATGTTGATCCCGATGACCGCCGCGGCCGCATACGCCGACACCCGGCAGTTCTTGACGAGCGGCTTGGCCAGCGGCGAGATCTTGGCGAGCTGGTGGGTGAGCAGCCAGTGCGCAACCGTGATCACGAGTACGGAGATCAGTACAGCTGCGCCGATACCGACCCACTGCGTGAAGCTCACGGGAACACTCTCCCTCGCGGTTTCGAAAAAGGTCATTGGTACCCGACTAACATAGGTCATAAGTATGCCAAATCGTGACGTTTGGCGGGTGATCAAGCGCATAACCGAGCGGGGGCGGGAACCGCCTACAGCTTAGACGGCACCGGTCCGGTTCGGCATGGATCGCCCGCCATGCGGGCCTTTGGTCCTCCTGGCGCTTGGCTTGTCCACAGGTTGCACGCCGAGTGGCCGAGCACCCCCGCGGCCGACCACAATGGAAATATGCCAGCCCAACCCCATCTCCGGCCCCGCCCCGGTTCGATCCCCACCTCGCCGGGTGTCTACCGCTTCCGCGACGGCAACGGGCGGGTCATCTACGTGGGCAAGGCGAAGAACCTGCGCTCGCGGCTCTCCTCCTACTTCCAGGACTTCGCCGGACTGCACCCCCGTACCCAGACCATGGTCTCCACCGCGGCCGATGTCGACTGGACCGTGGTGGGCACCGAGGTCGAGGCCCTCCAACTCGAATACTCCTGGATCAAGGAGTACGACCCGCGGTTCAACGTCAAGTACCGCGACGACAAAAGTTATCCCTACCTTGCGGTCACCATGAACGAGGACGTCCCCCGCGTCCAGGTCATGCGCGGCGCAAAGCGCAAGGGCGTGCGCTATTTCGGGCCCTACGGCCACGCCTGGGCCATCCGCGAAACCGTCGACCTGCTGCTTCGGGTCTTCCCGGTGCGCACCTGCTCGGCCGGGGTGTTCCGCAGCGCCCGCAACGCCGGCCGCCCCTGCCTGCTGGGTTACATCGGCAAGTGCTCCGCCCCGTGCGTGGGCCGCGTCGACCCCGATGAACACCGCCGCCTGGCCGAGGACTTCTGCGCTTTCATGGCCGGCGATACCGGCCGCTACATCCGCGGCCTCGAACAGAGCATGCGCGACGCAGCGGCCGACCAGGAGTACGAACGCGCGGCGCGGATCCGCGACGACATCCAGGCCCTGCGCACCGCTCTGGAAAAACAGGCGGTCGTGCTGAGCGATGCCACCGACTGCGACGTCATCGCACTGGCCGAAGACCAACTCGAGGCCGCGGCCCAGGTCTTCTACGTCCGCGGCGGGCGCATCCGCGGCCAGCGGGGCTGGGTCGTCGACAAGGTCGAAGACGTCGGCACCGGCGAACTCGTCGAACGCTTCCTCGCCCAGACCTACGGCGGCAACGGCGGCGGTCCGGGCACCCAACCCGACCCCGGCGACGACCACGCCGACGACGGCCGCACCGCCATCCCGCGCGAGGTCCTGGTATCGGCCGAACCCGCCGATCGCGACGCGGTGATCGCCTGGCTCAGCGAACGCCGCGGATCAGCCGTCGACCTGCGGGTGCCCCAGCGCGGCGACAAAAAAACGCTGCTCGAAACCGTCGCCAAAAACGCCGGGCAGGCGCTCGCCCGGCACAAGACCCAGCGCGCCGGCGACCTCACCACGCGCAGCCGGGCGCTGAGCGAGATCCAAGAGGCCCTGGCGCTGGACGAAGCCCCGCTGCGCATCGAGTGCTTCGACATCTCCAACCTCATGGGCGAACACGTGGTGGCGTCCATGGTCGTGTTCGAGGACGGCCTGGCCCGCAAGTCGGAGTACCGCCGCTTCAGTATCCGCGGAGCCGGCCGCGCCAAGGGTGCCGAACAGAACGATGTCGCCTCCATGTACGAGGTCATCCGGCGCCGCTTCTCCCGCTACCTTGAGGAGAGTCGGCGTACCGGCGAACTCGATCGGATGGGCGCCGAAACCGGCGGCGATTCCGACACCCCGGACACCACCGCGGGCGCGGCCGCAGGCCCGCCGGAGGATTCACCCGGTGGCCCGGTCGCCGACGCCGACGCCGACGCCGGCGGCACCGCGGCGCCGGCCCCGTCCGCCCCCTCGCCGGCCGGGCCCGAACGGGGGGAGACCTCCGACACACCCGGTTCCGACCAGCAGGCCCCCGCCAAGTTCGCCTATCCGCCTAACCTGGTAGTGGTCGACGGCGGCCGTCCCCAAGTGCAGGCGGCGCGGCGTGCCCTCGACGAACTCGGAATCGACGACATCGCCGTGTGCGGGCTCGCCAAACGGCTGGAAGAGGTGTGGCTGCCCGAAGACGACGATCCGGTGATCCTGCCGCGTACCGGCGAGGGGCTCTACCTGCTCCAACGCATCCGCGACGAAGCGCACAGGTTCGCCATCACCTACCACCGCCAGAAACGCGCCAAAGCACTCACCGGCAGCGCCCTGGACGACGTTCCAGGGCTGGGGCCCACGCGGCGCAGCGCGCTGCTGAAGCACTTCGGCTCGGTCAAAAAGCTGGCGGCGGCAACGGAGGAGGAGATCGCGCAGGTGCCCGGAATCGGCAAGACCACCGCCGGCGTCATCCACGCCCGGCTCGTGGGCCAGGAGCGGGAAGGAAACCATGACAGGGGCGGCGTCCGCGCAGGGGAACGCGGCACGGCAGACGAAAGTGACCAGCACAATGGGGGATGACCAGCCGACCGGCAGCCTCAGCGGGGAACTCCCGCCCGAGATCGTCGTTGTCACCGGCATGTCGGGCGCCGGCCGCAGCACCGCCGCGCGCGCATTGGAGGATCTGGACTGGTTCGTCGTCGACAACCTGCCGCCGGGACTCCTGCCCACCATGATCGACCTCGCCGGCCGCACCCAGGGCGCGGTGCCGCGGGTGGCCGCCGTGGTCGATGTCCGCAGTATGGCCTTCACCCAGGACCTGCTCTCCACCGTCGAGGAACTGCGCCGCAGGGGGATCACCGCCCGCGTGGTGTTCCTTGAGGCCGGCGACGATGCCTTGGTGCGCCGGTTCGAGAGCGTGCGCCGCCCCCACCCGCTGCAGGGCGACGGCCGGCTCACCGACGGCATTTCCCGCGAACGCGAGACCCTGCGCGCCATCCGCGGCGAGGCCGACCTGGTCATCGACACCTCCCAGCTCAACGTGCACCAGCTCAAGGCCAAGGTCATCGGCTTTTTCGGCGAGGCCGAGGAAGCGCGCCCGCGGGCCAATGTCGTGTCGTTCGGGTTCAAGCACGGGCTGCCGGTCGACGCCGACCTCGTGCTCGACTGCCGCTTCCTGCCCAACCCGCACTGGGTGCCCGAACTCCGGTCGATGAGCGGCCGCGACGCCCCGGTACGCGACTACGTGCTGGCCCAAAACGGTGCAAAGGAGATGCTCGACTCCTACTCCGAGGTGCTGCGGCTGGTGATCGCGGGGTACCAGCGTGAGGGCAAGCACTACATGACCGTGGCCATCGGCTGCACCGGCGGCAAGCACCGCAGTGTCGCCATGGCCGAACAGTTCGGCAACCGGTTGCGCGAGCAGGGGCTGGATGTCCATGTCGTGCACCGCGACGTCGGACACGAGTGATCCCGGTCGGCGATCGGGGCCGGCCGGGGCGGGGCGCGTAGGCGCTCCTGCGGCCGCAGCGGCAATCCCTACCGTGCACAGCCGTGCAGTAGGACAGCGGGCCACCGATCACGGCCTAGCATTGGCCCAACCCGTGGCGGCCGCGGTGTGTGTCGGAACCGCGGCGCACACGCAGGCGGCTGTCCGCTGAAGACCGGGACACGAGGTACGCATACGCACATGGCAGACAACTTCCCCGCCGACGACGACGGGAGAACCGCAGGCGGCACGGCCGCCGGTGCCGCGGCCGACCACCCGCAGGAGGCCACGCCCCCGCGAGTCGTCGCACTTGGCGGGGGGCACGGACTGTACGCCTCGCTGTCGGCGCTGCGCCGGGTGACCACCGACGTGACCGCGATCGTGACCGTCGCCGACGACGGCGGCTCCAGCGGGCGGCTCCGCCGCGAACTCGGCGTCCTGCCGCCGGGCGACCTGCGCATGGCGCTGGCGGCGCTGTGCGGCGACGACGAATGGGGCCACACCTGGAGCGAGGTCATCCAGCACCGCTTCCGGTCGCAGGGCGAACTCCACGGCCACGCGGTGGGCAACCTGCTGATCGTGGCGCTGTGGGAGCTGCTGGGCGACTCCGTGGCCGGGCTCGACTGGGTGGGCCAGCTGCTGGGCGCCCACGGCCGCGTGCTGCCGATGTCCTCGGTTCCGCTGGACATCGTCGCCGAGGTCGAGGGCACCGACCCGGCGCGCCCCTTCGAACTCACCACGGTCCGCGGCCAGGTCGCCTGCGCCAGCACCCGCGGCCGGGTGCGGTCGATCTCCCTGGTGCCCGAGGCGCCCCCTGCCTCCCACCAGGCGGTCAAGGCGGTCCGCGAAGCCGACTGGGTGGTGTTCGGGCCGGGTTCCTGGTTCACCAGCGTCCTGCCGCACCTGCTGGTTCCCGACCTGGCCGAGGCACTGGTCGAAACCCGCGCCCGGCGCATGGTCGCGCTCAACCTCTCCCCGCAGCAGGGCGAGACCGACGGTTTCCGCCCCGAAACCTACCTGGAGGTGCTGGCGGCCCACGCGCCGCGCCTGGGCATCGACGCGGTACTGGCCGACAGCGGTGTGGTCGGCGATACCAGCCGGGTCGGCGAGGTCGCCAAGGAGATGGGCGGGCGGCTCGTGGTACGCGACGTGGCCGCCTCCGACGGCTCGCCGCGCCACGACCCCGACCTGCTGGCGGCCGCTTTCGACGAGGTGCTGCGCGACTGAGCGCCGGCTGTGCGCGGATGGCGGCGCCCTCGGCGGCGCCGGCAGGCCGCACTGCGGCGCACAGCGGCGCAATGCGCGGTGCGGGGGGTTGACCGGCCCCGTCGGCGGGCAGTCACCCGACGTGGGCAACCAGGGCAATCAGGGCAACCAGCACGACGACCGCATCCGCCTCGTCCGTGTTCGCGACATCCTCGGCCAGGAACCGCCCGGACGCGTGTTCCTGGTCGACCGGCTGTGGCCGCGCGGCGTCCGCAAAGACTCCGTGCACTACGACGAGTGGCTGCAGGACGCCGCCCCCAGCAGCGAACTGCGCCGCTGGCTGCACGCCGACCCCAGCGGCCGCTGGGAGGAGTTCGCCGGGCACTACCGCGCCGAACTCGACGCCAACCCCGACGCCCTGCGCCCTATTCGCGACGCTCTCGCCGAAGGACCGGTCACCCTCCTCTACGGCGCCCGCGACACCGAGCACAACCACGCCGTCGTGCTGCGCGACTACCTGCTGGAAGACGGCTAAGGAGCCGGATCCGGCGGGTTGCCCCGCCCGGCCGGTGCGCCGCCCCGGCCGGGCGTAAGCGCCGCGGCGGCGGGTATGGGAAATCTCTTCGGCCCTCTTCGGCAAGGTCCGCTGGGGAACCAGGTTCGGCACGTTCGGACGCTCCGCAAGGTCCTGCCCCGGCCGGCGCCGCCCCTGCGGCGGTGCGCCTATCGGCAGAGATCGGCACGGAACGGAAATCACGACTCGCCGGATCGAGCAGGGACTTTGGACACGCGGCCAGGGGCGTGGCCAAGTCGCGTGCGTTCAGTAGTCTCGACAATGGGGATGCGGCCGCTGAGCCGCACGAGGCATGTGGAGTACGAGTGCGAGGGGACGGCGTCCATGGCGATGACCGGCGTGGTGAAGGACGAATTGAGCCGGCTGACCGTTCTCAAGCCATGTTGCCGCAAGGCCGAGGTCTCCACGATCCTGCGTTTTACCGGCGGCCTGCACCTGGTCAGCGGCCGCATCGTCATCGAGGCCGAACTCGACACCGGTGCCGCTGCGCGGCGCCTGCGCAAGGACATCTCCGAGGTCTTCGGCCATGAGTCCGAGGTGGTCGTGCTGGCCCCCAGCGGGCTGCGCAAGGGCAACCGCTACGTCGTGCGGGTCATCAAGGACGGCGAGAGCCTCGCCCGCCAGACCGGCCTGGTCGACAACAACGGGCGCCCGGTCCGCGGCCTGCCCCGGCACGTGGTCGCCGGAGGGGCCTGCGACGCCGAGTCCGCTTGGCGCGGCGCCTTCATCGCCCACGGATCGCTGACCGAGCCCGGCCGCTCGATGGCGCTGGAGGTCACCTGCCCCGGCCCTGAGGCCGCGCTCGCACTGGTGGGTGCGGCACGGCGGCTGAAGGTGCAGGGCAAGGCGCGGGAGGTGCGCGGTGTCGACCGGGTGGTGGTGCGCGACGGCGACTCCATCGGCGCGCTGCTGACCATGCTCGGGGCGCACGAGAGCGTGCTGGCCTGGGAGGAGCGCCGGATGCGCCGCGAGGTCCGCGCGACCGCCAACCGGCTGGCCAACTTCGACGACGCCAACCTGCGGCGCAGCGCCCGCGCAGCGGTCGCCGCGGGCGCCCGGGTCGAGCGGGCCCTGGAGATCCTCGGCGAGGAGGCCCCCGACCACCTGGTCGCCGCCGGGCAGCTCCGCCTGGCCCACAAGCAGGCATCGCTGGAGGAGCTGGGTCAGCTCTCCTCGCCGCCACTGACCAAGGACGCGATCGCCGGGCGCATCCGCCGCCTCCTCGCGATGGCCGACAAACGCGCCTGCGACCTCGGCATCGCGGGCACCGACGCCAACCTGACGGCCGACATGCTGGTGCCCTGACGCCCGGGGCGGGGCCGGGGCCGGAGGACGAGCCGGAGCCGGTCCGGGTCCGCTGAGCGGCCTTGTCCGCGGTCGGCCCTCCGGCGGCCTGGACTCGAATGCAGCGGCAACGGCGCCGGTAGGTCCGGGCGGGCGGCCTGGCCAAACGATCATGCGGAATTGCCCAGATCCAGCGCGCCGGATCCGGGCATTACAGCATGATCGCCGCCGAACACCGCCTCGGAACCCGACATAACCGTCACGGGGTGCCCTGGGGACGCCCGCCTGGCTCCAATACGGGCATCCCCTTTCGCCGGTCGCCGCGAAGCGGAGGGTCGGCGACGGCGGCGGGGCGGGCTTACCCCGGTGGGAGAGCGGGCATGTGGGGCGGCGTCCCGGCACATGCGGTGCTCTCGCAGGTCTCGCTGATTCCGGGTGCCGGCCGGTCCGGGATGAGGAGCCGCACGTAGGGGCGCACCCGCGGCGTGCGGCGCCGACGGGAGGCGGTCACATCCGCGCTCGCTTCCTGGCGAACACCAGCGCAGGATCGGCGTCGGCGACGACGAGGTCCACGACCTTCGCGGCCCCCATATCGTCGATCACCGCCACGTGCCGAGTCGCCCCGGTGGACGTCGGGAATGACGCGAGGTTGTCCGTCGCGGTTACGGGGGTTCCGGCGATGACAACGCAGTAGCCGCGTCCCCGCATGAGTGACACCCTGCGCCTGCGGGCCTCCGCCGTGATCATTTCTAGGATTTCCATCTCGCCCATGGGAAAACGATTGCTGTGATCGGCGAGGTTTCATAGCAAGGGGAACCTTCCTGTACCGGGATGGTTCCGTGTGCACGTCCGTGCATAAAATTGGCGTGTGAATGAAACGGGATTCGGTTCGAACCTCGCAAAACTACGCGAACTGGCCGGACTCACGCAGCGGCAGTTGGCCACTCGGATAGGCGGTTCCGCCTCTTCGCTGTCGCGATGGGAATCGGGAACCATCGCCCCGAAGCGCGCCGACGTCGAGCGGCTGGATGACGTCTTGAAAGCCGGTGGCCGCCTGTTGAGAGCGTGGGAAACCGAGACATCGGGCTCCCGGTTGCCCCCGTGGATGCGCGCTGTCGGTGCACTGGAGGACAAGGCGGTCTCCATCGACACCGTTGCCTTGTCGACGGTGCCGGGCCTTGTGCAGAGCTTCGCATTCGCGCGCGAGGTGTTCCGTGCGGGGCGACCGGCGGCGAGCGCCGAGGAGTTGGACAAGCTCGCTCAGTTGCGCGTCGAGCGATACGAGCGCCTGACCCGCAGCAACGATCCGTTCGTAACCGCGGTCTTCCCAGAGATTGCTCTGAAGTGGGTGCCCGAACGCGTCAGAGTTGATCAGGCCAAGGCGCTACTGTCGCTTGCCCATCGGGAGCGGGCATCCGTTCACATCGTGCCCGACGGGACGTTGCTGCTGTCGGTGACCTCGGCGGTCCACATGTACCGGTTGAAGGACGGCACGGTGGTTGCCGCCAGCGACCATGGCAACGGCAACCTGGTGTACGACACGGCGTCGCAAACTGCAAGGATAGACGGAGTCATCCGGGACGCGCTGGCCCGCGCTCTCCCGGAAACCCACACCGTGAAGTTGCTCGAAGGGATGTTGGCGTAGTGATGTGGTCTGCGGATGGGTTCCACAAGTCGTCCTACTCGGACAGCGGTAGTCACTGTGTCGAGACCCGGGAGACCGCCAAGTCAGTCGACGTCCGCGATACCCAGCACCGCGAACTCGGGCATCTTTCGTTCCCCGTCGATGAATGGCGTGCGTTCCTCGGCGGGATCGGCGACCTTTAGCAGCCGCCTCGATCCGGAGACCCTGACGGCCTCCCGCGGTCCCTTCATGCGGGAGGCCGTCGTTGTGTGTGCAGTCGCGCTCGCCCGCCCGGAGCTTCCGCCCTCCCACCCAACCTCCGGTGTGCTCTTCTGTGACCGGTAACGAGAACCGGAAAACTTCCGAAAATGGTCTAGACCTCTCGCTCTCCGCGGTGCGAGCATGGTCCGGGCGCCGCCGCTCCGGCCCCCGTTCCGAATGAAGGCCGCGGGCGGTCCACCCTGGGGTGGAGCGATAGGCTCGGGAGTGCGATCCGGCGCTCATCTTCCGCGGTCCGGCCCTGTTGCGCCGGCCGTGAGGCAGTACCGCAGTACCCACTAACACGTGAGGAGTTTGGTTACCGTGACCATCCGTGTAGGCGTGAACGGTTTCGGCCGCATCGGCCGCAACTTCTGGCGCGCGGCCCAGGCCGCCGGCAGCGAGGTCGAGATCGTCGCGGTCAACGACCTCACCGACAACGCCACGCTCGCCCACCTGCTCAAGTACGACACCGTGCTGGGCACGCTCGAGGGTGACGTCGAGGTCGGCACCGACAGCATCCGGGTCGGCAACGCGTCGGTGAAGACCCTTGAGGAGCGCGACCCGGCCAAGCTGCCCTGGGCCGAACTGGGCGTCGACGTCGTCATCGAGTCGACCGGCCGGTTCACCAAGGCCGAGGACGCCCAGAAGCACATCGACGCCGGCGCCAAGAAGGTCATCATCTCGGCCCCGGCCAAGGGTGAGGACCTCACCGTCGTCATGGGCGTCAACGACGACAAGTACGACCCCGCCCAGCACCACATCCTGTCCAACGCCTCGTGCACCACGAACTGCGTGGCACCGATGGCCAAGACGCTGCTGGACAACTTCGGCATCGTCAAGGGTCTGATGACCACGACCCACGCGTACACCAACGACCAGGTCATCCTGGACTTCCCGCACAAGGATCTGCGCCGCGCCCGCGCCGCCGGCCAGAACATCATCCCGACCACCACGGGTGCGGCCAAGGCCACCTCCCTGGTGCTGCCGGAGCTGCAGGGCAAGCTCGACGGCATCGCGATGCGGGTTCCCGTCCCGGACGGCTCGGTCACCGACCTCGTTGTCGAGCTTGAGCGCGAGGTCACCGCCGACGAGGTCAACGCCGCGTTCAAGGCCGCCTCCGAGGGCGAGCTGAAGCAGGTGCTCACCTACACCGAGGACCCGATCGTCTCCTCCGACATCGTGGGCACCCCCGCCTCCTGCACCTTCGACTCCAGCCTGACCATGGCGTTCGGCAACACGGTCAAGATCATCGGTTGGTACGACAACGAGTGGGGCTACTCCAGCCGCCTCGTGGACGTGGCCAAGCTGGTCGGCTCGCGTCTGTGACCTAACCGGACGAACCCAGCCGTGCCGGCGCCGCCGCGGTGCCCCCGGCCCGCAAGGCCGGGCGCACCGCGGCGCCGCGCCCCGCTTCAGCACGGCCTCATCCTGCGGAAGGAGAGCCCCATGCGCACGATCGACGACTTCGACGTCTCCGGCAAGCGCGTGTTCGTCCGGACGGATCTCAACGTGCCCCTCGACGGTGACCGCATCACCGACGACGGCCGGATCCGCGCCAGCGTGCCCACCATCGAAAAACTGCGCGAGCGCGGCGCCCGCGTAGTGGTGGCCGCGCACCTGGGCCGCCCCAAGGGCGCCCCCGACCCCGCCTTCTCCCTGCGCCCGGTTGCCGCGCGCCTGGGTGAGCTGCTGGGCACCGAGGTCGCCTTCGCGACCGATACCGCCGGGGAGTCCGCTCGCGCGACCGTCTCCGCGCTGTCCGACGGCGGGGTCGCCGTTGTCGAGAACCTGCGCTTCGAGCCCGGCGAGACCAGCAAGGACGACGCCGAGCGCGGCGAGTTCGCCGACCGCCTGGCCGCGTTGGCCGACATCTACGTCGGCGACGGTTTCGGTGCGGTGCACCGCAAGCACGCCAGCGTCTTCGACCTGCCCAACCGGCTGCCGCACGCGGTGGGCGGCTTGGTGCTGGCCGAGGTGGAGGTGCTGCGCACCCTAACCGGTGACCCCGCCCGCCCCTACGCGGTGGTGCTGGGCGGTTCCAAGGTCTCCGACAAGCTCGGTGTCATCGACAACCTGCTGGGTACCGCCGACCGCATCCTCATCGGCGGCGGCATGGTCTTCACCTTCCTCAAGGCCAAGGGCTACGAGGTCGGCTCTAGTCTCCTGGAGGAGGACCAGCTCGGCACCGTGCGCGAGTACCTGGAGCGGGCGCAGCGGCAGGGCGTGGAGATCGTGCTCCCGGTCGACGTGGTGGCGGCGGAGTCGTTCTCCGCTGATGCGCCGCACGGCCCGGCCGATGCCGATTCCATTCCCGCCGACCGCATGGGCCTGGACATCGGGCCCAAGAGCCGCGAGTTGTTCGCCGCCAAGGTCGCCGATGCGCGCACCGTGTTCTGGAACGGGCCGATGGGCGTGTTCGAGATGGAGCCCTACTCCCACGGCACCCGCGCGCTGGCCCAGGCGCTGCTGGACTCCGGCGCTTTCAGCGTGGTGGGCGGGGGCGACTCCGCTGCGGCGGTGCGCGCCCTGGGCTTCGACGAGGCGGCGTTCGGCCACATTTCCACCGGTGGCGGCGCCAGCCTGGAGTACCTTGAGGGCAAGACGCTGCCCGGTATCGAGGCACTGGACGACTGACCCCCGCGCCGGCGGCCGAGCGCGGCCGCCGGCGCATTTCCGGCAGCCAAGGAAGACGAAGACAACATGGCACAGCCCACGCGCAAGCCGCTGATCGCGGGCAACTGGAAGCTGAACAACAACCACCTCGAAGCGATCGCGCTGGTGCAGAAGCTCGCGTTCGCGCTGAACGACTCCGACTTCGACTCCGCCGAGGTCGTCGTGCTTCCGCCGTTCACGAACCTGCGCAGCGTGCAGACGCTCGTCGATGGCGACAAGCTGAAGATCGGGTACGGCGCCCAGGACATCTCGGCGCACGAGAAGGGCGCCTACACCGGCGAGATCTCCGGCGCCATGCTCGCCAAGCTGGGTTGCACCTATGCGCTGGCGGGCCACTCCGAGCGCCGCGAGTACCACCAGGAGGACGACGCGGTCGTCAACGCGAAGGTGAAGGCCGCCTTCGCCGCCGACATCACGCCGATCCTGTGCCTGGGCGAGGGCCTGGACGTGCGCAAGGCCGGCGAGCAGGTGCCCCACACGCTCGCGCAGCTGGACGGGGCGCTCAAGGACATCACCGCCGAGCAGGCCGCGCGGCTGGTCGTCGCCTACGAGCCGGTCTGGGCGATCGGTACCGGCGAGGTCGCCACGCCCGAGGACGCCCAGGAGGTCTGCCACGCGCTGCGCGGGCGGCTGGGCGAGCTGTACTCCGGCGAGGTGGCCGCTGCGGCCCGCATCCTCTACGGGGGGTCGGTCAAGGCCGACAACATCGGCGGCATCATGGACAAGGACGACGTCGACGGCGCCCTCGTGGGCGGCGCGAGCCTCAAGCCCGAGGAGTTCGTCAAGCTGGCCCGGCTCGGCCGGGAGTGAGCGGGCGGGGCCGGCCGGTGCGCCACCGGTCGGCCCTTGCCGGTTGCGGTGGGTTGCGGACCACCCGCAGGGCTGTCCGGTTGATGCCGGTTTGCCGCTGCCGGGGCCGCTTCGGCGGCCGAAACGAACGCGCTGGGGCCGCAAGCGGGTTAGAATGCGCAGAGCCCGCCGTGTAAGGCGGCATGTGTCCCCAAGGGCACACGGTAGAATCCAAGCAGTGTCCTCGGTCCCTCCTGAATCCGCCTCGCCGATCCGGCTCAGCCGACCAGTGAGCGGTCCCGGGACCCAAGTCGTCAATTCCCCCCACTCGGGGTCGAGTTACGGGTGAGCGTGTGATCCTCGGTCTGTCCATCCTCGTGATGCTCTGCAGCGTGCTGCTGGTCCTCATGGTGCTGCTGCACAAGGGCAAAGGCGGCGGCCTCTCCGACCTGTTCGGGGGCGGCGTCACGTCCTCCCTGGGCGGGTCCTCTGTGGTCGAACGCAACCTCGACCGGCTGACGGTCGCCACCGCCCTGGTGTGGATCGTCGCCGTCGTGGTCCTCGGGCTGATGCTCCAGAGCGGCGGCGCGTAGCCCGGGGCCCCGGCCCCTTGCGAACCCCCGTTCCACCCGCGCTTGGCTGCGCGGGCTCCCCTGCGCCGTACCGCCCCGCTGTGCGGCCTGCTTTCCAGTTTCCCCTTAGCCGGGGCGTGTTGTCCGACGAAGGAGATTTCCGTGGGTAGTGGCAGCGCCATCCGTGGCAGCCGCGTCGGTGCCGGCCCGATGGGCGAGGCCGAGCGCGGCGAGTCCGCGCCGCGCGTCCGGGTTCCGTTCTACTGCGCCAACAAGCACGAGACCGTGCCGAGCTTCGCGCACGAGGCCGCGGTCCCCGAAGAGTGGGACTGCCCCCGCTGCGGGTTCCCGGCGGGCAAGGACCCGCAGAACCCCCCGGCGCCGCCGCGCACGGAGCCCTACAAGACCCACCTGGCCTACGTGAAGGAGCGGCGCAGCGAGGAGGAGGGGCGGCTCATCCTCGATGAGGCCCTCGCCAAGCTGCGCGCCGACCGGGCCGAAATCGAGGCCTACATCAAGGCCAACGCCAACTAGGCGGCAACCAGGCTGCTGCAGGCGGACTCGCGCCGCTCCGGTGCGCCGGTTTTCCTACGGCGGCTCGGGGCGGCGGCCGTTCAGCCGCCGGGTCAGTTCGGCGGCGGCGCCGCGCGCTCCCGAGGCCAGCGCCCCCTCGGTCACCGGCCGCGCGCTGGGCACGGTGAGGCTGATGGCCGCCGCCGGTGCGGCGTTGTGGTCGAATGCGGCCGCGGCCACCGAGGAGAACCCCTCGGTCACCTGCCCCTCTTCGACCGAATGCCCTGCGCGGCGCTCGCGGGCGAGTACCTCGCGCAGCTCACCCGGGGTTTTCGGTCCACGCCCGGTACGGTCCGAAAAAGCTTGCGCGTCGGGGTAGACGGCGCGCACCTGGGCGCGGGGCAGCTGCGCCAGCAGTGCGCGACCCGAGGCCGTCAGGTGCGCCGGCAGCCGCACCCCCACCCCGGTGACGAGCGGGGGAGCGTGCCGCGGCTGCTCCTTGAGCAGATACAGCGTGTCGGCGCCGTGCAGCACGCCCAGGTGCGCGGTGGCGCCGGTCTCGTCGACGAGCCGCCGCAGCAGGGGCCGGGCCAACCGCTCCAGTGGAACGTGGCGCAGGTAGGCCGAGCCCACCTCGAACGCCGCCACGCCAAGCCCCCACCTGCGTTCCTCGGGCAGGTGGATGACGAAGCCCTCCTCGGCCATCGCCTCAAGCAGTTGGTAGACGCTGGAACGCGGCACCCCCAGCTCCGCCGCCGCGGCCGCGGCCGAAACCGGTCCCGGCCGCGACGCAAGGAAGCGCAGCAGCCGCAGCGCCCGAGTGGCCGCCGGGACATGGCTCATCCGCAGATTGTGGCACGTACCGCCCCGCGCTCAGCAGGAAGCGGGCCGGTGCGCGCCCGGCACGCTCAGCGAGCGGACCTGCAGGCGCCCGCAGGCGCACCGGGTGTAAAGCACCATTCCAGTCGAGGTGAAATGCCGCGAGACCACTTGGTAGATCTCGGCCTCCGGCCACCCGCAGTCGGGGCAGACCGCATCCGTGCTCGTGCGATGTTCCATGCGACCAGTCTGGTGCTCGCCGTCAGTTCATGTCCATCTGAACTTTTTTCAGGAAACCGTGTAGCATTACCTACATGATCGACCTTCGGCGGTTGCGGGTCCTGCGAGCGGTCTACCACCACGGCACGGTCACGGGTGCGGCCGAAGCCCTGCACCTGACCCCTTCGGCGGTCTCCCAGCAGATCCGCCAGCTCGCCCGCGAACTCGGCGTCACCCTGCTGGAGCCCGAAGGGCGCCGGGTGCGGCTGACCTCGGCCGCCCACGTGCTGCTCGACCACGCCGACGCGCTGAGCACGCGCTGGGAACGCGCCGTCTCCGACCTCGCCCACCACTCCGAGGGCGAGGCCGGACCGCTGCGCATGGTCGGTTACCCCACGGGCGTGGCGACCCTGCTGGCGCCGGCGGCCGCGCGCCTGCGCCGCAGCCATCCCGGCCTGGCCGTGTCGGTGCTGCAGGCCGAAACCGGTGCGTGCTTCGACATGCTGCTGGGCGGCGATGCCGACCTTGCCGTGTTCGTGCCCGACCCCGGCTACCCGCCGGCCGACGACCGCCGCTTCGAACAGCGCGTGCTGATGGACGACCCCCAGGACCTGCTGGTGCCGGCCGACCACCCGCTGGCCGCGCGCAGCGGTGTGGAACTGGCCGATACCGCCCTGGACGACTGGATCACCGCCGACACCTCCTGCAACCACTCCTGGATAGTGCAGGTGGCCTGCGCCGCCGCCGGGTTCACCCCGCGCATCGCCCACCGCGCCACCGACTGGGTGGGCGCCACCGCACTGGTCGCCTACGGCATGGGCGTGGCCCTGGTGCCCCGGCTGCTGCCCATCGCGACCGATTACCCCGTGGCCCGGGTCCGGTTGCACGGCGCCGCGGCGCCCTCGCGCTCCATCCTCACCGCGGTGCGCAGCGGCAGCGGCGAGCACCCCGCCGTCGCGCGCGGGCTCGCGGCGCTGCGCGACATCGCAGCCGAGTCGGCCGCCACCGCCGAACCGGCCGTGCCGGATGGGCCGGTCGCCTCGGCCCGGCCCGCCGCAATCGGCGCGTCGGGTGCCCGGTGATGATCATGCAGAAATGCCCGTCTCAGCTCCCTTTGATTTTCTGGCATTTCTGCAGGCTCGTCGCATCGCCCGCCCCTGCTGCAGGGCCTCCTCGCCGGCGGCGGGGGCAACCTGTTCGGCAGGATCCGGCGCGCGCCTGCGGCGGGGGCCGCCCGCACAGCGTCTGAAATCCCGGACACAACCTTGGCGCGGGGGCTCGCTTAGCGGGCCGGGGGCGGCGTGCAATGGGGTTATGTCCACCCCGATCGGTATCGGCCCCGCAACGCTCGCCCCAGCCGACGTCATCGCCGCGGCCCGCCGCAACGCCCCCGTGTACCTGACCGGCGACGCGCGCGCCGCAATCGCCGCAGGGCGCAAACGCGTCGACGCCCTGGCCGCCGGCCCCGACCCCGCCTACGGGGTCAGCACCGGGTTCGGCGCGCTGGCCACCCGGCACATCGCCACCGACCTGCGCGCCCGGCTGCAGGCTTCCCTCATCCGCTCCCACGCCGCAGGTGCCGGCGCCGGGGTGGAGCGGGAAGTGGTGCGGGCCCTCATGCTGCTGCGGTTGCGCACACTGGCGAGCGGCGGTACCGGCGTGCGGGTGGAAACCGCCGAGGCATTGGCCGGGCTGCTCAACGCCGGTATCACGCCGGTCGTGCACGAGTACGGCAGCCTGGGCTGCTCGGGTGACCTGGCCCCGCTGTCCCACGTCGCGCTGGCGCTGATGGGGGAGGGGCAGGTGCACGACTCCGGCGGCGAAGTGCGCGAAGCCGCCGAGGCGCTGCGCGCGGCCGGACTGCGGCCGCTCCAACTCGCAGCCAAAGAGGGCCTCGCCCTGATCAACGGCACCGACGGCATGCTCGGCATGCTGCTGATGGCCTGCGCCGACATCGCCGAACTGGTCCGCGCCGCCGACATCACCGCCGCGATGAGCGTCGAGGCGCTGCTGGGCACCGACCGGGTCTTCGCCGCCGACCTGCAGGACCTGCGCCCTCACCCCGGCCAGGCGGCCTCCGCGGCCAACATGCGCGCGCTGCTGGCCGGCTCGCCCATCGTCGCCTCCCACAGCGGCCCCGACTGCCCCCGCGTGCAGGACGCCTACTCGCTGCGCTGCGCACCCCAGGTCGCCGGGGCCGTACGCGACACCCTCGCCCACGCCGAAACCGTCGCCCACCGCGAACTGGCCGCCGTCATCGACAACCCCGTTGTGCTGGAGGACGGGCGGGTGGAATCCAACGGCAACTTCCACGGCGCACCCGTCGGCTACGTGCTGGACTTCCTGGCCATCGCCGTCGCCGACCTCGCCTCCATCGCCGAACGCCGCACCGACCGCATGCTCGACGTGGCCCGCTCCCACGGCCTGC
The DNA here is from genome assembly GCF_054778995.1 of Streptomonospora sediminis. Classification (NCBI taxonomy): domain Bacteria; kingdom Bacillati; phylum Actinomycetota; class Actinomycetes; order Streptosporangiales; family Nocardiopsidaceae; genus Streptomonospora; species Streptomonospora sediminis. The sequence goes on from NZ_BAAGYZ010000146.1 coordinate 37,439, forward strand.
CCGCGTTCCTCGCCGACGACCCCGGCGTCGACTCCGGGCACATGATCGCCCAGTACACCCAGGCCGCGCTGGTCTCCGAACTCAAACGCCTGGCCGCGCCCGCCAGCGTCGACTCCATCCCCAGTTCGGCCATGCAGGAGGACCACGTCTCCATGGGCTGGTCGGCCGCCCGCAAACTGCGCCGCGCCGTCGAAGCGCTCACCAACGTGCTGGCCGTCGAACTGGTCACCGCCGCTCGCGCGCTCGACCTGCGCGCACCCTTGGAACCCGCACCCGCCACCGCCGCCGTGCGCGACGTGCTGCGCACCCGGGTGCCGGGCCCCGGACCCGACCGCCACCTGGCCCCCGAGATCGCCGCCGCCGCCGAACTCATCGGCGACGGGTCGATACGCGCCGCTGCTGCCGCCACCACCCCGCTCGCCTGACACCAGGAAGAAGGTAGGGACCGCGATGACCAGCACAACCGGACCCGCGGCGCCGAGCGTGCGCGCGCCGCGCGGCACCGTGCGCTCGGCACGGGGCTGGGCCCAGGAAGCCGCCCTGCGCATGCTGCACAACAATCTCGACCCTGATGTGGCCGAGCACCCCGACCGCCTCGTCGTCTACGGCGGCAGCGGCCGGGCCGCCCGCGACTGGGCGAGCTTCGAGCGCATCACCAACGTGCTGCGCGAACTCGGCGACGACGAGACACTGCTGGTGCAGTCCGGCCGTCCCGCAGGTGTGCTGCGCACCCACGAATGGGCGCCGCGTGTACTCATCGCCAACAGCAACCTCGTCGGCGACTGGGCGAACTGGGAGGAGTTCCGCCGTCTGGAGGCGCTCGGCCTGACCATGTACGGCCAGATGACCGCCGGCTCGTGGATTTACATCGGCACCCAGGGCATCCTGCAGGGCACTTACGAGACCTTCGGGGCCGTGGCCGCCAATCGCTTCGGCGGCAGTCTGGCGGGCACGCTCACCCTCACCGCCGGGCTCGGCGGCATGGGCGGTGCCCAACCGCTGGCGGTGACCATGAACGACGGTGCCGCGCTGGTGGTCGAGTGCGACCCCAGCCGCATCGAACGCCGCATCGCCCAGGGCTACCTCGACACCCGCGCCGACAGCCTCGACGAGGCGCTGCGCCTGGCGCAGCGGGCGCGCGACCAGCGGCGGGCGGTCTCCATCGGCGTACTGGGCAACGCCGCCGACATCCTGCCCGAGCTGCTGCGCCGCGGCGCGCCCGCCGACATCGTCACCGACCAGACCTCCGCGCACGACCCGCTCGCCTACCTGCCCAGCGGTATCGACATCGCCGACTGGGCAGAGTACGCCGCCCGCGCGCCCGCGGAACTCACCGGCCGCGCACGCGAATCCATGGCCGCGCACGTGGCTGCCATGGTCGGGTTCGCCGACGCCGGCGCCGAGGTGTTCGACTACGGCAACTCCATCCGCGGCGAGGCCCGCACCGCCGGCTACGCCCGCGCCTTCGACTTCCCCGGATTCGTACCCGCCTACATCCGCCCGCTGTTCTGCGCCGGCAAGGGCCCGTTCCGCTGGGCCGCGCTATCCGGCGACCCCGCCGACATCGCCCGCACCGACCGCGCCGTGCTCGAACTGTTCGGCGGCGACGCCCACCTGGCCCGCTGGATCCGCATGGCCGGCGAACGGATCTCCTACCAGGGCCTCCCGGCGCGGATCTGCTGGCTGGGCCAGGGCGAGCGCGCGGCGGCCGGGCTGCGGTTCAACGAACTGGTGGCCTCCGGCGAAATCTCGGCGCCCCTGGCCATCGGCCGCGACCACCTCGACACCGGGTCGGTGGCCTCGCCCTACCGCGAAACCGAGGCCATGGCCGACGGCTCGGACGCGATCGCCGACTGGCCGCTGCTCAACGCGCTGGTCAACACCGCTTCGGGCGCCTCCTGGGTATCCATCCACCACGGCGGCGGAGTCGGCATGGGCCGGTCCCTGCACGCCGGCCAGGTCTGCGTGGCCGACGGCAGTGCACTGGCCGCACGCAAGCTCGAACGGGTCTTGGCCAACGACCCCGCCACCGGGGTGATCCGCCACGCCGACGCAGGGTATGGCCAGGCCGGGGCGACAGCCCAAGAGCACGGCATCCGCCTGCCCATGCGCGAAGGGCGGTAAGCAGCAGCAACGACCCGCAGCACCGGCCGGTGCGGCACGGCACCACGGCACCACGGCCACGGCGAGAGGGGCGCAACCGCGGATGAGCGATGGCCGCGACGACAACGCAGAAAGCGGGCACTTCGACGAGCTGTGGGCACAGCTCGCCCCGCTGGGGCGCAACCGCACCACAGGCGGATACCGCAGGTACTCCTGGGGTCCGGCCGATACCGAGGTGCGCGCCTGGTTCACCGCCGCCGCCCGCGCCCGCGGGCTCGACGTCGAAACCGACCGCAACGGCAACCTGTGGGCATGGTGGGGCGAGCCCGGACCCGAAGCCGTGGTCACCGGCTCCCACCTGGACTCGGTGCCCGACGGCGGTGCCTACGACGGCCCGCTGGGCGTGGTCGGCGCTCTAGCGGCGGTCGACCGGATGCAGCAGCGCGGCCTGCGGCCCCGGCGCCCCTTCGCGGTCGCGGTGTTCGTCGAGGAGGAGGGCGCCCGGTTCGGCGTGCCGTGCCTGGGCAGCCGGCTGCTGACCGGCGCCATCACCCCCGAGCGGGCCGCCGGGCTCACCGACGCTGAGGGGGTCAGTTGGGCCGCGGCCATGCAGCGGGCCGGGATCGACCCCGAACGCATGGGTCCCGACCCCGACCTGCTCGACCGCATCGGCGCGTTCGTGGAACTGCACATCGAACAGGGCCGCGCCCTCGCCGACACCGGCCACCCGGTAGGCGCGGCGTCGGCGGTGTGGCCGCACGGGCGGTGGCGGCTGGACCTCGCCGGACAGGCCGACCACGCCGGCACCACCAGGCTGGCCGACCGCAGCGATCCCATGCTGCCCTTTGCCGCGGCCGTGCTGGCCGCGCGCCGCATCGCCGAGGACAACGGCGCGCTGGCCACCGTCGGCAAGGTGCACATCTCACCCAACGGCACCAACGCCGTGCCCTCGCGGGTGCGCGCCTGGCTGGACGCCCGCGCCGCCGATGAGGCCGCCCTGCGCGCGGTGGTCGACGGGATCGACACGGCGGCGCGCCGCTCCGCAGCCGAGCACGGTGTCACCGTGACCACGTTCCTGGAGTCCAAGTCGCCGGTGGTGGAGTTCGACCGCCGACTGCGCGCCCGCATCGCCGACCGCGTGGCCGGCGGGGACGGCACCGTCCCGATGCTGCCCACCGGAGCCGGCCACGACGCCGGGATCCTGGCCGCGGCCGTGCCGGCGGCGATGCTGTTCGTACGCAACCGCACCGGAATCTCGCATGCGCCGCAGGAGTCGGCGAGCTCGGCCGACTGCCGGGCCGGAGTCGCCGCGCTCACCGCCGTCCTGGTCGACCTGGCCGACGCCGGTCCCGCCCGCGAAGGGAACGCGCTGTGAGCACCGCCAGCGAGGCGGGCGGTGCAGCGGCTGCCGCGCGCCCGCAGCGGTACTGGTGCGAATGGGCACTGCTGGACGCCGCCGCGGGCGCCGCCGCAACGCCCGGCGTGCTGGTCGAGGTCAGTGGCGGCACCATCACCGCCGCCACCCCCCGCACATCCCCGCCCAGCGGCGCCGAGCGGCTGCACGGGCTGACGATCGCCGGGCTGGCCGACGCGCACTCCCACGCCTTCCACCGCGCACTGCGCGCACGCACCGGCGAGGACGGCGGCAGTTTCTGGACCTGGCGCAAGCAGATGTACCGCATTGCCGAACGCCTGGAACCCGACTCCTACCACCGTCTGGCCCGCGCGGTCTACGCGGAGATGGCCCTGGCCGGGATCACCTGCGTGGGCGAGTTCCACTACCTGCACCACGCCGCCGGCGGCGCCCGCTACAGCGAACCCAACGCCATGGGCCGGGCCCTGATCGCGGCGGCGGCCGACGCCGGGATCCGCATCACGCTGCTGGACACCTGCTACCTGGCCGGCGGCTTGCACCCTGAGGGCGGACACGAGCCGCTGGATGGCGTCCAGCTGCGGTTCGGCGACGGCGGCGCCGACGCCTGGGCCGAGCGCGTCGCCGAGCTGCGCTCCGGCGGCCCCGTCCGCATCGGCGCGGCGGCGCACTCGGTCCGGGCGGTGCCCCGCGCCGACCTCGCCCGCATCGCGCTGCTGGGCCCCGGCAGCGACTGGGCAGCAACCCACATCCACCTCGCCGAGCAGCCCGCCGAGAACACCGCCTGCCTGGCGGCCTACGGGCGCACCCCTGCGCGGCTGCTCGACGAAACCGGTTTCCTGGCTGCGCTGCGCCCCGTGCTGGTACACGCCACCCACCTCACCGCCGCCGACTCCGCCCTGGTCCGCGCGGCCGGCGCCGGCCTGTGCCTGTGCCCCACCACCGAACGCGACCTCGCCGACGGCCTGTGCGCGCTGGAGCACCTGGCGGGCGCCCCGTTGTCGCTGGGCAGCGACGGGCACTCCGCCATCGACATGTTCGAGGAGGCCCGCGGCGCCGAAGCCCACGAGCGCCTGCGCACCGGCCGCCGCGGCAACCTGCCCGCGCACCGCCTGCTGCAGGCGCTGCACACCGGCGGCCACGCGGCGCTGGGCTGGGGCGACGGCACCGGCCCCGGCGGCGCGGCCGGGCGCATCGCCCCCGGCGCCCGCGCCGACCTGGTCAACCTCGCCGCCGACAGCATCCGCCTGGCCGGATTCGACCCTGCCCGCGCCGCCGACGCCGCGGTCTTCGCCGCAACGGCCGCCGACGTGCGCCACGTGATGGCCGACGGCCGCTGGATCGTCCGCGACGGAGTGCACACCGCCATTCCCGACGCCGCCGCCCGCATGGGCGCCGCGATCGCGGAGCTGGCCGGTTGACCCCGCGGCGCCCGTGCGGGCGGCCCGCCGCGCCGGCACCGCCGTTGGTGCGGGTGGCGCCGGCAGTGCAGTATGCCTGCCCTGTTTCCGTTGCTGAAAGGAGGGATGCGGCGCCTCCGGTGCCGCGCCGCCGATGAACACGGCCGACCCCGCAGGACCCGAAGGAACCGCAGAAGCCGCAGAAACCGCAGGACCGGCGGCGGCCGCCGTTCCACCGGTCTCCTCGGTACTGGTGGACGGCATCGCCGTCCTCGCCACCAATGATCCCGGGCTCGGCACCGGGCCGCTCGGCGAGATCGCCGACGCCGCACTGGTCGTGGAATCCGGCCGGGTGGCCTGGTGCGGCCCGCGTGCGCAGGCACCTGCCGCCGACGTGCGGGTGGAGGCGGCCGGGCGGTGCGTCATCCCCGGCTTCGTCGACAGCCACTCCCACCTGGTCTTCGCAGGCGACCGCAGCCGGGAGTTCGGCGCCCGGATGAGCGGGCGGCCCTACGAGGCAGGCGGTATAGGCACCACCGTTGCCGCCACCCGCGCCGCCTCCGACACCGACCTGCTGGACAACGCCACCCGCCTGCTGCGCGAGGCCCGCGCCCAGGGCACCACCACCATCGAGATCAAGTCCGGGTACGGGCTGAGTGTCGCCGACGAGGAACGCGCCCTGCGTGTCGCCGCGCGGCTGACCGGCGAGACCACGTTCCTCGGTGCGCACATCGTGCCGCCGGAGTACGCCGGCGATCCCGGCGGCTACGTGGACCTGGTGACCGGCGCAATGCTGGAGGCCTGCGCGCCGCACGCCCGCTGGATCGACGTGTTCTGCGAACGCGGCGCCTTCGACGAGCACCAGGCGCGCCAGATCCTGCAGGCCGGCCGCAGGTACGGGCTGCAGCCGCGGGTGCACGGCAACCAGCTCGGCCCTGGCCCCGGCGTGCAGGTGGCCGTGGAAGCCGGAGCGGCGTCGGTGGACCACTGCACCCACCTCTCGGACGGCGACATCGCCGCGCTGGCCGAATCCGCCGCGCAACCGGAGGCGACCGTGGCGACCCTGCTGCCGGGGGTGGACTTCTGCACCCGCCAGCCCTACCCCGACGCGCGCGCCCTGGTCGACGCCGGCGCCCGGATCGCGCTGGCCGGCGACTGCAACCCCGGATCCTGCTTCAGTTCCAGCATGGCGCTGTGCATCGCGCTCGCCGTCCGCGAGATGCACCTGACACCGGAGGAGGCGCTGCGGGCGGCCACCGCGGGCGGAGCCGCCGCGCTGCGGCGCACCGATGTGGGCCACCTCGCGCCGGGCGCACGCGCCGACATGGTGCTGCTGGACGCGCCCAACCCGGTGTACCTCGCCTACCGACCCGGTGTGCCGATGGCCGCCGCGGTGTGGAAGGACGGCGAACTCGTCGCCGGCCGGCCCTGAGCCCGGCCGCGGTGCCGCAGTGCGCCGCAGCGGCACCGCGGCGGCGCGGCGGCGGCACTGCCGGGCCGCCGACGGATGTGTCAGCGGACCTTACTTCGGCGTAGCACGCCCGAAACCGACTACGCCCATCCTGGAGAGGAGTCAGCGCACCGCCCGAAGGCAGCCGCCGCCTCCCGGCGGGCGCGCGAACCAGCAAAGGGGACCGCATGAGCCTGTGGCGCATCCGCACCGTCGTCGCCGACCGCCCCGGCCAACTCGCCGGGCTGGTCGACGCCATGGCGGCCCAGGGCGGCAACATCGTGGGCCTGTCGATCCACGCCGACGCCGCCGGAGTGGTCGACGAGTTCGTCGTCGATGTGCCCGGCGAGCACCACACTCTGCTGCGCGAGGTCGCGCGGCGCAGTGTCACCGACTCGGTCAACGCCGTGCCCGCACTGCCGCGGGAGGTCGGCGACGATGTCACCAAGGCGCTGCTGCTGACCACCCGGCTGCGCAGCGCACCCAACCGGCTGCCGGAGGCACTCGGCGAACTGCTGCTCGCCGACGACGCCCGCTGGACCAACCCCACCCGTTCGGTGCCGGAGTTTCCCGAGGAGCCCGAGACCACGCTGGTGGTGCCCGTGGGCCCGCTGCGGGGCGTGCGGCTGCGCAGACCCGACCAGCCCTTCACCTGGACCGAAACGGCCCGCGCCGATGCCCTGGTGCGTTCGGTGCTGCCGCCGACAGGGCCGGCGCCCACCGACGGCGCGATCACCACGCACCGCGGAACCGGCCTGGACGTGCGCCAGGCAACGGCGGCCGATGCCGAGGCCATCCAGCGGCTGCACGCCCGCTGTTCGCCGGAGACCACCCGGGGCCGCTACTTCTCCAGCATGCGGCGGCTGTCTCCGCGCATGCTCGGCCTGTTCTGCGACCCCGAACGGGGGCTGACCCTGCTCGCGCGGCCGCTGGGCGGTGCAGAGCCGGTCGCGCTGGCCCACCTGATGTACACCCTCGACCCCGGGGTAGGGGAGATCGCGTTCCTCGTGGAGGACTCCTGGCAGCAGCAGGGCGCGGGCACCGCGCTCGCCCGCGCGCTGACCGCGGTCGCCGCCGACTGGGGCCTGGCCGAGGTCCGCGCGGAGACCGTGGCCGGCAACCGGGCGATGCAGCGCATCATGCGGCGGATGGGCGCCGCGATCGGCCCGGCGCGCGACGGCGTGGTCCAGGCCCGGCTTCCGGTGGCCGGTGCGGTTCCCGCCCGGCGCACGGGCCGGTTGGCGAGCCTGATGACCGAACCGGGTGCGGCCGGCGGCTGACGCGGGGCCGTACCGCGCGGTGCGCCCGGCCGGACCGGGCGGATGAGCTTTCCTGGGAAACGGCGGGGGAGGCCGGCGAAATGGGGCGCCGACCTCCTCCGTTCGTCATGTCCCGGCGCGGGCGCGCAGTGGGGGCGGCGGCGCAGTGGTCGTGCGCCGCCGCCCCGTCACGCTTGCCGCCGCACCCGGCCCGCTCGCAGCGGGGCGGCGCCCCGCCGCGAGCCGGGCGGAAAGCAGGGATGTCAGTTGTCCTCTGCGCCCTCGGAGTCCTCAGAGCCGTCCGAAGAGGCGGAGACGTCGCCGGAGGAGGCCGCGCCGGTCTTGGACTCGGCGGTCTTCTTGGTGGTGCGGCGCTTCTTCACCGGCTGGGAGTAGTCGACCAGCGCCTCGAAGCGGGTCTCGTACTCCTTCTTGCACTCGTCGCAGGCGTCGACTTCGCGGAGGGTGCCCTCCCAGGCGAACTGGAGAACGTCGGTCGCCTCGACCTTCTCCTCCCTCAGGGCGTGGGGGTCGCAATACTTACGCGTGAAGACCTCTGTGACCACGACGATGAGTTCCCTTCGGTAGTGGGTGTGCGTGCACGTACTCGCTGGGGAATCATACACCTGTACGAAGGGTGTAATCCGAAGGTGAGCGCCATCCGCCGGCGCAGGTGCCTGCGCTGAACCTAGTCGCGGTCGCGGTAGACCTCGCGGCGGTGGCCGACCGATATGACCACAACGAGCACACGGTGGTCGTCGATACTGTACAGAACCCGGTAGCTGCCAATACGTATGCGCCAGTAGTCGGTGCGGTTCTTCAGCTTGCGGCAGCCAGTTGGCCGAGGGTCTTCAGCCAGGTTCAGTACGGCGCTGTGGATGCGGCGTGCGGTCGCCTTTTCCAGGTTCGACAGTTCCTTCCTGGCTTGATTGGTGTAAGAGACCAGGTAGGAGGCTTGGGGGTCAGAGCTCACAGACCGAGCTCCTCGGCAACCTGGGTGGCCGGGATGAGCTCCTCGTGCCCCGCGCGGACGGCTTCGAGCCGCTCATCGGCGATCCGCGCGTCCCGCGCGTCCATCAGCTCCTCGTATTCTTCGATCAGTGACATCGGAACGATGGCGGCGGCGGGCTCGTGCTTGTGTCCGCGGGTCACATAGGTGACCTCGCCGCCAAAGGCTGCCCTGTTGACTCTGTCCGAGAAATGGTCGCGGGCTTGTGCAACGGAGAGTTCCTGTGGCTGGGAGGCGTTCTGCGTCCGTATGCTCATGGCGAAAGTATATCGCCATCTTGGCCAAGTTGGCGTAATACGAACAAGGTGTGTCGCGGGAGCCGGACGTGGTATCGACAGCTACGGAAAGTGAGTGTCCAGTGACCAATGCCGCAGGCGGTAACGAGTCATCGATGGATGCCCAGATGTGGGCCGCGCGGGTCGACATGGACGCTGCGGTGCTGGGTGAATACACACAGCGTCAACGACGGGTTCTCGCCCTTGAACATTATTCGGAACTCGCAACGCTGTGGGACTACGAGGGCTGGTTGCGGCGTCATCAGGCCGAGAAGGAAGCGGGATCGGCGGACCCGGAACGTTGAGCTGCGGGTGGCCCACCCCCCGTGCCTTCCGGGCCGCCCGGCTCACTCCACGGTCGCCACCAGGTCCACCAAGGTCTCCAGCAGGTCGGCGCGGGTGTCGTTGTCGTGGGTGGCTTTGGCCCAGGCGGCGGGGACCTCGTCGGGGTTGGTGCGCAGGTGGGTGTCGAGGAACCGGTCCAGGGCCGCCACGGGGTTGGTGGCGTAGTAGACCGGGTTGCGCCGGGCCTGGGCCACCAGGGTCCAGGCGGTGCGGCGCAGCCAGTCGCGCTCCGGCTCCGACAGCGACTCCGGATGCACCCGCTCGGGCGGTTGTGCCGCGGCGGGAGCGGGCGCGGGGTCGGCCACCGGGCGGTAGGGGGCGCTGCGCGCCCGGCCGCGGGCCCGCTCCAGCAACTCGAAGTGCTCGGGCAGTTTCTCGGCGAGCCGGCGCAGTACCTCGGTGAGGATGCGGGCGAGGTCGTGGGCCCGCATGCCCGGCAATGTCTCGGCGAGGCCCACCCGCCGCAGTTCGTCGGCGGTGCGGGCGCGTGCCGGGTCGACCCCCTCGGCGAGTTCGTGCAGCTTGCGCAGGATGTACTCGGCCGTGGGCACCGACACCAGCGGGCGTTCGCGGCACACCGCCACGGCTCGGCCGGCGCGGTCGGCCACCGGGACCGCTCCCGACTCCTGAGTGAACCCGTGGTCGCCCGGCAGCGCGGGGTCGGCGGGTTCGTCGGGCTGCTCATCGGGCAGGTCGACCGCCGGGTGGCCGAAACCCGCCGCCAGCACCAGGGCGGCCAGGGCCTCCTGCTCGACGACGCCGGGCGCCACGTGGTCCGACACCGACCGCTGGCGCGCCCAGCGCCGCGGACGCTCGGAGAACGCGCAACGCAGCGTACTGCCGGACCATTGGGGGAACACCAGCCGCAGCCGCGAGAACGCGCGGTCGGTTTCGGTGTCGCGCAGCGCGAAGACCAGGCGGCGTACCTTGGCCGGCGGGCTTTCGCCGGCCTCCAGCGCCGCGTGGACCTCGGTCATACGGGCGGTGATCTTGGAGTCCGCGGGGCCGCCGTGGCGCTCGCAGGGGCAGTGTTCGCTCAGCAGGCTCAGCGCGGAGTCGAACTGCGCGGCGTGGCGGTCGCAGGTCTGCAGGGTTTCGGGCGTGTTCTGCCGGCGTGCGGGCTCGCAGCGGCCGCAGCCGAAGGCGCGGGTCATGGCGTTCAGGAATGCGGTCGAACCGAAAAGGTCCGTGAACAGGCAGCGCGTGCTCAAGATCCTTCTTCTCCCCGTGGGCACGGGGCTGAGGCTCTTCCCCAGCTCCTCCGGGAAAGTGCATAGAAGAAAGACGGCTGCGCCTGGCGACACACCCACGTCGGCTGGCGCTGCTAGCGCCGCCCTGGCGACGCGCGTGGTCATTACGAAACTAGAACCCGCGCCCGCTTGGAGTCAAGGCATGGTAGGGGTTTCAGCGCCCGCCGGCACCCGCCGGACCGGATCCGCAGCGGGCCGGTACGTGCCGCTCGGTGTGTGCCCCGGTGTATGCCGCCGCGCCGGTCAGTGCCCGCGCTCCTGGCGCCGCCGGTAGTGCTCGGCCAGGTGCGCCAGGTGTTCGGCCAGTTCCTCGGCGGTGACCTCGGGGACCGGGGGCGGCGGCTCGGGGGGGACGCGGGCGCCGCCCGGGTCGGGGCCGCTGCCGGGATCGGGGTCGGGGTCGGGGTCTTGGACGCCGTCGAGGTCGGGGTCGAGCGCCGCCAGGCGGTGGTGCACGTAAGCGTCGAGCCAGACATCGGGGCGCGGCGGCGGCGCGCCGCGTTTCTGCGGGTCGGGGTGGTCGTCTGCGGGACTCATGCGCGGGCGGCTCCGTCCTTCTCGCGTGCGCGTTGCGCCGTTGCCCGGGTCGGCGGTCGGTGTGCCGACACCTCTCGGACGGCCGTTGCGCGATCCGCGCGGGCCCCGGTTGCGGCGGGCGCCGCGGCCGGGCCGGGCAGGACCGCTGCTGTCCGAGAGCTATGGGTGCTCCGGCCCGATCCGGAGGCGCCACGACGGCCGAGCCAGCTCGGCGACAAAGGGGGAGTGACGACGATGCCGCGACGCTGGACGCTGGTGCTGCGTGACCACGCCGACGCCGCCCGGCCCGTGCGCGCCGTTGACTGCCACGGGCTGTTGAACACCTGGTGGCCCCAGCCCGGAACCGAGCACGGCGCGGCCAAAAAGTGGGCCATGAACGGCTGGCCCCAGCCGCTGGCCGACCGGCTGTGGGTATGGTCGCTGACCTGGTTGGACGACCAACCGCCCGAAACCGATCCCGCCGACCTCATCGGCCGCGTGCAGCGCGTGGGCGACCACCTCCTGGAGCCGCTTTCGGTCACCGACGTGCACACGCGCGACTACACCGCAATCCTCACCGACCCCCGCCCGGTCACCGGCACGGCGGCGCTGCACACGCTGAGCCCGGTGGTGAGCCTGGCCCGCAACTACGACGGCGAGGACAGCTTCCAGGCCTGGCCGGGGCCGCGGCTGCTGTTCGGCGTGGTCCACCGCACCCCTTCCGGCCGGCTCAGCGGTAGCGGCGCGGTGGGCGCCGCGGCCCGTTTCGCGCCGCGCGAGGTCGCCGAACCCTGGCTGCGCCGCATCGACGAGGTCACCGCCCGGCTGCGCCGGATGCCCGACGACACCGCACCCATCCGCGCCACCGAACATCCCGGCCCCGCCGGGCGCACTGTGTTGGGCTGGGAGGGCGGTCTGCGGCTGGCGCTGCCCCGCGGCAGCGACGGCCGCCGCCTCGCGGATTTCGGCGCACTGCTGGAACTCATCGAGTTGGCCGGGGTGGGCAAGTACACGGCGCAGGGGTTCGGTGCGCTGCGCGTGGACACGCTCACGGCCGGCGAAGACGCGGCAGCCGGCCGGCGGCGCCCGCACACCCGCGACCGCCGGCGGCCGAGGTCTCCGCGTCCGGTGCACACGGAGATTCAGGAACAGGAATTTGACGGGTTGCTGTTCGACTGACCCCGGGCGCCGGGGGCGGCTGCCGCGCAGCATGCCGGGTCTGCCCGGTGCGCTCGGCCGGCCCGGGATGTTGAGAGGGAAGAATGCGTGTTCCGCTGGTCAACCTGACACCGCACGAGGTGACGATCTTCGATTCCGATGACCGTGTCGTCGTCCGCTGCCCCGCGGCGTCCAAGCCGGTACGCGTGGCCGTCGACCGCTGCGAGATCGGCCGTATCGGGGGCATCCCGGTGTTCTCCGAGGACTACGGCAGGGCGCTGCTGCCCGCTCCGGCCATCGGGGTGTGGTACATCGTCTCGGCTGCGGTCGCCCTGGCCCATCCCGAACGCAACGACCTACTAGTGCCCACCGACCTGGTCCGATCCTCCGACGGCACGATTGTCGGCTGCAAGGCGCTGGGCCGCCGCAGCGGCTGAACACCGCGCGGGCAAGCGCGGCGGTGCCGGCGGGGGCCGGACCGGGCGGATCCGGCCCCAGGGCGCGGTTGCGCCCTCGGGTGCCGGAACCGCCCGTGCCGGTGCGGCGCGCGGGCAGGGCCCGGCGCCTGGGCCAGCCATTCCGTCTGCCGGGGTCGGGCTGGCGCGGGTGTCCGCAGGCGAGCCAGATGTTGGTTGTCAGGGCCGGGGGCAGCGGCCCGGCCGGGGCGGTGCCCGGGCCGGTGCCGGTGCCGATCCCATTCCGTCTGCCGGGGAGGAGTCGGCCCTGGGGGAGCGTCCGTCAACAACTGGCGTTGTTATCCCGTCTACCGGGGGTCGGACGACGAAGATGCAGCCAGGGCCGTTCTCGGAGTGGTCGCTGTCCCGTCCGCCGGGAAGGGGGCTTCCCTGATCGACGCAAGAGACGTGCGGCGGTTGGTGCTATCCCGTCTGCCGGGTAAGGGGCTGGAATCCAGCGCGGCCGCGGCCGCCGGGCTGCCGTCCCAAAGGTTGCTGGGAAGGGCGGGAAGACCCCGGCGCGTTCGGCGCGTGGTTCCATGCCCGTCGTGGATGTATCACCGCTCCTCCTTCCGGCCGCCGCAGCGGCGGAAGCGCCTGCGGGTCCGTTCGCTCGCACCGGGGCCGGTGCGGGCTTAGCGTGGTCGTTCGAGGGGTTCGCAGGGCTGGGTCATGGTCCGTATTGGCGATCACCTCCGACACAGCACCTCTCTCGGACACAGGGGTGAAAAGTGTGGTTTCTGGTTGACCGCGGTAACGACGGACGGCACGCCCGCACCGCTGCGGAGCGGTGCACGACAGTGTGAAATGGACCCATGGGACGGAGAGCGGATCATCCCGACAATCCTGATCACCCGCGCACCGGCGGCACCCCGGCGACCCTGGTGGTGCTGGCCGGCACCAGCCCGACCCCCGCACTGCTGGCCGCGCTGACCTTCGCGCCGCGCAACCTGGTGCTCGTCCACAGCAGCGACACCGCCCGGCGCGCCGACCGCATCGCGACCGCCGCCCGCCGGCTGTGCCCGGCCATCGGCGACGCCCGGCGCTTCGACGTCGGCGGCGACGTCTTCGACTTCCACGCGGTGGCCCGGCGCTTCGCGGCCCTCTCGGCCGACCTGCACGGCGACTGGCGGCTGTGCTACACCGGCGGTAGCAAGGTCATGAGCGCCCACGCCGTACTGCTGCACGCCGAACGCTTCCCCGACCGGCACCGCTGGCGCAGTTACCTCGACGCCACCTCCGAGACCCTGCGCTTCACCGACGGCTCCCGCCACGACGCCGGCATCGACAGCAGCGCCCTGACCGCCGGCGAGCTTGCCTGGCTGCACGGCATCGACCTGCGCCCCGGAGACCGGACCGGCGCCCAAGAAGCGTGGCTGCGCGGCAGGCCCGCCGCGCTGACCAGCGGCGACATGGCCGAAGCCCGGGTGCTCGACCTGTTCCGCCGCCGCCTGGACCGGCTACCCGGCGCCGAGGTGCTGGGCAACCGCGTCATGCCCGACCCGCACAACGAGCGCGGCTCCATCGGCGACTTCGACCTCATCGTGCGCTACCGCCACCGCGTCCTGTGCGTCGAGGTCAAACGCGACCCGTCCCACATCCCCGACGCAGCGGGCTGGACCCTCACCAAAGCGCAGCGCGCCTTCGGCGGCGCCGCCCGGGTGCTGTTCGTGCACGAGGGAGCCAAAGGCGACTGCTCCATCGAGCGTCTCGCCGCCTACGACCCCGAACTCAGCGGCGCACCGCTGCATGTGCGCAGCCTTGACGAGCTCTCCCGCGACTTCGGTACGGCGCGCCAGATCATCGACGGTTTCTTTCCCGCCGCCCCGGCACCGCCGCGGACCCCGACCGCCGGGCCAACGGGCGGCGCAGACGGCACCGATCCCGCCTCCCCGGCGCAGAGCGCGGGCGATGCGCCCGCAGCGACACGCGGCGCCGCACCCGCCGCACCCGCCGCGGCCGGCCCGCAGCAGGCGGCGCCCTGCCCGGCCGCACCCGCGCAGGTCGGCGGCACCGCACCGGAGCCCGCCGCACCAGACCCGGACGCTCCCGCCCCGGCACCGGGGCCGCTGCTGCTGGTGGGCCTGGGCGGCAACCGGCTGCCGGTCCTGGCCGCAGCCCGCACCTGCCTGCCCGAGCGCGCGGTGATGCTGTTCACCCGCCAAAGCGAGAAGGAACTGGCGGCCCTGGACGCAAGCGTCCGCCGCACCCTGCTGGCAGCAGAGGAACCCGCGGAGTTCCACCGGCTCAACCGGCGCCGCCTGACCGCCAGGCTGCGCCGCGACGGCTACCCCGAACGCGTCAAATTCGCCGAAGCCGCCGTGGACGCCGCCGACGTCTCCGACGCCGCCGCCCGCGCCCGCGCCAAGATCGACCAGTACCGCCGGCCCGGCGCCCCCGTCGTCGCCGACATCACGACCGGCACCAAGGCGATGAGCACCGGCCTGGCCCTGGCCGCCCACGAGCGCGGCGGCTGCCTGACCTACATTTCGCCGCTGACCCGCCGCGTCTCCTGCCGCACCCACGGGCCGGTGGGCCACCACCCGCCCGCCGCCGTCGAATGGCGCCACCTGCTGCGCGGCTACCGCTACCTGGACGGCCCCCTCACCGGCGCCATCGCCACCGAGGTGGCCGCCCACCAGGTCGACGCCCCCCTCATCGACGCCGCCGCCGAAGCCGTGCGCGAGCTCGCCGCCCCCCGCGAAGTCGCCGCCTGGGTCGACGAGACCGCTGTGGCAGGTGCACCGGCACTGCCGCAGTACTCCGCGCCGCAGCGCCCCACCCTCATCCTCACCGCCGCCGACCGCGCACTCGCGCTCAGCGCCCCCCGCCGCACCCGGCTGCGCCACTTCACCTCCGGCGGCATGCACCTGGAGCAGGACACCGGTGCCGGAGGCTGGGCACACGACGTGTTCGCTTCGGCGGCACTGCTCAACGTCCGCTGCGGCACCGCCGGGCTGACCGTCGCCCTGCACCGGCCCGGCGACGGCGACCCCGGCCGGGCGCTGGAGCTGATCGACTGGTTCTCCTGGTGGCGCGCAGCCGGCGACCGCGACCGCACCGCCGACGATTCCGCACCGCCCGCCGAGCTGATCACCGGCCACGAGGACACCCGGCGTCCGAGAGTGGTATCAGCCGAGCCGGGAACATCCCGGTTCCGCGCCGCGCTGCACGCCCACCTGTCCGCACTCAGGCTGTGACCCCGCCAGGAGGCAACCGATGAGCGCCGCCGTACCCGCCGCCGCGCGCCGGGCCGCCCCCGCTCCCGCCGCCGGCGCGGGCGGGCCGCACGGGGTGGTCGTCGGGGTCGACCTCGCCGGCATCCAGCGATTCGTCTACGAAGGGCGGCGGCTGCTCGACGCCATCGGCCGCGCCACCCTCGTCGCCGACCTCACCGACACCGCCGGCCCCCACATCGCCCCGCTCCTGGGCGAAATCCCCGCCGAACACCGCGCAGTGCTCCGCGACGCCGGCGGCGCGCTCTACGTCGCCTTCACCCACCCGCAGCAGGCGGCCGAGCACGCCCGCGCCTTCACCGGCCGCTACACCCGCCGGCTGCGCGACATCTCCGACCGGCTCGCCCCGGTCGCCGCACACGTGCCCTACGGCGGGCCGGGGCGGCCCGCCACCCAGGCCGAGGCGCTGCGGCTGCTGCCCGGCGCGCTGCAGACCGCCCGCGCGCGCCCCGGGCCCGGCCACCTGCCCGCCCAAGGGTTCGGTGTCACCGCCACCTGCGACGTCACCGGCCGCCCCGCTGAACTGCTCGACCACACCCGCGACCGCGGCCCCGTCCGCGAACGCGCCGCCCGCGACATCGTCACCGCCCGCATCCGCGCCCGCCAGTGGCACGACACCAACAGCCGCGGGTGGCTGCGCGGCATCGCCCCGCCCGCCGGGGCCCAACGCCTGGAACTGCCCACCGACGTCGACCACCTCGGCCGCGAGATCGGCGACGTCAGCCGCCTGGCGGTCGTCCACCTCGACTTCAACGGCCTGGGCGACCTGCTCAAACGCCACCACCGCAACTGCCAGGAGTCCGGCGCCGACACGGTCGCCGCCATGCGTACCGTCTCCGCCGACATCGCCCGGCTGACCGAAGGCCTCGCCCAAGCGCTCATCCGCGCCGTCGCCGCCGCCATCGGCACCGCCGGCACCGGCACCACCACCACCGCCGCCGAACCAGCCATCAGCGGCGAGGGCGCCGGCGGTCGGCTCCGCCCGCGCACCGTGCGCGGCACCGTCTACGTACCCGTGCGCCCGGTCGTGGTGGCCGGCGACGACCTCACCGTCATCTGCGACGCCCGGCTGGCCTGGAGCGCCACCCGCTTCGCCCTCGACTGGCTCGACACCGACCCCGCGGCGCTCGCCCCCGACGACCCGCGGGCGGCCATGGCCCGCCGCGCCGGTCTGGCGCCCTGGACCCGCAATCTGGCCGGCGGCCGCACCACCGGCGTGCCCTCGGCCGGGATCGGCATCGCCGTGCAGCCGGTGGGCGCGCCGCTTTCGGTGGGCTACGACATCTGCGCGGCACTGTGCGACGAAGCCAAAGACCACCGCAAACAGGCCCCCGAACGCCTCGACGACCACGTCGTGGCCTGGTCGCACGACTTCGACGACCCCGCGCGGGTCGTCGCCAAGCTGCGCGCCGACCGGTGCGCGCCCGCGCCCGGCGGCCCCGGCCGCACCGCCTTGCCGATGACCGGCACCGAGTTCCACTCGTTCCTGCGCGACTACCTCGACCCGCAATCGCCGGGCAGCCTGCGCGCCGCAGGCCTCAGCGGCCAGCGGTCCTGGCTGCTGTCGCGGCTGGCGCCGCTGCTGCAGGACGGCCGCGACCCCGGCCCCGAACTCCAGCGCCGCAGCGACCTCGGGCTGCCCGTCAAACTGCCCGATCCCTTCGCCCGCGACCGCCTGCTGGATGCACTGGCACTGCTCGACCTGCACCTGGACGTCCCGTTGGCCCGCCACGCCCGCGCGGCCGAAAAGCCGGCCGCCACCGCCGAGGACACGCTCCCATGACCCGTACCCCGCCCGCCCCGACCACCGGCACCGGCGGCCCCGCCCGCCGGGACACCCCCGCATTCCTGCTCGTCGACCTGGTGGCGCCCGCCATCTTCGCCGGCGCCAGCGCCGCCGGCACCGCCGCCGACTCCGACGTGGTCACCGACACCCACGGCTTGCCCTACCTGCCCCGCCAGCGCATCGCCGCCCGGCTGCGCGAGGCCGCCGCCACCGCCGTACGCGCCGAGCCGGCACTGCTGCCCGCCGCCCACGCCCTCTTCGGGGCCTCCCGCCGCCACGGCAGCGGCCGCATCCTGCGCATCGCCCACGCCGCACCGCCCGAACCCGTGCGCGCCGCCGTGGCCTGGGCCCTCGAACAGCGCGCCGCCGGCGAATCCGGCGGCGGCGCGGGCACGCTCGTGCGCGCAGTCACCGACGCCTTCACCTCCGTCGAAAGCGGCGTGGCCATCGACAGCGGCGGCGCGCCCGCCGACGCCCGGCTGCGCACCGTCCGCGTGGTCGACCCGGGGCTGCGGCTGACCGCCCCGCTGCGCTGGACCCGCAGCCCCGAACCCGACGAAGTGCGCTGCCTGGCCCGGGCCGCGCTCGCCTTCACCCAGGCCGGGCTCAAGGCCGGCCGCGGCCGCGGCCGGCTCGACGCCCGCCTGGCCGAAAACCCCGACACCGACGCAACCGACGCCCACAACCGCACCCTGACCTGGGCGGGAATCGGCGGCGATGCGGCTGTCCGAGAACAAGGGGTGTGACGATCGCCGACCTCCATCCCGATGGCCGCACCGGTGGCGCGGGCGGAGTCGAGCACGCCTACCTCGGGCTGCGCTACGTGCTCACCGAATCACTCGTTGTGCGCTCCGATTACGATCCGCTGCGCATCACCACCGCCCACGCCGTCACCGGCCGCGCCCAGCGGGGCATGCTCGCCGCCGCCCTGCGCCACGCCGGCCGCGACGACCTCATCGAACCCTGGATCGCGCGCGGCGGCGCCATCCGTTTCGCACCGGCCTTCCCGCTCCTTGAGGACTCCTCGGTCTGCGCCCAGACCGTGCCCGCGCCGCGCTGCTGGCACGTGCACACCGCCGATGCCGGGCCCGCCGACCGCCTCGCCGACCTGCTGGCAGCCCCCGCCGCCCCCGGAACCGCCTACCGCACCCTCAGCGGCCACGTCACCCCCGATCTCACCCGCCGGGCCGCACCCCTCACCCGCACCGAGCAGTACCTGGGCGTGGCCCGCCGCGACGCCGGCCGCAACGGCATCCCCTACTTCACCACCAGCCTCGAACCCGGCCAGGTGTTCGAGGCCCGCTGGCAGTTGCGGGCCGCCACCCCCGATCGCACCGCCGAACTCGCCGCCCGCATCTGGGAGGTCCTGGCCGCCGCCGACGGATTGCTCTCCCTTGGATCGGGCGGCAGCCGCGCGCACGGCGGCGGCATCCGCGCCACCCCCTCGGCGGGCGCCGCCGACACCCTGCTCGCCGACCGCCTCGACACCGGCCGGTCCACCTGGCGGCGCGGCGAACTCCGCGACCTGCTGCTGCTCGCCCCCGCCTGCGTCGACGACCACCTCGGCCGCCCCAACCCCGCTGCCCTGCCCAGCGCCGCCGCCCGCACCGCCGCCGCGGTCCTCGGCCCGCAGGCGTGCGAGATCGCGGGCGCCCACCTCCAGCAGGAGCCGGTGGGTGCCTACCACCGCATGTACCGCGGCCCCATGGCCGAACAGTGGGCCGCCGCCCCCGGCTCGGTGGTGCGGTTGCGCGCGCTTCGCGACATCGGCCTGGACGAAATCCGGGCGATCGAGTCCCGCCCGCTGGGCCGGCGCGCCGCCGACGGCCACGGCGCCGCCGCCCTGATCCCGGTCCCGGCACCCCGCGGCGTGCCGGCCGACCATCCGCCGCTGGCGCACTCGCGCGCCGCCGCCACCGATTCCGGACGCCGCTACGCGGCGGCACCGCATGCGCCGGATCCGGAGAGGACGGAACTCCGGATCCGGCCGGTCACCCTCGCCGACGGATCACCGGTGTGGGTCGACCCCGAATGGGTCAGCGCCGAGGCCGCCGCCGCTCCCGCGGAGTCCCCGGTCGCCCGCCTGCAGGACATCCTGCTCAGCCGCGCGGCGGCCGAACCCGTCCGGGCGCACGCCCGCGACCTCGCCCGCCGCTCGGCGCGGCTCCCGCCCGCACCGCTGCTGGGGCGCCTGCGCGAGGTCGCCTCCGCGCCGGCGCCCGAGGCCGCCATCGGCCTTGCCCGGCTGGCCGGCGTCGTCACCGGCGATCCCGAACGCGCGGCCCCGCACACCCCGCTGCACGCCGCCGCCCGCGCCGACCTTGAGGCCACCGCCGTGCCGCACGGCCGGCGCGAACTCGCCCTGCCCAAATGGCTCGACAGCGCGGCGCGCAACCCGCGCGCCTGGTGGGAACGCGCCGCACCCGACCCCGCCGCGCTCGCCCACGCCCTGGCCCCGGTCGACCTCGCCTGGCAGCGCGGCGATGGCGACACCGCCACCGGCGCGGCCGTGGCCTGGACCGACCGCCCCGAGGTCGTCGCGCGCCTGGCGCTGCAACTAATCGGCACCTGGCTGGCGGCCGCCGCATGGACCGGGCGCGACACCGCCCAGCAGCGGGAAGGGGCCGTGTAATGCACCGCGCGCCCCGGCTGCACGGCGGCCCGCCCACGCCCACGTCACCCCCCGATTCCCGGCCCACCGCCGGCCGGCGCCCCTGCCCGCCGGAATGCCCACCGCACCCGGTCGCCCCGGGCCGCACGGCAACCGGCGCAGTCACCTCTGCGCCCATCGGACAACCCGCGTACCGCTGCGTGCAGCTCGCCACCGCACGACCCACCGGACACAACCCGGGCGGACCGCGGTGACCGGGCCCGCAACGCAGGGCAGCGGCTCCGGCCACGTCCCCACAGAGACCGCCGCCGAAGACGAGCCTGCCGGGGGACCGCTGGGGGGCCTGTCCGAGGCCGGGGCGCCGGGTGGCTCGGGCGCCGTTGGCGCTGGTGGTGGCGCGGTGTCCACCGGGGCCGGTGCTGTCGACACCGAGGGCATAGCGCGCCTGGTCGGCGCCGCAGGTGCCGCATCCTCAGCTGCTGATCGGCCCGCCGCGGGAACCTCGTCGCGCGGTGCCGCGGGCGGTGGCGGGCCCGGTGCTGATTCCTGCGAACCCCACGGTCCCGACGACCTGCCCGACCTCCACGATCCGGATGATCCCGACTCTGCGGACCTTCTCGACTTCGCTGCGGGCGACGCCGTTGGGCCGTTGGCGTTGTGGGAGCTCACCGCACGCATCCGCCTGCACAGCGATACCCACATCGGTTCGGCCCACGACACCGCCCGGTCCTCTGCCGATATCGCGCCCCTCGACCGCGATCCCCGGACCGGGCACCCGCGCCTGCGTGCCACCACGCAGGCCGGCCTGCTCCGCCGCCATCTGGGCGAACGCCTCGGTCCCGAGGGCGCCGCGGCCGTGGCGGAACTGTTCGGCCAAGCGGCGCCGCGCAGTGCCGAAACCGGGACCGGTGCCTCGCTGCCCAGCGCTCTGGACATCGACGATTCCTTCGCCGAACTCCCGGCCGAGGCCGGTGTCGATGTGCGTGCAGGCAACCGTGTCGACCCCGGCAGCGGCGCCGCCGCCCCCGGCGCCCTGTGGCGCATGGAGATCCTGCCCGCCGGCACCGCCTTCACCCTCACTCTGCGGCTGCAGGTCACCGACACCGGCTCCGAAGGCAGGCTGCTCGCACTCGCCGCACTGGCAGCCGAAGGCCTCGCCGGAACCGCGTCCGCTCCCGGCATTTCCATCGGGGCGCGCACCGCGCGCGGTTACGGCGCCGTGCACTGCGAGGCCTGGCATGTCCGGCGCCACGATCTGTGCAGCCCGCAAGGGTGGGCCGACTGGTATGCCTTGACCTGGCAGCAGCGCCGCGACCGTGCCCTCCGCTCCCTGGACGGCCGGGTCGGCGCGGATTCCCGGCACGCCGCGGCTTCTCCAGCCGCACCGGGGGACACGGCCGCCTTGGGCTACCCGGCCGACCCGGAATCCGGGCCCGGCGCAGCGGCAGGCGCCCTGTCGGAGCTGATCTCGGACCGCTTCGCCGCAGACCCCGATCTCGCCGCCGCGATCGGCGGCGACTACACCCGCACCCTCGCCGAGCACGGCGCCGACAACCGCAGGCGCGACGAACTCGCCCTGACCCTGCGGCTCGCCGAGCGCCCCACCGACTCGTTCCTGGCCCCCTCCCGGGCACGCGCACCCGCACCCCGGCCCGGCCTGCTCATGGTCGGCGAAGCTCCGCACCTGGAATCCCTGGGCGAGGTCGACCGCGCCCACCTGCGCAGGCCCGCGGTTGGTGGCGACGGCGCCGTGCAATGGCGTCCCACCCTGGGCGATACCGCGCTGTTCGCCCTGTTCAAACGGATGAGCCGGCGCCTGGTGCGCGACATCTCCGGCGAGTCCGGCACCGCAGTGGAGGACTGGCCCCGCGACAGCCCCGCCCGCCGGCTGCACGCCCGCTGGTGGGGCGGCGACTCAGGCACCGGCGGCACCGCCGAGGCATCGTCCATCCGGCTGCGGCGCGCCGCCGAACTCGTCGGCGGCACGCCGCAGCGCACCACCCGGGTCACCATCGACGCGCTCTTCGGCGACTCCGTCGACGCCAGCCTGCTCACCGACGACGTGCACGCCGGCGGCACGGCCGAGGTCGTCCTGGACATTCCCGATCCCGACGACACCGTGCGCGGCCTGCTCGCCCTGATCGTCCGCGAACTGCACACGGTGCCGATGGACGGCATCGGCGGCGGCACGGGCGCCGGGCATGGCCGCGTCACCGTCACCGGCGCCGTCGTGACCTGCTGCGGACCCGGCGGCACCGCCGAAACCATCGACCTGGTCGCGGCGGTCGACAACCCCGGCGGTCCCGACCGCGCCGCCGCCGCAGCCTGGGTCGCGGCCCTGCACGCGGCCCTGGCACCAGGCACGGGGCAGCCGCGCAGCGGCGGCGGCCGATCGTGATGCCACGGGCCGCGATACCGATGGCCGGGGCCGCGCACCGGCCCGGTGAGCCGGTGGGCGACCGAGTCGCTCGCCGCCCACGTGCCGGGCCCTTTTGTACGGGGCCGTGCTCGGTGGGCCGGTGTCCTGGTGTGCGGTGCTTCGGTAGTCCACTTGCGGTGTTCTCCGGGCCCCGCATGGGCGCAGCGGCACGCCCGCTCGCCGGGGGATGGCCGGCAGGCGACCACGTGCGCCTTCGCACGCCCCCCGTTCGGCGGCAACGGCCAAGCCCGCCGAACCCGGCCAGGGACCGCACACCCGCCCGCCGGGCCGGCCGCCACCCCCTTCAGCCGGGAACCGGCGCATCCGATATCCATGCAAGGGAAAAACGAGCGGACCCCAGTGGGCGCGCGGCCGTGCAGCAGCGCGGGGTTCCTGTGGCGGCACGCCGGCATGAACCCGTGCCGCGCCCCGCGGGTGCCTGTCCGTTGCCGCCGCTGTCCCGAAGGAGGGCGTAGCCCGATGGATCTCGAACTCCCCGAACTCCCCCTCCCCGAAGTCCCCGACATCCCCGAGCTTCCCGAACCGCGCGGGGCCGACACGGTTTCGCTGGGTGAGGAGGCCGCGGCGGCCGTCATCGGCGACCTGTTCGGCCGCGGCCGCCGCGCGGGCGCGCTCCAGGAGCTCGCCCCCGGCGAACCGCAGTGGCTGCTGGCCGAGCTCGGCGACGGCCGGATCACCGGCGCCTGCCCGCAGCACGCCTGGCGGCTGTCGTGCACCGACCCGCAGATGGCACCCCTTTCGGCGCCGCCGCTGGATCCCGCAGGCACCGACTCCTGGCGGCTGCTCAGCGCAGTGGTGTTCTCCCCGTCGGCCCAGATCCACATCGGCGAGGCCGGCGAGGGCGCGTGGGCCACCCGCGACAGCGACGACGCCGGCTCGCTGCCGCCGTGGCTGCAGCCGCGCGACCGCTCGTTCCTGCTCACGGGATGGCGCGCCGGGCACCGCTCCAGCCGCGACCTCGGCGGCGCGGTCCCGTTCAGTATCGGCCGCGAGCTCTCCGGAACCGCGGCCTGCCACCCGGTGAGCTGGCACGACTTCGACATCAGCGGCTCCGGCACCGCATCCGCCGCGGCCGCAGCGGTACCCCCGGCCGTCGGGAGCTGGCTGAGTGTCCGAGAGTACTGGGCGGAGGATTCCGAGACAGGGGCGGTCGGGGTGGCCTTCCACCGGCTGACCGGATACCACGCGGGGCCCAAACCGACCCCGCCGGTCGGACTCGGCACCGCCGACGATGTGCAGAACGACTAGGAGGGCAGCGTGAGCGACCAGCCCCCTTCCGGAACCCCCCGGCCCACTCCGGCCGCAATGCCGCGCCGCCGCGCTTCGGTCGCCGCGCGCCGGTCCGCACCGCTACCCCCCGGCGGTCGCCCCAGGCGCCGCGACGAGCGCGGCGGCGCTTCACCGCCCGCTGCACAACCGCCCGACCCCCTGCGCGATCACCAGGCGCTGGCGCCTTACGGCCTGGTGCCGCTGCCCGAACGCCCCATGCCCGCCGAACGCCTGCAAGAACCCGTGCTGCGCCAGGGCACGCCCCAGCAGCGCCTGCTTGCCGGGCACGACCACCGGATCCCCGGCACCCACACCGGGTGGATCGACCTCACGGTGCGCACCCTCACCCCCACCTTCGTCGGCGCAACCCGCGACGGCGGCACCGAACGGTCGCTGACCATCGACGGCCGCCCGGCGCTGCCCGGTGCCTCGCTGCGCGGGCTGATCCGCAACACGGTGCGGGTCCTTACCGGCGGCGAGACCGGCCCGGTCAACACCCCGCAACTGTTCTTCCGGGCACCTGCCGCCTCACACAGCAACCGGCGGGCACGCCATGTAATGCGCAACCTGAACAAGCAGTACCGCCGCCGCGGCGGCGCCCCCTCCAAACCGCCCGGAACCCCGGTGCAAGCGGGGTTTCTGAGCCGCAGCACCGGCACGGGCGAGGGCGGGGCCGGCTGGGAGATCCACCCGCTGCCCCTCGACCGGCCGCTGCAGATCCGCCTCGCCGATTTGCGCGAGGACCTGCGGCGGTTCCCGGGACTGCCCGAATTCGAGCTCCCGCCGCACGAATCCGGCGACAACGGCGCCGGCGGCTACATCCCCGCCGAATTCCACGGCGAGTTCCAGTACCTCGATGTGGTCGCCCTGTACCCGCAGGTGCAAGGGCGCACCGTCGGCGAAACCCGGTACTGGGCGATGGCGGTGCTGCCCCCCGGTGCCGAACCCGCGTTCGGACACCGCGAAGCCGCCCGCGACCGCCTGCGCGAACGCTGGCTCCAGAAGCGCAACAGTGCCGAAAAGGCGCTGCGCAGCGCCGCGGGCGAGCGCGCCCGCAGCTCGGCGCGCGGTCGGCGCAACGACTTCGACCGGGCGCTCGACACCCTCGACGACATCGCCTTCACCGCCTGTGACTGCGTCCTGGTGCTCACCGGTGTCGCCGGCGAACGCAAGAACGCCTATCTGTTCCCCACCGGCACCGACCCCGAACGCCGGCTGCCGGTGCCCGCCCACCTCGTGCACCTCGTCGAATCGGCCGACCAGATCACCCGGTTCCAGGCCCGGAACTTCCCGGCCGGCCTGCCGGGCAGCGCGGCCCGGTCCCTCGACACCGGCCCCCAATCCCGTCCGGGTTCCCGCCCGCGCCCGCGCGAGGGCGGCCTGCCCCGCACCGGCGGCGAACCGGTCTGGTACCAGGAGTCCGAAGGGCGGGTCGTATCCTTCGGCCGCTCCGGCGGCTACCGCGTCGCCGTCGGCGAATTCGACCCCGTCAGCCGCGCAGTCCCCGACCAGGTGCACACGCGCCTGCGCACGCGCGGCGAGGGCACCGGCCGCACCCCCGACATCCCGCGCGCCCTGTTCGGCGACATCGATCTCCTGCCGCCCGGCGACACCACCGGGCCGGCCGCCCGCGGACGCGTCTCGGTGGGCTCGGCGCTGTGCGAGGACACCGCAGATCCCGGCGACGCCTGGCTGGAGCACCCGCTGCGGGTCGAACTGCTCTCGCCCCAGCGCAGCTGCTTCGCCAACTACCTGCTCCAACCGGTATCGGAGACCTCCTTCGGCCAGTCGCCCGAACTCGTCACCTGGTCGCACGAGGGCGACGTCCGGCTGGGCGGCTACAAGATCTACCTGCACCGCTACGACCCCCTGCCCGCCTCCGCCCGCCGCTACGCCGAACTCCACCCCGACCGCGTGGCCGAGGGCGCCACCACCCGCGATGTCGTGCCCATGCGCGATGGACTCGCCTTCCAGGGGCGCATCACCTTCGCCAACCTCACCGACGCCGAGGTCGGCGCACTGCTGCGGGCCCTGCACCTGGGCAACCCGGCCGGCGGCGGCGATCCCGCCGACCCCCTCTACGCGCACAAGATCGGGCTGGGCAAGGCCCTGGGATTCGGCAGCGTGCACATCGCGCCCGCGCTCTACCTCGTCGACCCCGCCGAACGCGCGGCCTCGCTCGATCCCGGCGCCGGGGTCTCCTGTGTCGGTGATGAAGGCATGCAGAAACTGCTCGACACCTTCGGCGAGGCGCTGCTGACCTGGGAACGCGAGCAAAGTGTGCGCACCGGCGAACCCGTGCCCGACGACTGGAGCGACGTCCGCCGCGTCGAGGCCCTGCTGCTCGCCGCGCAGTGGCGCCACCGGCTACCCGAGAGCTGGACCCGTGTCATGGACCTCGACGAGTTCGCCGTCTACCCGGTACTCCCCGATTTGCAGACCCGTTTCGCCGCCCACGCCCGGTTCGCCGATCCCGGCACCGGGTGAGCCCCTCGCGGCGGCGCCGTGACCCCGCGCCGCCGCACCCAGCCCCATCCGATACCCCTTAGAGCGCCCATCGAGGGCATAGCAGCACGTCCGCCCGGTAGCGCCTGCGACCGGCAGAGCCACGACCACCGACCACTACCGACCACCACCGGCCCGAAACCGCATCCACCCCACGGACCGTTGCAGTGCACACCGCTGCACTGCCGACACGACACGACTCCACTGCGAACACCGCTCCATTACGCAGCCCCGCACGCCGCCCGCCGAGGGCATAGCAGGGCCATGGCAGCGACGGCGACGGCCGAACACTGCTCCACCGCCGTGCGGCGCAGACCGCGCGGCGGGGACGCACCGACCCTGCAGAAATGCCCCAAAATCACAGTTGAGACGGTCATTTCTGCATGATCATCAACGGGAAAAACCCCGCCACGAGCCCTCAAGCAGCGCCTGGACATCCACGGACAGGCCGGTGCGCATCGACTCGTTGGCGGCCAGCCCGCACATCAGCGCGTTGGTGCCGTCGGTGTGCGTGGGCCGGGGCTGCACGCCCGAGGCCCCGAAGAGCGTGTCGAGCATGTGCGCGTCGCCGCCGCCGTGCGTGCCAGGACCCACCGCGACCGGGACCTCTTCGGGGTCCTCCCAGTGCCGGCGCAGCATCAGCTTGGAGGTGGTGTCCTCCTTGGGTGCGGGCATGCCGCGTACCGGAGCGGTGGCGGTGTACCCGGGCTGGGCGGCGGGACTTTCGGTGACATCGAGTTCCAGGCGCCCCTGGCTGCCGGTGAACGCCACCCGGTAGCCCTCCCACGGCGAGTAGGCCACCAGGTGGTAGCTGAGCTTGGCGCCGGAGGTGTAGCGGACCAGTACCGACATGTCGTCCTCGATGGTGATCCCGGGGCCGAACACGTTCTGGTCGCGCCGGTAGCCGTCCTCGTGCTCGGCATCCAGATACAGCCGCCGCATGGTCTCGCTGTCGGCCATGTGCAAGGCGAAAGGGTCCTGCTCGGCGGCAGCAGAGCGGTGGGCCCGCTCGTAGCCGGCGTACAGCCCGCGCCGGCGCCCGTTCTCCTCGCCGTAGAAGAACAGGTCGCCCCAGGCGAACACCTGCCGCGGTGCGCTGCCGATCCACCAGTTGACCAGGTCGAAGTGGTGGCTGGACTTGTGCACCAGCAGTCCGCCGGAGTTCTCCTTCTCGCGGTGCCAGCGGCGGAAGTAGTCGGCGCCGTGGCGCACGTCCAGCAGCCATTCGAAGTGGACCGAACCGATGTCGCCGATCGCGCCCCTGCCCAGGAGTTCGCGCACCTTGGCGTGGACCGGGTTGAAGCGGTAGTTGAACGCGACGTTGACCCGCCCGCCGGTGCGGCGCTGCGCCTCGGCGATGCGGCGGCACCCTTCGATGTCGGCGGTCATGGGTTTCTCGGTGATGACGTCGGCGCCGGCTTCCAGGGCAGCGCAGATGTAGTCGGCGTGGGTGCGGTCGACCGTGCACACCACCACCTCCTGCACGCGCTCCTTGTGCAGCATGGCGCCGAATTCCGCCGCGGTGTAGGCGGGCACGGCCTGGTGCCCGTGCCGCTGGACGATGTCGTTGTGCGCGGCCAGGCGGGTCTGGTTGGTGTCGCACAGCGCGACCAGCTGCGCGCCGCCGGCGTGGGTGGAGACGAGGGCTTCGGTGTACATCCGCGCTCGCGAGCCGGTGCCGACGATCGCGAAACGGCGCCGCGGCGCGCTGGAGGCGGGCAGGTCGGGGTGGGTCGTGGGGTCGATCACGGCACTACGGTAAACGCTTTCCGGAAGCGGGTCCAGAGTTGCCCGCGGCTGCGGTGGCCGAAACCGGTCGCCGAGGGCGAAGCCGCCGGTGGCGGACACACGAACCGGAGCGGACGCGCCCGCCCCCCGAGGCGCGTCCGGGTCGGAGCGCTGCCGGCCGGTTGGGCAACGATCGGGAAACGGTGCGGTACCGGTCCGGTGGTGGTTGTGAAGCGGGGCACATTCGTGCGCGGATCCGGTGGCGATCGCATCAGTCCAGTTGGCGGCGGATTTCCGCGGCGCCGGGGCGCAGCGGCGGTGCCCCGGCGGCGGTGCAGCGTCATTGACGGCGTTCTGCAGGGGTGTTAAAAACCGTTCATCCGAACACTGGATAGCGCTTACCAACTGCACGTGCCAACACACAGTGCCGCCGGAATGGGCCGGCGGGGCGCCGCTGCGGCGCCCCGCACCCGCGTACATCCGCTCCCGGGCTGATCTGAGGACGGTGGAGCCCATGCACACTCGACCAACGGCCGAACCGGAACTCCCCGGCCGCTGCCGCGCCCGCCCGCAGCAGGTCCGCACCCGCTGCGTCCGCGCCCGCTGGGAGGGGACCGCGTGACGGGGGCGACCCGCGAGCGCGCCGCTCGGGCACCCGCCGAGGAGCCGGCCCGGCCGCAGCGCCGCCGCCCGGCACGCAGCCGGCGCAGCCGCGACGGCCTGGCCGCATACCTGTTCCTGGCCCCGTGGTTTGCGGGCCTGGCCCTAATCACCATCGGCCCGATCCTGGCCTCGCTGTACTTCTCGTTCACCGACTACACCCTCATCGGCGAACCGCAGTGGGTGGGCCTGGAGAACTACACGCAGATGCTCACCGACGAGCGGCTGCACGCCTCGCTCGGCGTGACCTTCGTCTACGTGTTCGTCTCGGTGCCGCTGCAGCTCGCCATGGCGCTGGCCCTGGCGATGGTGCTGGACCGCGGCGTGCGCGGGCTGGCGATCTACCGGTCGGTGTACTACCTGCCCTCACTGCTGGGCAGCAGCGTCGCCATCGCCATCCTGTGGCGGCGGGTGTTCGGCGCCGACGGGCTGGTCAACCAGGTCCTCGGGTTCTTCGGGATCGAGGGCGAAGGCTGGGTGTCCCACCCCGACTACGCGCTGGGCACCCTGATCGTGCTGAACGTGTGGACCTTCGGCGCGCCCATGGTGATCTTCCTTGCGGGGCTGCGCCAGATCCCCCGCATGTACTACGAGGCCGCCGCGGTCGACGGTGCCACCCCGGTGCGCAGGTTCTTCTCGGTGACCGTGCCGCTGCTGACACCGATCATCTTCTTCAACCTGGTGCTGCAGATGATCAACGCGTTCCAGACCTTCACCCAGGCGTTCGTCGTCAGCGGCGGTACGGGCGGCCCCTCCGACTCGACGCTGTTCTACACGCTCTACCTCTACCAGCGCGGCTTCGGCTCGTTCGACATGGGCTACGCCTCGGCCATGGCCTGGCTGCTGCTGGTGGTCATCGCCGGGTTCACGGCCGTGAACTTCCTCGCCTCCAAGTACTGGGTCTTCTATGGTGACTAAGACGTCCGCCGCCAGTGCGGCGAAGGGCTCCGCGGGCTCCGACCAGCGCCGGCGCTTCCTCACCCACGTGGGGCTGATCGGGTTCGGCCTGATCATGCTCTACCCGCTGCTGTGGATGGTCTCCAGCTCCTTCAAGCCGACCGCCGACATCTTCAGCGACCCCGGGCTGATCCCGAAGAACTTCGTCCCGGAGAACTACACCGAGGGCTGGACCGCGCTGCAGTTCCCGTTCCACCACTACATCTGGAACTCGCTGATTGTGGTGGCCGGCTCCATCATCGGCAACCTGCTGGCGTGCTCGATGGCGGCCTACGCGTTCGCGCGGCTGGAGTTCACCGGCAAACGGCTGTTCTTCGCCATCATGCTGATGACGATCATGCTGCCCATCCACGTCGTGATCGTGCCGCAGTACATCCTGTTCGCGAACCTGGACTGGATCAACACCTACTACCCGCTGATCGTGCCCAAGCTGCTGGCCACCGACGGGTTCTTCGTGTTCCTCATGGTCCAGTTCATCCGCGGGCTGCCGCGCGACCTGGACGAGGCCGCCCGCATCGACGGGTGCGGCCACGCGCGCATCTTCCTGCGCATCGTGCTGCCGCTGTCGGCGCCCGCCCTGGCCACCACCGCCATCTTCACCTTCATCTGGACCTGGAACGACTTCTTCAGCCAGCTGATCTTCCTGACCGACCCCGAGATGTACACCGTCCCCATCGCGCTGCGGACGTTCGTCGACTCGCAGAGCCAGACGTCGTGGGGCCCGCTCTTCGCAATGTCGGCGATCGCGCTCGGTCCGATCTTCGGGTTCTTCCTCGCCGGACAGCGCTACCTCGTGCGCGGTATCGCCACCACTGGAATCAAGTGACCGAAAGGAACCCGACCATGCGACCAGGGCTCAAGCTGAAGCCGGCGGCGGGAATCGCCGCGCTGGTGATGGCCGCAACCGCCTGCGGGGGCGGGTCCGGCGACGAGGTCGTCGAGCTGCGCTTCTCCTGGTGGGGTGCCGACGACCGCCACTCCACCACCCAGGAGGTGATCAAACGCTTCGAGGCCGACCACCCCAACATCAAGATCACCGGTGAGTACACCGACTGGGAGAGCTACTGGGACCGCCTGGCCACCAACACCGCGGCCCAAGACGCCCCCGACATCATCACCCAAGAGGAGCGCTACCTGCGCGAATACGCCGACCGCGGCGCCCTGCTGGACCTGAACGAAGTCGGCGACCAGCTCGACACGTCCAACCTCGACAAGCTGGTGATGGGCGGCGGCGAGCTGGACGGTGGCCGCTTCGGCGTCCCCACCGGCGTCAACGCGTTCACGATCATGGCCGACCCCCAGGCGTTCGAGGACGCCGGGGTCGAGATGCCCGACGACGAGAACTGGACGTGGGAGGAGTACGTCGACACCGCCGTCGAGATCTCCGAGAAGTCCGACGGCGAGGTCATCGGCAGCCAGGACATCGCCTTCAACGAGCAGAGCTTCCAGATCTACGCCCGCCAGCGCGAGCAGTCCCTCTACGACGCCGACGGCGCGCTGAACTTCGACAATGACACCATGACCGGGTACTGGGAGCACATGGTGCGGCTGCACGAGGAAGGCGGTGCACCGGGCGCGGCCAAGAGCGTCGAGCTGGAGTCGGGCGGCCCCGACCAGTCGGTGCTGGCCAATAACACCGGCGCCATGGCCGCCTTCTGGACCAACCAGCTCGGCACGATGGAGGAGACCTCCGGGCGCGACCTGGAGCTGCTGCGCTTCCCCGGCGAGAGCGACAGCGCTCAGGCCGGGACCTTCTTCAAACCGGCCATGTTCTACTCGATCTCGGCCGGCACCGAGCACCCCGAGGAAGCGGCGATGTTCGTGGACTTCCTGCTCAACGACAAGAAGGCGGCCGAGCTGATTCTTGCCGACCGCGGCCTGCCCGCCAACACCCAACTGCGCGAGCAGCTGCTGGACGAACTGCCTGAGGCCGACGCCGAAAGCGCCGAGTTCCTGTCCGAGATCGAGGGCGACGTCGCCGGCTCGGTCCCGCCGCCGCCCATCGGCGCCGGCGACGTCGTCGACATCACCAAGCGCGTCAACGAGGACCTGATGTTCGGCGAGATCGGTCCCGAGGAGGCCGCCAAGCGCTGGAAGTCGGAGGTGGAGAGCGCCACCGGGGGCGAGTGACCCGAACCCGTTGGCCGAACGGCCGCTTCGCACCCGCCGCACCGGCGCCCGCGCCCCGCAGCAGGGGCCGGGCGCCGGTGCGCGCTACATCTGGCCGGGCGCCGCGAACTCCTTGGGCAGCCGGGCCGCGGCTGCGGAGTCGAGCAGGAACAGCGTGCGCGCCCGCCCGCGCGCACCCGCGGCAGGTACCTGGGTGGGCCCGGCGCCGCTGAGCGCGAGCCGCACGGCGTCGGCCTTGCCCTCGCCCGAGGCCAGCACCCACACCTCCCGCGCCGAGCAGATGGCGGAGAAGGTCAGCGAGACCCGGGTCGGCGGCGGTTTCGGGGCACCGTGCACCGCGACCACGCTGCGCTCCTGTTCGTAGAGCGCGGGCTGCTCGGGAAACAGCGAGGCGACGTGGGTGTCGGGCCCCATCCCCAGCAGGCATACGTCGAACGCCGGTACCGGCCCGTGGTCTTCGGGCCGGGCGGCCCGGGCCAGTGCGGCGGCGTAACGCTCGGCGCCCTGTTCGGGGCCGGCGCCGTCCGCGGCGTCGGCGGCCGGCATGGCGTGCACCCGGTCGGGGTCCACACCCACGTGGTCCAGCAGCGCCGAACGCGCCTGGGTCTCGTTGCGTTCGGGGTCGCCCGCAGGCAGGAACCGCTCGTCGCCCCACCACACGTCCAGGCGCCGCCAGTCGACCGCGTCGCGCGCCGGCGCCCGGGCGAGTTCGGCCAGTAC
This sequence comes from Streptomonospora sediminis, assembly GCF_054778995.1. NCBI lineage: Bacteria > Bacillati > Actinomycetota > Actinomycetes > Streptosporangiales > Nocardiopsidaceae > Streptomonospora > Streptomonospora sediminis. The sequence goes on from NZ_BAAGYZ010000146.1 coordinate 70,073, forward strand.
CGCGATGCCGATGCCGCCGCCGGTGAGCACGATCGAGGCACTGCCCTGGGCCGCCTGCGCGTCGACCAGGCGGGTCACGATGCGCGCCGCGGTCGCCTTGGCCAGCAGCGAGGAGTCGCTGTGGACGACCGCGCTCGGCGCGCTCACACCCGCTCCCCGGCCCGGTTGTTGGTCAGGGCGGCCATGTGCTTGGCGGTGCGCTCGTAGATCTCGTCGGCGTCCAACCGGCGCAGCTCCTCGGCCAGCGACTCCGCGGCGCGGCGCCGGGCCAGCGCCACCGACTGTGCGGGCTGGTCGAACCGCGCGAGCGTGGCCACCCGCCCGTCCTGGCGCTGCAGGGAGATGTCGCCCTGCCCGGTCGTCAGCCGCGCACCGGTGATACCCGGCCCGTTGGACAGGCTGCGTTCGACCCGCACCTCCAACTGGTCCGACAGCCAGGCGGCCAGCAGGTCGGCGCTGGGGTAGTGGGCCTCGCCGGTCACCTCGGCGGACTCCACCCATCCGCAGGGCTGGTCCATGGTGCTGGCCAGCAGCGAACGCCACGGGGTGAGCCGGGTCCAGGTCAGGTCGGTGTCGCCGGGCTCGTAGTTGCGGATGCGGCCGAGCAGGTCGGCGACCGGGTCGGCGGCACGCAGCGCATCGGTGATGCGGCGGTGGGCCAGCCGCCCCACCGGGTCGGCCGCCGGGTGCTGCGGGCCCACACCGGGCCACCAGGCCACCACGGGGTTGTCGGGCACCAGCAGCGGGGTCACCACCGACCCGGGGTGGTCGCCCAGCGGGCCGTAGAGGCGCAGCAGGACCGCTTCGCCGGGGCCGGCCGTGCCGGGTTTGCGGATCTCGGCGTCGATGGACGGCTCGGCGTGCGGGTCGCGCCGGATGAGCGCCAGGATGCGCGAGGGGTGCTCGCGGCCGGCTTCGGTTGCGGCGCGCACGGCGTCGTAGTGGTCGGCCTCGTCGGTCACCACGATCAGGGTCAGCACCATGTTCAGCGCGCCGCCGCCGATGCTGTGCCGCTCGGCCGTCAGCGCTTCGGTGATCTCGGAGGTGGTGGTACGCGGCAGGTACAGCGTCATCGGTGTCGCCTCCCGGGAAGCGTGCGAAGTGTCGGCCGGGGGTGGGCGTGCGCCGCGCCGGCGGGGCGCGCCGGCCGCGCACCGCGCCGGGTGCGGGTCGCCCGCAGCGGGGGAGCGGCGCCGGGGCGGCTCATGGCCGCCGCCATTGGCGCCCGTCGCGCGCCAGCAGTTCGCGGCCCGAAGCCGGTCCCCAGTTGCCGGACTCGTACTGCTCGGGGCGGCCCTGCTTGGCCCAGAACTCCTCGACCGGGTCGAGGATCCGCCAGGACAGCTCGACCTCTTCCTGGCGGGGGAACAGCGGGGGGTCGCCGATCAGCACGTCGAGGATGAGGCGCTCGTAGGCTTCGGGGCTGGCCTCGGTGAACGACTGGCCGTAGGCGAAGTCCATGGTGACGTCGCGGACCTCCATCGCGGCGCCGGGCACCTTCGACCCGAACCGCAGGGTGACGCCTTCGTCGGGCTGGATGCGCAGTACGAGCGCGTTCTGCCCGAGGTCCTCGACGTCCACGGAGCTGAACACCTGGTGCGGTGCCCGCTGGAACACCAGCGCCACCTCGGTCACCCGCCTGCCCAGCCGCTTGCCGGTGCGCAGGTAGAACGGCACGCCCGCCCACCGCCGGCTGCCCACGCCCAGCCGCATCGCGGCGTAGGTCTCGGTGGCGGAGTCGTTGGGGATGCCCTCTTCCTGGAGGTAGCCGGGCACCTGTTCGCCGCCTTGCCAGCCCTCGGCGTACTGGCCCCGAGCGGTGCCGGTGGCCAGGTCGTCGGGCAGCTCCACCGCCGAGAGCACTTTCTCTTTCTCGGCGCGGATGGCGTCGGCGCTGAAGGTAACCGGTTCCTCCATCGCCACCAGCGCCAGCAGCTGCAGCAGGTGGTTCTGGATGACGTCGCGCGCCGCGCCGATGCCGTCGTAGTAGCCGGCCCGGCCGCCCACCCCGATGTCCTCGGCCATGGTGATCTGCACGTGGTCGACGTAGTTGCGGTTCCACAGCGGCTCGAAAAGCGTGTTGGCGAACCGCAGCGCCATGATGTTCTGGACGGTTTCCTTGCCCAGGTAGTGGTCGATGCGGAACACCGACTGCGGCGGGAACACGTCGTCGACGACCTCGTTGAGCTCTTGGGCGCTCTGCAGGTCGTGGCCGAACGGCTTTTCGATGATGACCCGCCGCCAGGCGGCGTCGTCGGATTCGGCCAGGTTGGAGCGCTTGAGCTGCTTGACCACGGTCGGGAACAGCTTGGGCGGCAGCGACAGGTAGAACGCGTAGTTGCCGCCGGTGCCGCGTTCGGCGTCGAGCTGGCGCACGCAGCGGGCCAGCTCGTCGAAGGCCGCGTCGTCGTTCAGCTCACCGGGGACGAAACGCATCCCCTCGCTGAGCTGGCGCCACACGTCCTCGCGGAAGGGGGTGCGCGCGTACTCGCGCACCGCCTGGTGCGCCTCGGCGGCGAAGTCCTGGTCGGCCCACTCGCGGCGGGCGAAACCCACCAGGCCGAAGCCCGGCGGCAGCATGCCGCGGTTGGCCAGGTCGTAGATCGCGGGGAGCAGCTTCTTGCGGGCAAGGTCGCCCGTGACCCCGAACAGCACCAGCACGCTGGGTCCGGCGATGCGTGGCAGCCGCCGGTCCAGTTCACTGCGCAGCGGATTCGGGATCGCTCCCGGCATCACCGGTTCTTTCAACGTCGACTCCCGTGTCGTCGTAGTGGCTGTGCGCCGCGGCGGCCGGGCCGCCAACGCTCGGTCGAATCAGCGGTCCGGTCGCCGGTGCGGCGTGCCTGCGCCGGGCGGACGGGTATCCCGCCCGCCCGGCAATCGTGGGTGTCCGGCGGTGGAGCCGCCGGTGCGGTCAGCTCTGCGCTTGGAGTTGCTCGGAGACGCGGGCGAGCAGGCCCTCCCACGACTTGGCGAACTTGTCGACCCCTTCGTCCTCCAGGGTCGCGGTGACATCGTCGTAGTCGATGCCCAGCGCCTTGACCGCGTCGAGGTCGGCGTGGGCGCGGGCGTAGTTGCCGCGCACCGTGTCGCCGGTGATCTCGGCGTGGTCGGCGGTGGCCTCCAGCGTGGCCTCGGGCATGGTGTTGACCGTCCCCGGCGCCACGAGCTGCGCGACATAGCGCGTGTCGTCGTACTCGGGGTCCTTGACCCCGGTGGAAGCCCACAGCGGGCGCTGCGGGGCGGCGCCGGCCGCGGCAAGGGTCTTCCAGCGCTCGGAGGCGAAGGCCTCTTCGTAGGCCTCGTAGGCCAGGCGGGCGTTGGCGATGGCCGCACGGCCCTTCAGCGCCGCCGCGTCTTCGGTGCCGACCGCGTCGAGCCGCTTGTCGATCTCGGCGTCGACCCGGCTGACGAAGAACGAGGCCACCGACGCGATGCGCGACACGTCGTGGCCGTTCTCGCGGGCTTTCTCCAGCCCGGCCATGAACGCGTCCATGACCTCGCGGTAGCGGTCCAGCGAGAAGATCAGCGTGACGTTGACGCTGATGCCCTCGGCCAGGGCCCGCGTGATCGCCGGGAGGCCCTCGGCAGTGGCCGGGATCTTGATGAACACGTTGGGGCGGTCGACCAGCCACCACAGCGCCCGGGCCTCGGCCACGGTGCGCTCGGTGTCGCGGGCCAGCCTGGGGTCGACCTCCAGCGACACCCGGCCGTCGATGCGGCCGGTGGACTCGTAGGTGGGGCGCAGGATGTCGGCGGCCCAGCGGATGTCGTAGCCGGTAATGGCGCGGACGGCCTCGTCGACCGAGACCTGGCGCCGGGCGAGGTCGCGCAACTGCTCGTTGTAGGCGTCGCCCTCCTTGAGGGCCTTGTCGAAGATGGTCGGGTTGGAGGTGACCCCGACCAGGCTGCGCTCGCTGATGAGCTGCTGGAGGTTGCCTGAGCGCAGCCGCTCGCGGCTGATGTCGTCCAACCAGACGGCCACGCCCTCGGCCGAAAGTGTCTGCAGCGGATTGGTCATGGCTTCGCTCTTCCTCATCGTGTCGCCCGCCCGCCGCCTTCGTAAGGACGACAGGTGCGCCCGCCGCCCGCGGGGCCGGTCTCGCGGCCGGCCTCAACGGCGGCGCAGCGCGTCGCGGTTCTTGCTGACGCTCTTTGGTTCTTCGGTTCGCTGCGTCTGCTGCGTTCGTCTGCATCTGCTGCTGTGCGCTGCCGGGGCCGCACACAGCGCCGGGGAGGGACCCCCTGTTTCCAAGAAGTCCCTCCCGGAGCGATCAATTCCCGGTGGTGGAGCCCTGCTCGCCGCCGAGTTTGGCGATGCTCGCGTGCACCGCGGCCACTACCCGCTCAGGGGTCAGCCCGAACTGCTCGTAGAGCGTGCCGTAGGGCGCCGAAGCACCGAAGTGCTCCAGGCTGACCGGCTCGCCGGCCGCACCGATGAACTCGTGCCAGCCCAGCGCGATCCCGGCCTCGACCGAAACCCGCGCCTGCACCGACGGCGGCAGCACGCTGTTGCGGTAGGAGGCGGGCTGTGCGCGGAACCACTCCACACTGGGCATCGAGACCACGCGGGTCGGCGTGCCGGACTCCTCCAGGCGCTCGCGGGCCTCCAGCGCGATGGGGACCTCGCTGCCGGTGGCGATGATCAGCGCATCGGGGCTTCCGGCGCCGGCCTCGGCCAGCACGTAGCCGCCCTTGGCGGTGTTCTCGGCCGCCCCGTACCGCTCGCGGTCCAGGGTCGGCACGTTCTGCCGGGTCAGCGCGAGCGCGGTGGGGCGTTCGCGGTGGGCCAGAATGGTGCGCCAGGCCACCGCGGTCTCGTTGGCGTCGGCGGGGCGCACCACGTCCAGGCCGGGGATGGCGCGCAGCGACCACAGGTGCTCCACCGGCTGGTGGGTGGGGCCGTCCTCGCCCAGGCCGATGGAGTCGTGGGTCCACACGTAGGTGACCGGCAGCCCCATCAGCGCGGCCAACCGCACGGCCGGGCGCATGTAGTCGCTGAAGACCAGGAACGTGCCGCCGTAGGGGCGGGTGGGCCCGTGCAGCGCCATCCCGTTGAGGATCGAACCCATGCCGTGCTCGCGGATGCCGAAGTGCAGCACCCGGCCGAACCGGTTGCCGGAGAACGCCTTGGTGGAGTACTCCTCGGGGATGAACGAGGGCTCGCCCTTGGGTGTGGTGTTGTTGGACCCGGCCAGGTCGGCCGAACCGCCCCACAGCTCCGGCAGCACCGGCGCCAGCGCGCTGAGCACCTCGCCGCCGGCTTTGCGGGTGGCCACTCCCTTCTCGCTGGTCTCGAAGACCGGAAGCGCTTTCTCCCAGTCCTCGGGCAGCCGGCCCGACTGCAGCCGGTCGAAGAGTTCGGCGCGCTCGCCGGCGGCGCCGTGCCAGGCGGTGAAGGACCGCTCCCACTCGGTGCGCGCGGCCCGGCCGCGCTCGACCGCGCCGCGGGTGTGGGCGAGCACGTCGTCGGCCACGGCAAAGGTCTGCGCCGGGTCGAGCCCCAGTTCGCGCTTTGTGGCGGCGACCTCCTCGGCGCCCATGGCCGCGCCGTGGATGGCGCCGGTGTTCTGCTTGTTGGGGGAGGGCCAGCCGATGATGGTGCGCAGCCGGATGAAGGAGGGCCGCTCGGTTTCGGCCTGGGCGGCCAGCACCGCCCGGTGCAGCGCGGCAACGTCCTCGGAGTAGGAACCGCCGGCGGCCCAGTCGACCTCCTGGACGTGCCAGCCGTAGGCGCGGTAGCGCTCGGCCACGTCCTCGGAGAAGGCGATCTGGGTGTCGTCCTCGATCGAGATGTGGTTGTCGTCGTAGATCAGGACCAGGTTGCCCAGCTTCTGGGTGCCCGCCAGCGCGCTGGCCTCGTGGCTGACGCCCTCCTGGACGTCGCCGTCGGAGCAGATGGCGTAGACGAAGTGGTCGAAGAGGCTGTCGCCGGGCGCGGACTCGGGGTCGAACAGGCCGCGCTCGCGGCGGGCGGCCATGGCCATGCCCACGGCGTTGCCGATGCCCTGGCCCAGCGGGCCGGTGGTGGTCTCGACGCCGGGGGTGTGGCCGACCTCGGGGTGGCCGGGGGTGAGGCTGTCCCACTGCCGCAGCCGCTTCAGGTCCTCCAGGGTCAGGCCGTAGCCGGCCAGGAAGAGCTGGATGTAGAGGGTGAGGCTGGAGTGGCCGCAGGAGAGTACGAAGCGGTCGCGGCCCACCCACGAGGGCTCCGTGGGGTCGTGGCGCATGATCTTCTGGAAGAGCAGGTACGCGGCCGGCGCAAGGCTCATCGCGGTGCCGGGGTGACCGGAGCCCGCCTCCTCTACGGCGTCCATTGCGAGGGCGCGGACCGCGTCAACGGCGCGCTGGTCCAGTTCCGACCACTCAAGGGACTTGGAGGTGTCGATGTTCACGCGGGCTCAGGGCTCCTTTCGCGCATCCAGCAGACCTCCGGGCAGGGGCCGCCCGGGGATAGTGAATGTGGGGTTGTCCAGGGTCGCGGTGGCCTGGTCCCGCGGATTCGACCGAACAGGCGCCGAGGGAGGGTGGCCGCCGGGCCGCCGGCGCCGAGCGGTCGGGTCTGCGGCCGCGGATCGGGGATCCGGCAGCAGGCCCGCCGCAGATGGCATCTGCGACCGTGTGCGAGCCTATCGCTCCCTGACTCAGTGGCCTATGTCCGACACGTCTCATCACCGGGTGCGCCTGCGTACCGGCACTGTGTGCGGGGGTGGGGCGCCGGCGCGCGGCGGGCAGTGTGCCGCGGCGCGCGGTGTGCGAACCTGCTCCGGCAGGCGCCGCGCCCATCGGATTCCGCGGCCCCGGGCGGCCGGCGGGCTCGCGTGCCCGCCTTTGGCAGGCGGTGCGGATGCGCTGCATGCGGGACGCGAAGGGCACCCCGTCGAGCCGCGCCCGCAGCAAGTACTACAGTATGTCGTTGAAGGGTCGTCCCCCTGAGCGGCACCGCCGCCGGTACGGACAGGCCCCCGCTGTGGCGAGCGAGCAGAGCAGACCCCTGAATTCCGTTGAGGTTGAGCGTGTCAGTGTCCGGAGTGCGGATGTCCCCTGAATCCCCTGTGTCCGGCGCCGGTTCTACGGCGCGGCGGCACTGATGGCGTTGACCGAGGGCTCCGCCGGCCAGGCGTCCGACGACCGCGCCGCCTCCGGTTCCGGCGCCGGGGCGGACGGGGCGGCACCCGCCGGGCCGCCCGCTGCGGGGTCGGGGTTCATGGCGCACGTGCGCGCCTATGTCGCCCTGTCCAAGCCGCGGGTCATCGAGCTGCTGCTGATCACCACCATCCCGGTGATGTTCGTGGCGGCATCGGGGGTGCCCCCGCTGGGCACGGCGCTGTTCACGCTGGTTTTCGGCACGATGTCGGCGGCCAGCGCCAACGCCATCAACTGCTACATCGACCGCGACATCGACCAGGAGATGCGCCGCACCAGGCGCCGGCCGGTCGCCATGGCCCGCGTGACACCGCGGGGCGCGATGATCTACGGGCTGGTACTGGCGATCGGCTCGACGGCCGGGTTCGCGCTGCTGGTCAACCTGCTCTCCGCGGCGCTGTCGGCGTTCGCGATCCTGTTCTACATCTTCGTCTACACGATGCTGCTCAAGCGGCGCACCGCGCAGAACGTCGTGTGGGGCGGCATCGCCGGCTGCATGCCGGTGCTGATCGGCTGGAGCGCGATCACCAACCGGTTGGACTGGGCGCCTTTCGTGCTGTTCCTGGTGGTGTTCTTCTGGACACCGCCGCACACCTGGGCGCTGGCGATGCGCTACCGCGAGGACTACGCCGCCGCAAAGGTGCCGATGCTGCCGGTCGTGGCCACCGACCGCCGGGTGCTGCTGGAGTGCGTCCTCTACAGCTGGGCCACCGTGGTGACCTCGCTGGTGCTGTGGCCGCTCGCCGGGACCACCCTCTTCTATCCCGTGGTGGCGCTGGTGCTGGGGGTGCTGCTGCTGGTCCAGGCGCACCGGCTGCTCGCGCAGGTGCGGGCGGGTGTGTCAGGGGCCCAGCTGGGAACAATGGGGTTCTTCCACCTGTCCAACGCCTATCTCGCGCTGCTGTTCAGCGCCGTCACCATCGATCCGCTGCTGGCCGGCCTGCTGGGCTGAGCCGGGCGCGCCACGGGCACCGCTCATAGGCCGCGGCCGCGCAGGCGCGTCAAGACGTGCCGGTGGCCGGTAGTGGCCGCAGCGCGCACCGGAGTCGGCGGAAGGCCGTCCACAGCGGTGTTCGAGCTGATGGCGGGCCTCCCGTGATTCCGGCACACTCCCGCCAACCACTACGATCTGAGGCCATGCCCGCACTAGACGCGAAAGCCATCCTTGAGGGGCGCAAACCCGGCCGCCGCTCCGTCGGACTCACCATCGGCATCATCATCAGCGTGCTCTGCATGCTGCTCATGTTCGGCTACCTGCTGTGGTCCGGCCTGGCCGGCGGCGGAGTCGCCGGTGTCATCGGGTTCCTGATCAGCCTGTTCGCCGCGATCATCCCCGTGGCGATCCTGGTGCCACTCATCCTGATGCTCGACCGGCTCGAACCCGAGCCCGGCCTGATGCTGCTCTTCGCGTTCCTGTGGGGCGCGGGCGTGGCCGTGGTGGTCTCCTTCATCCTCAACACAGCGGGCATGGCGCTGGTGGCGGTGCCGGTGTTCGGCCAGTCGCTGGGCGACTTCATCTCCACCGCGGTGGGCGCCCCGCTGGTCGAGGAGAGCGCCAAGGGCGCGGTGCTGCTCATCCTGCTGTGGCGGCGCCGCCACGAGATCGACTCGATGACCGACGGCGTCATCTACGCCGCCATGGTGGCCACCGGCTTCGCGTTCACCGAGAACATCCTGTACTTCCTCAGCTCCTACCTGAGCGAGGGCGCCTTCGGCCTCGGTTTCACGTTCGTGCTGCGCGGGCTCATCTCACCGTTCGGCCACCCGCTCTACACCGCGATGATCGGGATCGGGGTCGCCTACGCCGCCATCAACCGCGGCGGGCTCCGGCTGTTCGCGCCGTTCTTCGGCTGGGTCGGCGCCGTTGTGCTGCACGGGCTGTGGAACGGCTCGACCGCCTTCGGCTGGCTCGGGTTCGGCGTGGCCTACCTGGTGCTGTTCTTCGTGCTCGTGTCGGTCATCGTGCTGGCCGTGCAGGACCGCCGCCGGCAGGTCGCCGCGATCGCGCACTTCCTGCCGCCCTATGTCCCCACGGGACTGGTCACGCCCGCCGACGTGCGCATGCTCAGCTCCATGCCGGGGCGCCGCAGCGCGCGCAACTGGGCCCAGAGCAACGCCGGCAAGCACGGCCGCCAGGCCATGAAGGACTACCAGCTCGCTGCGACCGAGCTGGCGCTGCTGCACCAGCGCTTGGCGCGCGGGGTCGCCCGGCCCATGTGGGAGGAGCGGCGCGACAGCTTCCTCGCACTGATGCACGCGGCCCGCACCGCGTTCCTCGGCCAGGTCCAGCAGCCGGTCGCGCCGGCGTGGGCGCCCGCGGCGACCGACTCCGGGTTCCTGCAGCGCGCCGACTTCGCGCACGTGATCGCCCAGGCCCAGCAGCAGCGCGCGGGCCGGCAGCCCCAGCAGGGCCCGCCGCCCGGCCACGGGCAGCCGCCGTACCCGCAGCAGCAGGGTCCGCCGCCTAACCCCGGGCAGCCGCCGTACCCGCCCCAGCAGCCGGGCCCGCCTCCGCCGCAGAGCTGGTGACCGGCACCCGTTCGGCGGTTGCGAAGAACACCCGCAGGATGGCCACCCACACCAGGCCCGAGCCCAGTACGTGCAGGACCACCAGCCATTCCGGCAGGTTCAGCGCGTACTGGGTGTAGCCCACGGCGCCCTGGCCGAGCACGGCCGCCAGCAGCAGCCAGGCCGGCGTGCGCACCTGAGCCGGCGCGCCGCGCACGGTGGCCGCGACCGCCAGTACCACTGAGCCAAGCAGTACCGCCCAGGCCAGCGCGGAGTGGATTCGGGCCACGGTGACCATGTCGAAGCCCCAACGGGGCGCCTCGGCATCGCCGCCGTGCGGGCCGGTACCGGTGACCACCGTGCCGGCCACCAGCAGCGCGAACCCGAGCGGGACCAGCGCGCCGGCCAGCACCCGCACCGGCCGCGCCACCGTGGGGCGCAGCCGGCCCCGCGGCTCGCGGCAGCGCACGTAGTAGGCCACCGCAAGCACGACCACCAGCATCGACAGCAGGAAGTGCGCGGCCACCGAGGCCGGGTGCAGCTTGCTCCACACGGTGATTCCGCCGACGACGCCCTGGCCGAGGACGCCCAGGGGGATGATCGTGGCGTAGGCGATCAGGTCGCGGCGGCGGGGCCGCATGCGCAGGGTGGCGACAAAGACGATGATGCCCACGGCGAGCACCAGGAAGGTCAGCGTGCGGTTGCCGAACTCGATGGCGGCGTTGATCGCGGTGTGTTCGGTGTTGACCGGGACAAAGCTCTCTTCGGTGCAGCGCGGCCACTCCGAGCAGCCCAGCCCCGAGGAGGTCACCCGCACGGTGGCGCCGGTGACGGCGATGCCGACGTTGACCACGATGTTGCCCAGTCCCCACCAGCGCAGCACGGCGGTGGTGGGCAGCCACACGCGGCGCGCCGAAAGCGCCAGCAACCCGACTCCGAGCACGGCCAGGGCGATCTGCCAGGCCCACAGGGGGAGGTTCAGCAGTTGGATGTCGTCGGCCGCAAAAGGGGCCGGGGCTGGGAGACCATGCATACGACAGACTGTAGTACCCGGCGGGCGGGGCCGTGCACAGGGCCGGTGGCGGGCCGAGTGTGCCGTGCGACGTGGGAATCCGGCCGCTTGCCGATAAATTCGGAAGCCGTACGGGCAGCGAGGGCCGGGCGACCGGGGAAGGCCGGCGGGGCGCCCGGAATCGGCGATTGACCGAGACCACCCAACCGACAGGAGACAACGTGATCGACGTCGACCACCAGATCAGCGCCGTACGGCGGCGCGTGGGCGACCGCATGCTGGAGTCGGGCGAGGCGCATGTCCTGACCATCGGCCAGACCTACGATGTGCCCCTTGAGGATGTGTGGGACGCCGTCACCAACCCCGAGCGCATTCCGCGCTGGTTCGTGCCGGTCTCGGGTGATCTGCGCGAAGGCGGCCACTACCGGCTGGAAGGCGACGTCAGCGGCACCATCACCAGCTGCGACCCGCCCGCGGCCTTCACCGCCACCTGGGAGCTCGACGAACAGGTGAGCTGGATCGAGGTCAGCGTGGCCGCCGAACCCACCGGCACCCGGCTGGAGCTGGTGCACATCTTCCACACCGACGACACCTGGGAGGAGTTCGGCGCCGGCGCCGCGGGAGTGGGTTTCGACATGGCGCTGATGGGGCTCGCCATGCACCTGGGCAGCGGCGCCGCCGTCGACCGCGACCGGGTGGAGGAGTGGATGGGCACCGCGGACGGGACCCGTTTCGTGGAACTGAGCAGCGACCGGTGGCGCCAGGCCAGCGTCGAGTCCGGCAACGACGAGCGCGAGGCGCGCGCGGCGGCCGAACGCACCGCCGCGTTCTACACCGGCACCGAGGAGACCGGGGGACCCGAAGGCCACGGCTGACCGGAGGCACGTTCGGTCGGACCGCACGCCTGCGCGCCCGCCCGGCCCCGTCCGACCCGGGCGGGCGCGCACGCGCGCGGGCACCGGCACGGCGCCCGCCCGCGGTTGCCCGCGGTTGCCCGCGGGAAGGTCAGTGCACCGGCTCGACCTGATCGGCGGTGCGTGCGGCGCCGCCGGTTTCGGTCTGCTCGCGGTCGCCGTCGGACTGGGCGAACTGGGTCCGGTAGAGCACCTCGTAGCGCCCGCCCGCGGCCAGCAGCTCCTCGTGCGTACCGCGCTCCGCGATGCGGCCGTGCTCGACCACCAGGATCTGGTCGGCGGCGCGCACCGTGGACAGCCGGTGCGCGATGACCACCGCGGTGCGCCCCGCCAGCGCCTCGGCCAGCGCCTCCTGCACGGCCGCCTCGGAGGTGGAGTCCAGGTGCGCGGTCGCCTCGTCCAGGATCACCACGCGGGGCTGGGCCAGCAGCAGCCGCGCGATGGTCAGCCGCTGGCGCTCGCCGCCGGAGAAGCGGTAGCCGCGCTCGCCCACCACGGTGTCCAGCCCTTGGGGCAGCTCGGCGACCAGGTCGTCCAATTTCGCGCGGCGCAGTACGTGCCACAGGTCGTCTTCGTCGGCCTGGGGCCGGGCGAGCAGCAGGTTGGCCCGCACCGTGTCGTGGAACAGGTGCCCGTCCTGGGTGACCATGCCCAGCGTGTCGCGGACGGTTTGGGCCGACAGGTCGCGCACGTCGACACCGCCCAGCCGCACCGCTCCGCTGTCGGCGTCGTAGAGCCGCGGCAGCAGCGAGGCGATGGTGGACTTGCCCGCCCCCGAGGAACCCACCAGCGCCACGGTCTGGCCGGGCTCGGCGCGGAAGGACACCCCGTGCAGCACCGGTTCGCCCGCGCGGGTGTCCAGCGCCGCGATCTCCTCCAGCGAAGCCAGCGACACCTTGTCGGCGCTGGGGTAGGCGAACTCCACCCGGTCGAACTCCACCGAGACCGGCCCCTCGGGCATGTCGGCGGGGTCGGGGCGCTCGGCGATCATCGGTTCCAGGTCGAGCACCTCGAAGACCCGCTCGAAGCTGACCAGCGCGCTCATCACCTCAACCCGGGCCCCGGCCAGTTCGGTCAGCGGGGCGTAGAGCCGGGTCAGCAGCATCGCCAGCGACACGACGGCGCCCGCCTCCAGCAGGCCGGCCAGCGCCAGGTACCCGCCGGCCCCGTAGACGATGGCCAGCGCCAGCGCCGAAACCAGGGTCAGCGCGGTCATGAACGCCGCCTGCACCATGGCGGTGCGGACCCCGATGTCGCGGACCCGGCGCGCCCGGGAACGGAACTCGGCCGACTCGTGCTCGGGGCGGCCGAACAGCTTCACCAGCGTCGCCCCGCCCGCGGAGAACCGCTCGGTCATCTGGGTTCCCATGGCCGCGTCGTGGTCGGCGGCTTCGCGTTCCAGCCGGGCCAGCCTGCGGCCCATGCGCCGCGCCGGCACCACGAACACCGGGAGCAGCAGCAGCGAGACCAGGGTGATCTGCCAGGACAGCGCGAACATCGCCACCAGGGTCAGCGTGAGGGTTACCAGGTTGCCCACCACGCCGGAGAGGGTGTCGGCAAAGGCACGCTGGGCGCCGATGACGTCGTTGTTCAGCCGGCTGACCAGTGCGCCGGTGCGGGTGCGGGTGAAGAAGGCGACGGGCATGCGCTGCACGTGGTCGTAGACGGCCGAGCGCAAATCCAGGATCAGCCCTTCGCCGATCCGGGACGAGTACCAGCGGGCGAGCAGGCCCAGGCCCGCCTCGGCCAGGGCGATGACCGCGATCAGCGCGGCAAGGCCCAGCACCAGGTCGAACGGCTGGGCGCCGATGATCGCGTCGACAACGCGGCCGGCCAGCAGCGGCGTCGCCACCGCCAGCGCGGAGGTGACGCTGCTGAGCAGGACGAACGTAATGAGCGCGCGTCGGTGCGGGCGCGCGAAGCGCCCGATGCGGCGCAGCGTGGCCATGGAGAACGGCCGGCGCTCGTCTTGGGCGTGCACCACGTGGTACATCGAGGTCCAGGCACTGACTTCCATGCTCATTGGTGGCTCCAGAGTGTGGGGCGGCGGTCGGGTACGCGGAGCAGGCGCGGACGCGTCGCCCTGCCAACGTCCGGACCGACGCTATGAGCTGAAGTTAACTTGAGGTCAAGTTGGTGGGTGGAGGGTAGCCCGGCCCCCTGACAGAATGCCGCGGCGGCGCCCGCCGGCGGCTCGGCGCGCGGGCACCGCGACCAGCGGGGCCGGGCGGTAAAGTCGGCGCACATGCGGCTGCTGATCATCGCCGACACCCACATCCCGCGCCGGGCGCGCGAGCTGCCCGCGCAGGTGCGCGCCGAGGCGGCGCACGCCGACGCGGTCATCCACGCCGGCGACTGGGTCGACCTGGCCGCGCTGGAGGACCTGCAGGAGCGGGCGCGCCGGGTGATCGGCGTCTACGGCAACAACGACGGCCCCGAACTGCGCGCCCGCCTGCCCGAAACCGCCTGGGCCGACCTCGCGGGGGTGCAAGTGGCGGTCGTGCACGAGACCGGGCAGGCCAAGGGCCGCGAGAAACGGTGCGCCGAACGCTTCGCAGGCGCCGACGTGCTGGTGTTCGGCCACTCCCACATCCCCTGGGACACCACCGCCCCCGGCGGGCTGCGCCTGCTCAACCCGGGATCACCCACCGACCGGCGCCGCCAACCCCACCACACCTACATGACCGCCACCGCCGCCGACGGCCGGCTCGGCGATGTCCGCCTCCACCGGATCGGGGCCGGCTGAGCCGACTGAACCCGGCCGAACCCGCGCGCACCGATGAGTTCCGACCGCCGCAGCGGTCCACCCTTCCGGCACCGCGGATGCGGGCGGTGCCGCAGGCCACCGGATCCCGGCCGCGGTCCGGCCTGGATCCGACCGGGGTCGGGCACCAGCGGAAGGAGCAGGACATGCAGAAGATCATGACCCACCTGTGGTTCGACAACCAGGCCGAGGAGGCCGCGCGGTTCTACACCTCGATCTTCGACAACTCGCGGATCGTGGAGATCACCGACTTGGGCAAGGCGGCGCCCGACGCCGAGGTGTCGGTGTCAACGGTGACCTTCGAACTGGCCGGGCAGCGCTACATCGCCCTCAACGCCGGACCCGAGTTCACCTTCAACGAGGCGATCTCGCTGTACGTCGACTGCGCCGACCAGGTCGAGGTGGACTACTACTGGTCCCGCCTGCTGGAGGGCGGCGGCGAGGAGGTCCAGTGCGGCTGGCTCAAGGACCGCTACGGCCTGTCCTGGCAGGTCGTCCCGCGCAAGCTGCACGACCTCATGCAGGACCCCGACCCGGAGCGGGCGCGGCGGGTCGCCGAGGCGATGTTCGGGATGCGGAAACTCGACATCAAGCAACTGGCCGACGCCGCCGACCGGGTGGGGTGAGCTGGCCCCGCGGCAGGGCGAGCACGCACGGGGCCCGCGTTCGCCCGCCGCTGTCTTGACGCGAGGGGCCGCACCGGCGGGTGCAGCCCCTCGGTGTCGAGGTCAGTGCACTACAGCTCGGCAGCACGGGCGGCGGTGAGGAAGGCGTCCCACTCGGCGGCGGGGAAGATGAGGTGCCCGGCCTCGGGATACTTCGAGTCACGCAGCGCCGCGCCGGCGGGGAGGTCGGCGACTTCGGCACAGTTGACGTCATGTCCGCTGTGGCTGCTCTTGCGGAAGGACTGCGAGATGGGCGCTACTTCAACACAGTTACCGTTGACGCCGCTGTAGCTGCTCTTGCTGAAGGACGGCGGGATGGGGGCGACCTCGACGCATTCCTGATGGTGTCCGCTATAGCTGCTCTTGTGGAAGGTCGGCGGGACAGCAGCAACCTCCACGCAGTTCTGGCTCGCGCCGCTGTAGCTGCTCTTGCGGAATTGCAGTGTTCTCACTGGTCACTCTCTAGCGATGAGGCGACTTCGTTGATGAAGCCGATGGACTGGACAACCGTGAGGGAGGCGTTGAGGGCTTCTCGCCACATGGCATCGTGGCGGCGGATCTCGTCTTCTTCCTCGACGAAGAGGATAGAAGTGGGTGTCTCCGCGTAAGCGATCACGGGGTCCGCATCATCCGGGAAGTTCATGATCATGAATCCACCGAGATTCGCTGCGTGCATGCCGGCAGCGAACGGCAGGACATTGATCGTGATGTGTCGGTGTGTGGCCAGCTCAGTCAAGTGCTGAAGCTGCTCCTGCATAGCTTGGGTACCGCCTGCGGGGCGGCGTAGCGCGGCTTCATCGATGATGGCGGCGTACTCCGGTGGGTAAGCGTGGCTGAGGATGCGCTGGCGCTCCATCCGAGCATCCACATGGCGCTTGATCTCTTCCTCGGCGAACGCATTGGTGCCTGTGAAGACGGCACGTGCGTAGGCCTGAGTCTGGAGTAGTCCGGGGATGACCTGTGCCTCATAGGTCCTGATAACAGACGCTTCGGCTTCAAAATCCGGCAGTGAGCCAGGGCCGAAGACGTCCTTGTACTTGGACCACCAGCCGCGCTGCTCCGCATCCTTCGCCAACTGATGCATGGCCAACCGCGTCTTGTTGTCCACCTCGTACAGGCGGGCGAGGGAGTCCAGGTCAGCGAGGCGTACACGCTTAAGGTCGCCGGTTTCCAACTTGCCGAGTGTGGCTCGTGGGAGTTCAGCCTGGTGTGAGGCCTTATCAAGGGTCATGCCAGCCTCTTCGCGGAGCCCGCGCAAGACGCGGGCGAGCCGTCGGCGGCGGACGGTCGGGCTGAGGGTTCGCGACATGGTCCAAGCCTAGTCGATCAGAGATTCTCTGAATCACTTGTAATTGGAGAATCTCTAACTACTATGAGTGGGTAACTGGTCACGGTGGCATCACCCCAGGCCCGGCGACCAGGCTACTAACCGCCCGGTGCCTTGTCCGGAAAACGAGCCACAACCGCGTACTCCCGCGTCAACACACTCTCCCCAGCTGCACCCAGCCCACCCAAGGAGCCGCCATGCTCACCCGTCGTCCTGCCCTCAACCAACTACCGCCCGTAACCATCCCGCTCGCACTCCTCGTCCCCTGGGAGAAGCGGCACTACTTCGACCCCTCCGGCCCCCGCACCCCCTTCCGCCGCCGGGCCTTCACCTTCTGGGGCGACACAACGCTCTTCCCCCTGGTGCACGCCTTCCTCACCGGCTGTGCCGCCGACCGGGAGCCCGACTACCGCTACGTCTTCGACCTCCTCGGCACCGAACTCGCCGCCAACGCGGTCCGGCACTCCCGCTCGGGCGAACCCGGCGGCACCTACACGCTGCTCGTGGACCGCTCGGTCGAAGGGCTGACGCTCACCTGCCGCGACGGCGGCGCTCCCGGGGTGCTCCGGTGGGACAACCGCTACCGCACCCACCTCGCGCCCCACCCGGCCGGGCTGCGGGCCGAGGCCGATGCGGGGCGCGGGCTCGCGCTCGTGGACGCCCTGGCCACCAGGTGGGGCGACAACGGCGTCCCCACCTACCGCCACGTCTGGTTCCACCTGGCCTACGACCTGTCCGACAACGTCTGGGCCACCGTCTGAACCGACACCCACCGCCACCCGGACGCAAACGGCCCGGGAGGCGCACCACCACCTCCCGGGCCCTGATCCCGGATCCACATAGCAACAAAGGAAAGGAACGGAATCAATGCCCGAGGTTACCGCCCCCAGCGCCGCCACCGCAGCCGTTATCCCCAAGCAGCCGACCGCCCCCTGCCCGGCCTGCGCCCACCCGCCCTGCCGCACGCGCCGCTCCGCCGCGCAGACCAGCAGGTACGGCCGCACCGCCGAGTTCGCCCTGGAACACCGCACCGCCGCCGCCATCCAGGCCCAGCACCCCAACGCGGTCGTGTGGTTCGGCCAGGCCACCCAGTCCTACTGGGCCGCCACCCCGACCGGTTTCATCGAGGCCCCCGACGCCGACACCCTCATCCGCACCCTCTGGGCGAGCACCGGCCCCGGCGCCGGCCACCCCGACCCCGCGCGCACAAGCGCGGCCGGGTCGGCGGCGCCCGCTCACCACCGCAGCGGAGCACGGCGGGTACCCGGGCACAGAACCCGCGGGGGACCAGGGCACGCCCCGCACCCCAGCGGCAGCACGATCACCATCGGTTCACCCGGTCCACCCGCCCCCGGCGATCACCCGCCACCCGGTAAGACCCCGGGATCCGGCGGCGCCGCACAAAGGCCGCTGCGGCAATGACCGCGCCGACAGCGAGTCCGCCCGCGGCGGCGCCGGTGAGGAGGTCCCGTGTGGAGCGCTCTGCACTGCCGCGCTGCCCGGCACTGGGGCTCGGTGGCGTCGCCCGGCCGGTCACATCCGAGGTGCGCCGGAACTCCTCGTCAAGCATTCGGTTGAACCGGGCCGCCTTGCCTTCGGTGACGACAGCCAGGCGCTGCGGCCCGGCCCGTTGCCAATACGTCCGGCCCGGCGGGGCCGAGAACATGTCCCGGGCGATCGCGCGCAACCTCTTCTCCGGCATTGCGCCGGTCTCGTAGGCGACGCCCCACTGAGACACGATCATGTTGACGTAGAGCTGCTGCTTGCGGACTTTCGGATCGCTGTGCTCAGGCACCGGCCCCCAGCATTCGTCCAAGGCGGGGTCGTCCATGGCCTTCTGCAGCAGTTCGCTCATGGCCTGGCGACGCGACTCCTGCACACCGCGCCGCGTTTCGCGGGCCTGAAGGACCAGAGTGGCGATGATCCCGACCAGGGCGACCGCCGCAATGAGGGCGGAGACCGCTCCGTAAGTCTGACCGATGAAACTCAATCGCTGCCATTCACCATCCGGCCCGCCAAAGGCGCGCAGTCCGAATGGCGAGGCCACAACCAATGCCACCGCGACGATCACAGTGGCGAACAGCGTAGCGAGCATCGACCAGTGCAGCGCGCCGCTGTCCGATCCGCCGGTGTGTCGGCGCCTCATCCGGTATAGGTGGGCGGGCCCAAGGGTGCGATCTCGCGGCGGAAGTAGTCCGCCAGCGGCTCCGCCCGCTCGTACAGGTCGGCCACCAGGGCCACCGCGTCGCCGACCGCTTCCGGGGCGTCGATGCGCACCGCTCCCTCCGGGGTCATGTCCGCGGCGTGGCGCACCCGGTAAAGGAGTTCCGTACCCAGAATCAGCAGCTCGGGCAGCCGGCCGCCGGTAACCTCCAGCGCGGCGACCTGTTCGGCGTCCAGCACACGGATGGGGCGCCCGCACTCGGTGAAAACGAGGTGGCTGTGCATTTCCCAGCGCAGGTAGGCACTCGGCGGGTGCTCGACGATGCGCAGCCGCCGCAACTCGACGCCGCGCTCGGCCTCGGCGGCGACGTCGCGGCCGACCCGTTCGCGGTCGCTCTCGAATATGGCGAGTACCCGGTCCCAGTCATCGGCCTTGAAGGCGTCCCATGCGGAGTCGCCGACCTCGTTGAAGAACTGGGCGCGCTCCAGCTTCCAGAACACCCCGCTGCGGGAGGCGTACTCTTGCTTGAGGTCGGCGTGGTACTCGGGCCGGTCCATGGTCCGGCCCGAGCGGTGGTCGAGGTGATCAAGCATCCGGGATGTCCTTCTTGGCGGCACGGAGCATGTTGCCGGGGATGACGACCAGCCGTTCATCGGCGCCGATGCTCATACTCTGCGGGATACGGGAGGCGTAGACGTCCGTGGCGTCGCGGCCGACGACGGCCACGTCTCCGTTGTCCAGCTCCCAGATGTCCGGGCAGTCCGGGGTGTCCCGGCTGTCACCCAACTCTTGGGCCGTCCCCCCCAGGCGGCGGCTGAACTCTGCGGCGGGATCGATCTCCCAGGGCCGGTTCATGCGGGCTCCTCGCGATTCGGGGGGCGGTCGCCACAGGATCTTCCCACGGCCGGTGATCCTTACGCCGGGACCGCTGCTGCCCCGGCACAGTGCCTCTCTGGCCGGCCGGGTCCTACGGCGGGGCGGTGGCGGTGGGACTCAGCCGTCGGCCGGCGGCCCGGGTTCGGTAGCGGCGTACCGGGCGGCGAAGGTGCGGACGGCCTCGTCGACCACCTGGGCGACGCGTTCTTCGCTCACCTGCCAGTCCGGCACGAGGAGTGTCGGCCAGAAGACGTAGTTGGAGATCATGCCCAGGAACTGGGTGGCTGCGAGGTCCGCGTCTTCGACCTGCACCGTTCCCGCCTGGTGCTCGGCCAGCAGGTAGTCGCGTACGGACTCGTAGTAGGGCATTTTCCCGTGCGAGAACTGCGCATTGGCGAGTTCGGGGAATCGCGGCAGTTCGGCGATGACGATGCGGAACAGGTCGGTCATCCGGGCGCGGCCCAACAGTTCGGCGTAGCGGTGACCGATGGTGCTGAGCCCGGCAACGATGTTGCCTGCCGTCGGCGGATCCTCTTCCTCAGCGGTTGACCAGGACTCGGTGACCATGGCGTCGAACAGGGCGGCCTTGCTCGGAAACTGCTTGAACAAGGTGGCCCGCGAAACGCCCGAGCGCTCTGCGATCCGCGCCAGCGACGTCCGGTCGTAGCCCAACTCCAGGAACAGTGCGGTCGCGGCCGTCAAGATCAGCGCGCGCTTCTCTTGGGCGATGCGCTGGTGATACGTCGTCACTTCCGTGCTCATGGCCCGAGCATACGAGGTGAGTGGCTTGACTCGCCTTCGTTGTCGATCTAGGGTCGGGCAGTGGTGAGTCGATCAGCTCACCACTGGTCGCCGTCCATCACTGATGACCCGGCCGGTCACCTACGTACCGAAGGAACAACCGATGCCCCGCTTCGACAACCAGACCGTGCTCGTGACCGGTGGGACCGGCGGCCAGGGATCGAGCCACGTACGCGCCTTTCACGCGGAGGGAGCAAACGTGGTGATCGGCGGCATCGACGCCGACCGCGGCGCCGCTCTCGCCGACGAGCTCGGGACCCGCGCTCTCTTCACCCACCTCAACGTCACCGACGAGAGTTCGTGGTCCGCCGCTGTGCTGGCCGCCGAGAGCGCCTTCGGCTCCCTGAACGTGCTCGTCAACAACGCGGGCGTGCAGAACCCGCCTGCAACGATCGAAAACACGGACCGGGCCACCTGGTCCCGCCTCCTCGACATCAACCTCACCGGGACCTTCCTCGGCATCAAGGCCGCAGCCCCCGCTCTGCGCCGCGCAACAGGGGGAGCCATCGTCAACATCGCCTCGACAATGGCCCTGGCCGGCACGGCCTACTATGCGCCGTACATAGCGAGCAAGTGGGCCGTGCGGGGCCTCACCCAAACGGCTGCACTCGAGTTCGGCCGCGACCACATCCGCGTGAACACCATCCACCCCGGCGTGATCGCGACCCCCTTCATCCATGAACCGGCAGCCGGTGCCACCGCGGCAATCGCCGACTTCTACTCACCCGAGCCGTTCGCCATCCCCCGACTCGGGGAGCCGACCGACGTCACCCGGCTTCTCCTGTTCCTCACGTCAGCAGACGCGTCGTTCATCACGGGGTCGGAGTACGTCATCGACGGTGGACTCCTCCTCGGACCCGCCCTTAAGGCCGAGGCCGCATGAACAGTCCGGACACGACCGGATGGCACGACTCCGCATGGGACGCGTCTCTGGCGCACCTGCCCGATCACATCCGGCGAGCCATCGAGATCACCCCCGCCGCAGGCACCAGCGAACGGATCATCGACATCACGACACTGGGGCGGCGCACCGGCCGGCCGCGCCGTATCGAGATCTTCTTCTACCGGGCTGCGGGCACCACTTACCTGTGTAGCGGCGCCGGGGGTGGCGCGACCGACTGGCATGCGAACCTTCTCGCCAATCCCGCCTTCACCTTCCACCTCAAGAACGGGATCCGTGCAGACCTGCCTGCACGGGCCACGCCGGTCACAGCCCCGGATGAACGCCAGGCCGTGCTGGCGGAGATCGTCGCGGATCTCAATCAGCCCCACGACCCCGGCACCATCCGGCCGACTCGGCTCGAAGACTGGGCCGACAGCCGGCTGATGCGTATCAGCTTCCCCCGTCGGCAGTGACCGCGGACTCCTCGATGGCTGACCTGCTCCCCGGGTCCGGGGTGTAGCTGCGGCGCGGCGGCCCCGGGATGGATGCCGAGGAGGGAAACGCCGGCCGGTCGGCATCTCCGCCTGCGGCAGCCCCGTGACGGCCGGCGTCTCCTGCACCGCTGCGCGGCGGCTCTGCCGCCCGAACTCGCGGGCCGCCGCCTCCGCCGGTCCTGTTGGTCCGGTACCTGCCGCTGTGCCCGTACCGGTTGGCCTGTAGCCCGGCCGGGTAGTCGGCCGGGCCGCGGCCGCCGCCGACCGCGGGGGTTGAGACCGGGCTGAGGGGTGCGGAAATTGATCGAGCTGGTCCTGGCATTCGGCGTGGTGCTGTTCGCGGCGGTGCTGGTGTCGGGGATCGCGAACCGGACCGTGCTGTCCACCGCCGTGCTGTTCCTGGTCGCCGGCTTCGTGCTGGGCGACGGCGTCCTCGGGCTGGTGGCGCTGTCCGGCGGCACCGAGTGGGTGCGGGTGCTGGCCGAGGGCGCGCTGTTCGCGGTGCTGTTCACGGACGGGATGCGGCTGGACGCCAAGGACCTGCTCGCGCACTGGCGGCTGCCCGCCCGCGCGCTGGGCATCGGGATGCCGGCCACGTTCGCCATCATCGTGCTGCTGGCCCGCTACCTGGTGGGCCTGGACTGGCCCGAGGCGCTGCTGATCGCCGCCGTGCTCTCGCCCACCGACCCGGTCTTCGCCGCCGCACTCGTGTCCCGCGAACGAGTGCCCTACCGGGTCCGCCACCTGCTCAACGTCGAATCCGGCCTGAACGACGGGCTGGCGCTGCCGGTGGTGGTCGTGCTGCTGGCGCTGGCCGCCGACCAACCGCCGCACCCGGCGCTGCTGGCGGGCGAGCTGGCGCTGGGCGTTGCAGTCGGGGTCGGCGTCGCCCTGGCCGGGATCGCACTGGAGCGCCTGCCGGGCTTGACCGCGACCACCCGCTACGAACCCCTCGGCGCGTTCGCCATCGGGCTCACGGTCCTCGGCCTGTGCCAGCTCGTGCACGCCAACATGTTCCTGGGCGCGTTCACCGCGGGGGTGGCGATCTCGACGGCCTCCCCGGAGATGCACGCGGCGTTCGACCGGTTCGGCGAATCGATCGCCGAGCTGCTCAAGCTCGCGGCGCTGCTCGCGTTCGGCGCGCTGATGTCGCCGCAGTTCCTCGCCGGGATCCCGCTCGCCGGGTGGGTGTTCGCGGTCCTCGTGCTGGTGCTGGCCCGCCCGGTCTCCCTGCTCGCCGCGTTGGCGGGTTCGGGGCTCGGTGGGCGCGAGAAGCTGGCGGTCGCCTGGTTCGGCCCCAAGGGGTTCGCCTCGGTCGTTTACGGCCTGCTGGTGCTGAAGTCCGACCTCGCGCGCAGTGACGAGCTGTTCCACCTGGTGGCGCTGGCCATCGTGATCTCGATCCTCGCGCACTCTTCGACCGACATACTCGTCGCCGGCCGCTTTCCGCGGCGCGAGGGGCGCGGACCGCTCGACTCGGCGGATGCGCCCGGGCAGGACGGCCCGCCGGGCGCGCCGGAGACCGGCGGTTCCGCGCCGCCGAGCGGGACGGACCGGGGCTGACCGCGACTGACCGCCGTGCCGCGGCGCCGCCGTGCACGGCAGGGGCGGCAGGGAAGGCGGAAACGGCTCCGCCGCCGGTACCGCCGGGAGCGCCGAACCGGTCCTGCGCGGCGACACCGGCACCGCCGGGTCCGGACCTGCTCGGGGGAGACCCGGTGCCCGGTTTCCCTCCGGCGGGGGAGGCACCTGAAGGGAGAGCGCGCGAAACTTGCGGCCATGATCTCCGACGACGCACCGGTACCCGCGCCGCGTCCGGCGGCCGCAACACCCGAGGTACGCGGGCGGCGGGCCCGCTCCCTGCCCCGATGGGCAATCGGCGCCGCGGGGTGGACACTGCTCTACGTCGCCTCCAAGATCTCCTACGCGCTCGACGGCCGCCTGGGCGTGACCGGCGGCCCGCGAGTGGCCGACGCCGACTACGCCGCCTACGGCTCGGGCGAGGTCGCCGCGGCCCAATGGGCCAACGCCGGTGTGGGAGCGGCCGTCGTGCTGCTGTTCGCGCTGTGCGCTCTGCCGGCCGCGCGCCGGCTGCCCCGCTGGCTGCCGGCGGTGGGGGTGGGCGCTGTGGCGTTGATGGCGGTCGCGGGTGCGGTGGGCATGCTGGGCCGTGCCGTGTTCACGGACGCGGGTGGGGCGTTGTTCGGTTCGTACTGCCTGGTGTGGGCGTTACTGGCGGTCGCCGTGCTGCGGGGGCTCCTGGGCCGCTGACTCGCTACCGGCGCGCGTGCCGGCCGCCGGACGGCCGACCGCCCCTGACCGCGCCGCCCCGCCGTCCGGCAATAGGGCACTCCCGCCGCGGTGACCCGGTCGGGTCCGCGGCGCAGGGGCACGGCAGAATCGTCGGCGTGCACGATTGGGACAGCAGGGACGATAAGGACAATAAGGGTGGAACCGTTGCCGGTGTCGCCGGTGCCGCCCGGACCGCGGAGCTGGTCCTGCGCGGCGACATCGGCGCCGCCGCAGCGGTCGAGGGGGCGCTGGAGGCGATCGATCAGCTGGACGCCGGGGTCAACGCCTTCGCCGAGGTCTGGCCGGAGTGGGCGCGCGAGCAGGCCGCCCGGGTCGGTGCCGCGCTGGCGCGCGGTGACGACCTGCCCTTGGCCGGGGTGCCGATCGGGGTCAAGCGGAGCGAGGGCATCGGGTCGGTGCAGGCGCAGCGGCTGATGGCCGCGGGTGCGGTCCCGGTGGGTGCGACCGCGGTGCCCGGGACCGGCACCCCCTGGAAGACCTGGGGCACCACCGGCCGCGGGGCGACCGCCAACCCGTGGCGGCCCGGCGCGAGCCCCGGCGGGTCGTCGGCGGGCTCGGGTGCGGCCGTGGCCGCGGGCATGGTGCCGCTGGCCACGGCCAGCGACGGAGCGGGCTCCACCCGCATCCCCGCGGCCTGGTGCGGCGCGGTCGGCTACAAGCCCACGACCGGCCTGCTTCCCGCCCGTGACGATGCCGGGCTCACCGTCGGCGGGCCCATCGCCCGCCGCGTGGCCGACATCGCGCTGTACCGCAGCGCCGTGCTCGCGTCAGGGGCGCCGCCCACTCCCGGGCCCGGCGGCGGACCGGACGGCGCGGCGCTACGCGTGGCTTGGTCGGCGGACCTCGGCTTCAACCGGGTGCACCCGCAGGTGGAGGAGGCCGCATACGTTGCGCTGCGGGAATGGGCGGGCAAGGCGGCGCTCGACGTCCGCGGGGCCGGGCTCGACCTCGCCGACCCGGCTGCGCAGTGGCACGCCGCGCGCACCGGCGAGCCGGGGGAGCACCCGCCCGGTACCGCTGCGGACGGCCGCCGCAACGCCGCCCGCCTGGCGGAGCTGTTCACCTCGTGCGACCTGCTGGCCACGCCCGCCACCCCCAACCCGCCGCACGGCCCCAACGGCCCGGGCGAAACGATGAGCGTGGGGCTGACCTGGCTGTTCAACATCACCGGGCATCCCGCGATCAGCCTGCCGGCCGGGTTCCTGCCGGACGGGAGCCCGGTGGGCCTCCAGCTCGTCGCCGCCCACCACGCCGACGAGTCGCTGATCCGCGCCGCCGCCGACTACGAACGTGCCCGCCCCTGGCCGCTCGTCGCCCCACCCGGCGGCCGGTGACCGGACCCGGGCGGTGCCGTTCGCCACTCCGCGCCTGCTCGCGCTGTCCGGGACCAGCAGCGGGTTGGACGCCGACCGCGGCGTGCCGGTTCGGGGCCGCGGAATCGGGGGCGGTTCGGGTGCGCGGGATTCCGGCGGGGGTGGTGCGCGGCGGCCGTTGTGCAGCGCGGGAGGCAGGCGGTGTTGGCCGCGGCAGTGGCGGCCGCCGTTGGGAGACGTGTGGGGGTGCGCCCGCGGTGCGCTTCCGCCCACACTGGCCCGCGGGCCGCTGGTAAGACCCGGCAGGTTGGTGCACCGGCTACCCACCGCTTCAGCCGGGAAAACCGACATTCGGGACGGGAACCGGGCGAGGTCGGCGGTGATCGTGAAGCAATGCCGGTCTCAGGTTGAAATTCGGCATTTCTGCATGGTCATCGGTGCGCCGGGTAGCCGCCGCCTGCAGCAGGGGGCCGGTGACCGCCCGCCCCGGCCGCCGCCGCTTTGCACGTCCGGACCACCCGTCGGCCGACCGCGGGCAAGACCGCCCAATGGGCCCGGGGCCAACCGGATCACAAACGAACCAGCAAACCAGCACACTAGCGCCGGTATCCGGGCAGGACCCGCGAAATCAGCCAGGCCGCGGCGCCGCTCACTGCGCCGACCAGCAGCCCGGTGGCCATGCTGCTGGCAAACGCCGCGGCGCGCAGCAGTCCGCTTTCCGCGGCCGGGGGCAGCGCGCCGGCGAGGTTGCCGCCCAGAGCGGGCGGGTCGCCCGCGAACCCCTGCACCCACAGCACCTGGTGGGCCGCACCGAGCAGCACGCCGTAGACGGCGCCCACCGCGAGCAGCGCCACCAGCGGGTTGGGTGTCCTGGCCAGCAGCACGACGGAGATCCACACGGCCACGGGCAGGAAAACCAGCACCGAGTTCATCGCCGGTCCCACCAGGTCCAGGTCGTGTGCCACCACGCGCGGTACCCCCAGGGCGGCCAGCCCGGCAATCGCCCACCAGGGCAGCCCGAACCTCCGCCGTCCGCCCGCTGCGCCGCCTATTCCGTCGACCACTGTGCCGCCCCGCCCTTTCGGTGCCGTACCGGGCCCGGCCCGCCGCCGCGCACGCAGCGCGTCGGCAGGCGCGGGCTTTCGCGCTTGCGGGGGAGACGCTACGGCGGTGACTGGCGCCGGGGCGTCCGCCGCAGCGCCGCACCCGGACTGCATCGTGCGATGTAGGGCGGCCGGCGCGGCTGCTTCCCGGGGAGGACAGCGGGGCGGCGGGCGGCAACCGCCCCGCTGCGTTGGGACCCGGCGGTGCGGCCGGTCAGGGGCCCTGCACGACCGGGTTGGACAGGTCGCCGACACCGGGGATGCGGCAGCCCGCCACATCGCCGGGCCGGATGTGCACGGCTCCGGGCGTGCCCGTGGAGATCAGGTCGCCCGGGAACAGCGGCATGACCCGGCTGTGGAACCCGACCAGGAACGCCGGCGAGTAGCGCATGTGCGAGACCGTATTGACCCGGTGGTCGGCGCCGTTGACCATGGTCGCCACGCTCAGTTCGCCGATGGAGCCCACACCCTGCAGCGCCTCCGACAGCGGCACGATGGCCGGGCCGAAGGAGAAGAACCCGGGGAAGTTCTTGCTGCGGGTGAGGAAGCGCGGGTTGCGGGCCAGGATGTCCTCGGCGGTCTGGTCCAGGATGGTGCACACGCCCCACACGTGGTCGAGCGCGTCCTCGTCGGCGGCGCCGCGGCATTCGCGGCCGATGACCAGGCCCAGTTCGGCCTCTGCGGTGACCCGCTCGCTCTGGGTGGGCAGCGGGATGGGCTCGCCCGGGCCGATGATGGTGTGGTCGCCCTTCATGAACGAGGCCGGTTCCTCGGGAACCGACTCGGTCAGGTCCGAGGCGTGCTCGACATAGTTCAGGCCGATGCCCCAGATCTTGCGCGGGCGGGTGTAGGGCGCCGCGAAGGAGGCGCCCTCCACCGGGGCGAACGCCGAGTCGGGGGCCGAGCGGACGGCGGCGGCGAAGTCGCGCTCGGCGACCTGCTCGATCACCTCCAGCGCGGTGGCGGGTGCGCCGGGGAGCACATCGGCCGCCGCGGCCATGCCGCGCTGCTCGTCGACGACGACCGCGGCCGGTCCGTCGGCGCTGTGTGCTGTGGCGAGGTACATGTATCTCCCTTGGGTCGGGCGGGCCCGCAAGCGCGGACCGGTGGAGGGGGCAAGGGGCGTCGGGATCGGCGGGCCGGCCGCGGCCACGCGGCAGCGGGCGGCCCGCCGGGCCGGTGCGGCCGGGTCAGGGCAGCGAAGGCACCATGCCGCCGTCGACGAGCATGCTCTGCCCGGTGACGTAGCCGGCGCGCTCGTCGGCGAGGAAACCCACCATCGCGGCGAGTTCGTCGGGGCTGCCGTAACGGCCCGCCGGGATGGCGGCCTCGGAGGTGCGGCGGACCTCCTCGGCGGTGGTGCCCTGCTTGGCGGCCTTGCGCTCGTCCAGGGTGCGCACCCGGTCGGTGTCGATGCGCCCGGGCGAGACCATGTTGACGGTGATCCCCTCGGGTGCGAGGTCGACGGCCAGCGACTTCACCAGGCCGGTCAGGGCCGGGCGGAAGACGTTGGACAGCACGAGCCCGCCGATGGGCTTGCGCACGCTGGAGGACCCCAGGATGACGATGCGGCCGAATTCGCCTTCGCGCATGGCCCCCACGGCCGCCTGGATGGCGGTCACCGCGCTGCGCAGCGTCAGCGCGTAGGCGGTGTCCCAGTCGGCCATGCTGACATCGGCGAAGTCGCCGGGCGGCGGGCCGCCGGCGTTGACGATCAGCGTGTCCAACCGGCCGTAGCGCTCGATGGCGCCGCTGACCAGGCGTTCGACATCCTCGGTCGCGGACACGTCGGCGAGTTCGCCGGTCACCGCGTCGGCCCCGGCCACCTCGCCGAGTTCGGCCACCGCCTCGTCCAGCCGCTCGCGGCCGCGCCCGCAGATGGTGACCCGGTATCCGCTGCGCAGCAGTTCGGCCGCGCAGGCCTGGCCCAGCCCGCGGGTCCCGGCCATGACGACCGCCGACCGGCGCGGGGTGCTCTCCTGTGCCATCGTGCTCCTCTCGATGAATGCGTGTCGGTGCCCGGAACCACCCGGGTCAGGCTGCCGCAGTGGTGGCCGCGGAACCGGGGACGGTATAGCGCTCCAGCGCCTCGGGGTCGAACCCGAAGCCCAGGCCCGGTGTCTGCGGCAGCACGAGTTCGCCGCCGCGCACCTGCAGTTGGGTGTCGACCAGCTTGCGGAAGTTGAGCACCCGGTCATTGGGGAAGTACTCGACGAAGGTGCAGTTGGGTGTGGCGGCCACCAGGTGGGCGTGCAGGTCGTGGAACCAGTGCGGCGCGACCGGCACGCCGTGGCTCGCTGCGGTCGCCGCGATCCGGCGGAACTCGGTGATCCCGCCGCAGACCGCGGCGTCGGTCTGCAGGATGGCGGCGGCCTCCTTCTCCAGCAGCTCCCTGTGCCGCCAGCGCCCGGCCTCGATTTCGCCGGTGGCCACCTGCACCGGGGTGGCGCGCGCCAGCCTGGCGTGGTTGTCGATGTCGTCGGGGCTGAAGGGCTCCTCGATCCAGTACGGGTCGTAGGGCGCCAGCCGGTCCATGGTGCGCAGCGCACTCGGCAGGTCGGGCCAGGCGTTGTTGGCGTCGAGCATGAGCAGCACGTCCTCGCCGACCGCAGCGCGCGCCGCCGCAACGCGGGCCTCCTCGTCGCGCGGGGAGAGCCGGCCGATCTTCATCTTGACCGCGCTGAAGCCCTCCGCGACGTAGCCGGCCAGTTCGGCGCCCAGGTCGTCGGGGGTTTTGCCGTCGACGTAGTAGCCGCCGCTGGCGTAGGCGGGCACGGTCCCACTGCGGTAGCCGCCGAGCAGCTTGTGCAGCGGAAGGCCGAGTGCGCGGGCGTTGCGGTCCCACAGCGCGATGTCCAGGGCGCTGATGGCCCGCATGACCGAACCGGTGCGCCCGTGCAGCAGCGCCTCCTGGTACATGTCCTGCCAGATCCGCTCCACCAGGAACGGGTCGCGGCCCAGCACGACCTGGGCGAGCAGTTCGCTCACCGCCGTGCGCACCACTTCGCCGCCGCTGCTGCCCGCGTAGCAGAACCCGTGCCCGCTGACACCGTCGTCGCCGGTGACCGTGACGATCACGTAGTCCCGCGCGGTGACGCTGCGGGTGGCGAACGACGTCGCCTGCTCCAGCGGCACCCGCGCCACGCGCGCCTCAACGGTTGCGACCGCGGCGGTTGCCCGGCCGCTCGGTATCTCGTCCGACATCTGCGCTCACCTTCGTATCCCCTGGAAGCAGGTTGTTGCGGGCGCCCGCCGGCGTACCGGCGTCCCGAAACCCCTGCATATGGAATTTGGTATTCCAAATGCCCTTGTTGCTGTCCGAGACGCAATGTACCGTGCGTCACATGGACGCGCTAGCCCCCATGCGTGCTCACGGGCCGCTGAAGAACTCGCGGATGAGCGAGACCGCCTACGAGGCGATCGAAGGCGCCATCGTGCGCTGCGAACTGCCACCGGGAACCCCGCTGGTGGACCGCCAGCTCTCCGAGGCGCTCGGCGTCAGCCGGACGCCGATCCGCGACGCCATGCAGAGCCTTGAGGCCGCCGGCCTCGCCGTGCGCGTGCGGGGGCGCTACTCCGTCGCCGGATTCGACGTCGAAGACGTCCGCGAGCTGTACCAGGTGCGCAGGCTCCTGGAACCCGCCGGGCTGGAGCACCTGGCACTCAACTGGGACGAAGACGTTGTCGACGAGCTCGCCGGGTTCTTCGACGAGGCGCCGCGGCCGGGACCGCCGGGGCCCTACGAGGAGTACCTCGCGCGAGACCACGCTTTCCACAAACGCATCGTTTCGCTGACCGGCAACTCGCGGCTGCGGCGCTTCTACGCGGTCAACGAGAAGCACATCAACCGCATCCGCCACTTCCTGGCCCCCGGGTACGAGGGCCGGATGAACGAGGTCGTCAGCGAGCACGCAGACGTCTGCGCGGCAATCGGAAGAAAGGACCTGGCCGCGGCCCGCGCCGCGCTCACCGGCCATTTGCGGGCCGGCGAGGCAAACATGATCAAGTTCCTCGCGCAGCAGCAGGAGCAGCAGGAGCCGACCGAGGGCTGACCCCTCCGCGGCCGGGGCCGCACCCCGGACCCCGCTTACTCCGCTGCGCGCGCCGCCTTTCGGCACGATTCCTCGGCAGAGGTATGCCAAATTCCAAGGAGGAGATCTGGCGTGCCCAAAATTCCCAAACCGTTCAATTCGAACAATCCGTCCAAACCACCCAATCCGCTTGCGCCGCCCGCGATCGACCGCAGGAGGTTCCTGGGTGTCGGCGGTACCGGCCTGGGCCTGGCCGCCGCCGCGGCGAGCAGCGGACTGCTGGCCGGCTGCGGCGCGACCAGCGGCGGCGCCGGCGCCGCCAAGAAGTACCCGCAGCGCCCCATCCAGGTGATCATCGCCTACGCGGCGGGAGGCGGCACCGACGTGGGCGCCCGCATCCTGCAGCCGTTCCTGGAAAAGGAACTGGGCGGCGCCGAGCTGCAGATCGTCAACCGGCCCGGCGGCGGCGGTTGGGCGGGCTGGAACGAGATCGTCCAGGCCGACCCCAACGCCTACACCATCGGGTTCGTCAACTCGCCCAACTTCATGACCGGCTACCTCGACCCGAGGCTGGGGCGCGAGGAGGTCGGCCCGGACTCCTTCACTTTCATCGCCAACCAGGTGACCGACTACGGCGCCGTCGCCGTCCACCCCGACGACAAGCGGTTCAGCGACATCGGCGGGCTCATGTCCCACGCCGAGAAGAACGACCTCATCGTCACCTCGACCGGCGTGGGCAGCGACGACCACTTCGCCTCGCTGCGGCTCAGAGACAGGTACAAGACGCGGTTCAGCGTGCTGCACAACGAGGGCTCCTCGGACGGCATCGCCGACCTGCTGGGACGCAACGCCGATGTCGTCTTCGCCAACGTCGGCGAACTGACCTCCCACCACCGGGCCGGCGAGGTCAAGGTCGTCGCGGTGATGAAGGACAGCAAGGAGCGCTCGCAGTACCTGCCCGACGTGCCGACCCTGGCCGAGGCCGGATTCTCCGGAGTGGAGTCCTGGTCGTCGCGGGGCATCGCCGCACCGGCCGGGCTCGACCCGGCGCTGGTGGACCGGCTCAGCGCCGCGTGCCGGAAGGCGATCAACGACCCCGCCCACATCAAGGAGCTCGGCAAGCAGGGCCTTGAGGTCGATTACCGCGCACCCGAGGACTACCGCGCGATGATCGACGAAGACGACAAGATCACGCGCCGCATCGGCGAGAAGTACATCTGGGGCGACGCGGCGCTCTGAGCGGCGCCCCGCCTCCGCAGCCCTGCCCCCGCACACCCGCACATCCGCAAGCTGCGCATCTCCACCTTGCACAACCGCACCCTGCACACCTGCAATCCGCACACCTGAAGCCGCAACCCGCGGCCCGCACAGCCGGCCGGCGGCAGCCGCCCCGGACCTTGCGCAGCAGGCGGCGCGGCACAATCCGCCGCGCCCGCCACCGCTTCCACCTTCGACGTGCACACGACCGGCGGCCCGTGGCGCCCGTACCACGCCGCCGTCTTCCGGCCCGCAGCCGCGGGGCCGGTTTGAGGAGCAGAGAACCCATGTCCACCCCATCGCCGACGCGAGCGCGCCCCGCACGCGCGCTCACGCCAGACATGATCCTGGGTCTGGTGCTGGCGGCCGTCGCCGTCGGTTTCCTGGCCTACACCCTCGAACTATCCGCGGGGGCGGCCGCCTGGCCGCGCGTCGTCCTCGTGCTGCTGCTGATCCTGGGCATCGCCATCACCGTGCGCGCCGCCCGGGCGCGGACGGCGGCCGCCTCGGCGGCCGAAGGCGCGGACCGCACCGGCACCGAAACCGCAGCCGCCGACTCCGCCGGCTCCGGCGGGGGAGTGGCCGCGCCCGCCGCGCCGCCCGCCGACGAGGCGGAGTCCGCGGACGGAGCCGACGCAGCCGAGCCCGCCGAGTGGAGCGCCCGCCTACTGCGGCGCCCGGCCCTGACCCTGGGCATCGTCGTGGTCTACGTGGCACTGCTGGAGATCATCGGCTTCCTGCCCGCCACGGCCCTGTATCTGCTGGGGCACCTGTGGTTCGGCGGTGTGCGCGACTGGCGGATCCTCGCCGGGGTGGTGGTCGGCGTGGTGGCGTTCATCCAGCTGCTGTTCGTCCACCAGCTCAGCGTCCCGCTGCCGACCGGTCTGCTGTTCGAGTAGGGGGCTGGAATGGATTCCGCACTTTTCGCAGAGGCGCTGGGCAACCTGTTCGCGCCGCACGTGCTGCTCGCCATCCTCGCCGGCGTCGTCGGCGGCATCGTCATCGGCGCGCTGCCCGGCCTGAGCGGGACGATGGGCATCGCCCTGCTGGTCCCGGTCACCTTCGGCATGGATCCGGTCGCCGGTATCTCGATGCTGATCGCCATCTACGCCGCCGCGACCTACGGCGGTTCGATCTCGGCCATCCTCATCAACACGCCGGGCACGCCCGCAGGCGCGGCCACCGCCCTGGACGGCTACCAGCTCACCCTGCAGGGCAAGGGCGCCAAGGCGCTCGGGGTGTCGGCGCTGGCCTCCATGGTAGGCGGCCTGGTCAGCGCGTGCGCGCTGCTGCTGCTCGCGCCGCCGCTCGCCGAAGTGTCGCTGGCGTTCTCGGCACCCGAGTACTTCCTCATTGCCCTGTTCGGACTGCTGATCATCGGCAGCCTCTCGTCCGAATCCCTGCTCAAGGGCTTTGCCGCCGGTGTGCTGGGGCTGCTGGCCGCGACCGTGGGCATCGACATCCTCACCGGCTACCCGCGCTTCACCTTCGGCACGACCGCCCTGCAATCGGGCATCGAGCTGGTCCCCGCGCTCATCGGCCTGTTCTCGCTCTCCCAGGTGCTGGTGCTGGCCGAGGGCCGCGGCAAAGCGCTCACCGGGATGGCCGAAGGGCTGCGCGGACGGGCGATGCCCACGCTCGCCGAGATCAAGCGCATCGGCACCACCCTGCTGCGCTCCTCGGGGATCGGCGTGTTCGTCGGCATCCTGCCCGGCGCCGGCGGCGACATCGGCTCCTGGGTCGGCTACAACGAGGCCAAGCGGTTCGCCCGCGGCGCCGAGAAGGAGGAGTTCGGCAAGGGCTCGCTCAAGGGCGTCGCCGCGGCCGAATGCGCCAACAACGCCGTCACCGGCGGCGCCATGATCCCGCTGCTGACCCTGGGCATCCCCGGCGGTTCGGCCACCGCGGTGATCATGGGCGGGCTGCTCATCCACGGCATGCAGCCCGGCGGCGCGCTGTTCACCGAATCCGGCGGCATCACCTACGCCATCATCCTCGGTTTCCTGCTGGCCAACATCCTCATGGGCATCATCGCGATCCTCGGGGCGCGCTTTTTCGTGAAGGCGACCCGGGTCCCCATGCGGGTGCTGGTGCCCGTCATCGTCGCGCTGTGCGTCGTGGGCAGCTTCGCGGTCAACAACAGCATGGCCGACGTGTGGGTGATGCTGGTCGCCGGCGGCGTGGGCTACCTGCTGCGCAAGGTCGGGGTACCGCCCGCGCCGGTGGTGCTGGGGCTCATCCTCGGCGCCATTGCGGAGAAGGGCGTGCGCCAGTCGGCGGTCATGGCCCAGGGCGACATGCTCGGCTACTACCTGTCCCGGCCGCTGTCGGTCGTGCTCATGGCGCTGATCCTGCTGTCGCTGCTGGCGCCGGTCCTGGCCCGGCGGCTGCGGCGGCGCATCCCCGAGCGTGAGGAAGTGGACGCGTGAGGTCGGTCCCGCTCAACCGCATCCGGCGCAGCCTGCCCGCCGCGGCGCTGGCCGACCCCGGCGACCGGGCCCGCGAACAGGTGGGGGCGCTGCTGGATGGCAGCGGCGTCCCCGCCGGGGCGCGGGTGGCGTTCACCGCCGGCAGCCGCGGCATCGGCGGCATCACCGAGGTGCTGCGCGGCGCCGTGCAGGCCGCCGCCGACCGCGGCTGCCGGCCGCTGCTGTTCTCCACGATGGGCAGCCACGGCGGCGGCACCGCCGAAGGCCAGCGCGACGTGCTCACCAGCCTCGGCATCACCGAGGAGGCGGTGGGCGCGCCCGTGTCGTGCTCGGCTGAGGTGGTGCAGCTGGGCGAGACCGGCGACCCGCTGCCCGGGCTGCCCGTGCACTTCGCAGCGGAGGCGGCCGCGGCCGACGCCATCATCGCCGTCAACCGGGTCAAACCGCACACGTCTTTCCACGGGCCCCACGAAAGCGGCCTGTTGAAAATGCTGTCGGTGGGCGCGGGGCGGGCCTCCGGCGCGGCCATGGTGCACCGGCTCGGCTGGGCGCGGATGGTCGAGGCGATCGGCGCGATCAGCTCCGCGGTCCTGCAGCGGGCGCCGGTCATCGGCGGCCTGGCCCTGGTTCAGGACCCCTACGAAGGGCTCGCCGCCGTCGAAGGCCTGCCCGCCGACGGCATCGCCGCGGGCGAGGCCCGCCTGCTGGAAACCGCTCGCGAACTGCTGCCGCGGCTGCCCGTCGACGACCTCGACGCGCTCGTGGTACGCGAGATGGGCAAGGCCTACAGCGGCTGCGGCATGGACACCAACGTCATCGGCCGCCTGCGGTTGGAAGGCATGGCCGAGCCCGCGCGGCCGCACATCCGCTGCCTTGCGGTGCTCGACCTGGCCGCGGACTCCCACGGCAACGCCACCGGCGTGGGCCTGGCCGACTTCACCACCGAACGCCTCGCAGGCGCAATCGACCGCCAATCCACCTACCTCAACTGCCTGACCAGCGGCGGCCCGCAGCGCGCGGCCGTGCCGATGACCTACCCCGACGACGCCGCGGTGCTGGAGGCGATGGGCACCATGCTCCGCCCCGAGCGCGAAGCCGACGTCCGCCTGGCCGTCATCGACAACACGCTCGCCCTGGACCGGATGTGGGTCTCCGACCCGGTACTGGCCGAGGCGGCCGCAACCGAGGAGATCGAAGTGGAGGAGCGCATCGAGCGGCCGCGCTTCGACGGAGCCGGCCGGCTGCTGCCGTGAGCCGCCCGGGAGGCCGGACGGCCGTCCGCCGGGGCTGCCGGACGGCCGGCCTCCCGGGCTCCCGGACAGCCGGAACGGCGCACATCCCATCAGCGCATCAGCACACCACCACACCACCACACGAAAGCGGGGACATCACATGCCAGTCGACAACGGGTCGGCAGCAGGCGTCGAGCCCGGCGGGCTGCGCGAACTCGTGGCGGCGATCTTCACCGCCGCGGACCTGAGCGAGTCCGACGCCGCGGCGATCGCCGACCACCTGGTCGAGGCCGACCTGCGGGGCGTGGACTCCCACGGCGTCAGCCGTACCGCGATCTACGTCCACCGCCTGCGCCTGGGCCTGGTGGCCACCCGGCCCGAAAGCCGCATACTCACCGAGACACCGGCCAGCGCCCTGCTGGACGCCGGCAACGGCCCCGGCATCGTCGCCGCCGACCGCGCCATGCGCACCGCATCGGCCAAGGCCGCCGAAACGGGCGTAGGCATGGTCAGCGTCCGCAACTCCAACCACTGCGGCATGCTCGCGCACTACACCGGCCAGGCCGCGCGCGAAGGCCTCGTCGCGCTGGCCACCACCAGCGCACCGGCGGCCATGGCCCCCTGGGGCGCCAAAGCCCCCTACTTCGGCACCAACCCCATCTCCTATGCGGTGCCCACCCCCGGTGGCCGGCCCGACATCGTCTTCGACATGGCCACCAGCCACGTCGCCAAAGGCAAAATCATCCTGGCCGGCAAGAACGGGCAGCAGATCCCGCTGGGCTGGGCGCAGGACGCCCAAGGCCGGCCCACCACCGACCCCGCGACCGCGCTCGAAGGCACCGTGCTGCCGCTGGGCGGCGCGAAAGGCTCCGGCCTGGCACTGCTCGTGGAAGTGCTCTCCGCCCTGCTGTCGGGCGCCAACCACGGCCCGCACATCCCCCCGCTCTACGACAACGACGAAACACCCCAGGGGCTGGGCCACTTCTTCCTGGCCATGAGCCCGAAGGTGTTCCTGCCCGAAGCGGAGTTCACCGACCGGGTCGGGCGCCTGGCCGCGGAAATGGCGGCGCTGCCCGCCGCAGAAGGCTTCGAGCGCGTGTACCTGCCCGGCGAGCCCGAATCCGAACGCGCGGCACACCGCCGGGCCAACGGCATCCCGCTGTCGGCGCAGGTGCGGGCGGAACTGCGTGCCACGGCCGGCGAACTGGGCGTTGACAGTGCGCTGACCGCGGTGCTGGACGGCGGGAGCGCCCCCGGCGGTGCGCCCCAGGAAGCGAAGGAGACCCCGCGATGACCGCACCCGGCACCACCGGCACGGAGCAGGCGGAGAACGCGGCCATGGAACGGCTGCGCCGAGACCTCGCCCGCCGCGAGCGGGTGCTGGTGGCCTACTCCGGCGGCGCCGACTCCGCGCTGCTCGCCTACACCGCCCACCAGCAGCTGGGTGCCGGCGCGCTCGCCGTCACCGCCGTCTCACCGAGCCTGGCCGCCGCCGAACGCCGCTCCGCCGCCGCTTTCGCCGCCGAACACGGCATCGCCCACCTGCAGGTGTGCACCGACGAGGCCGACCGCCCCGACTACATCGCCAACGGCGGCGACCGCTGCTTCCACTGCAAGTCGGCGCTGTTCGACGCGCTCGCCCCGCTGACCGTGCAGCTGCCCGGCGCGGCCGTGGCCATCGGCACCAACCTCGACGACCTCGGTGACCACCGGCCCGGCCAGCGGGCCGCCGCCGAACGCGGCGCCATCACACCGCTCGCCGACGCCGGGTTCACCAAGGCCATGGTGCGCAAGGCCGGCGAACGGCTGGGGCTGCGCACCGCCGAGAAACCCGCCGCCCCCTGCCTGGCCTCCCGCGTTGCCTACGGCGACCCGGTCACCCCCGAGAAGCTGGCGCGCATCGAGGCCGCCGAAGAGGCGGTGCGCTCGCTCGGCTTCCCCATCGCGCGGGTGCGCGCGCACGCGGACGGCACGGTCGCCCGCATCGAGGTGCCCGACGACCGCACCGAACACGCCGCAGCGCTGCGCCGCGAACTCGAATCGGCCGTGCTGGCCTGCGGGTTCACCTTCTGCGCACTCGACCTCGGCGGATTCTCCGGCGGCCGGCTCAACGCGCTGCTGCCGGTGGTCGAGACCACCGCACCGGCACCGGGCGGTGCCCGGTGAACGGCGCCAACGGGCGGGCCGCCGGCCCCGCGGACAGGGCAGGGTTCACCGACCTCGGCTTCGCCCGGGTCGACACCGCCCGCGAACAGCGCCAAGGCGTCGCCGAGTGCGTCTACGCCCCCGGCAAAACACCCGCCGAGACCACCGCGATCGTGGGCGAGCTGCTCGCCACCGCCGCCGGCCCCGTGCTGGTGACCCGCGCCGACGCCGCGACCGCCGCGGAGGTCACCGCCGCCCACCCCGGCGGCGCCTACGATGCCCAAGCGCGGCTGGTGACCTGGCGCCCGGCGCAGCCCCGCGGGTTCTCCGTGGCGGTGCTCTCGGCCGGAACCGCCGACGGCCCGGTCGCCGCCGAAGCGGCCGCGGTCGCCGGCGCGGTGGGCCTGGGCACCGCCCTGTACCGCGACGTGGGCGTGGCCGGGCTGCACCGGCTGCTGGACTGCGTCGGCGAGGCCCAGCACCACCGGGCCTTCATCGTGGTCGCCGGCATGGAGGGCGCCCTGGCCAGCGTCGTCGGCGGGCTGGTGGCCCAACCCGTCATCGCGGTGCCCACCTCCACCGGCTACGGCGCCGGCCTGGAGGGCGTCACCGCACTGCTGGCGATGCTCAGCTCGTGCGCGGCCGGGCTCACCGTCGTCAACATCGACTCCGGGTTCGGTGCCGCGATGGCGGCCCACCGCATCGCCGCAGCAGCCGAAAGGGGCCCGGCGTGATCCTGTGGCTGCACCCCTTCGCCGGGCTCTCCGGGGACATGCTGTTGGGCGCCCTGCTGGACCTGGGCGCACCGCGCGACGG
Source organism: Streptomonospora sediminis (assembly GCF_054778995.1). Taxonomy (NCBI): domain Bacteria; kingdom Bacillati; phylum Actinomycetota; class Actinomycetes; order Streptosporangiales; family Nocardiopsidaceae; genus Streptomonospora; species Streptomonospora sediminis. The sequence goes on from NZ_BAAGYZ010000146.1 coordinate 108,266, forward strand.
GGTCGCCGCCGCGGTGGAGGCCACCGGGCTCGGCGGCTGGCGGCTGGAGGCGCACAGCGTCTGCAAGCAGGGCATCACCGCCACCAGGGCGCAGGTGGTGGTCGAGGACACCGCGCACGCCCGGCCAGCCCGGGTGCTGCTCGACCACGCCCGGCGCGCCCGCCCCGAACCGGTCGCCGCCGTGGCCACCGCCGCGATCGAGGCGATCGCCCGCGTGGAGGCGCGGCTGCACGGCGCCGACCCCGCCGAGGTGCACCTGCACGAGATCGGCGGGCTGGACACCGTGGTCGATACCGTCGGTACCGCCGCCGCGCTGCACCTGCTCGGCGTCGAACAGGTGGTCTCCGCGCCGCCGGTGCTGGGCCGGGCCACCGTCGCCACCGCGCACGGCCGCCTGCCGGCACCGGCGCCCGCCGCGCTCGCGCTGCTGGAAGGAGTGCCCGTCGTCGGCGCGGACATCCCCGCCGAAACGGTCACCCCCACCGGCGCCGCGCTGCTGGCCGCCGCGCAGACCTCCTACCTTCCGCCGCCGCCCATGGTGGTGCGCGCCACCGGATACGGCGCGGGCGGCCGCGACTTCGCCGACCGGCCCAATGTCCTGCAGGCCACCCTCGGCGAGCCCGCCGCACCAGCCGCCTCCGCCGAGCAGGCCGGCTCCGCGCTGCAGGCGGGCGGCGGCGAACCCCACGTGGTGCTGGAGACCAATGTCGACGACGTGACCGGCGAGGTGTTGGGCCACACCGTCGAGGCGGCGCTGCAGGCCGGAGCGGCCGACGCGTGGGTGGCACCCATCGTGATGAAGAAGGGCCGCCCGGCCCACACCGTGCACGTGCTGTGCCGCCCCGAGCAGGCGCCCGGGCTGGAGGAGCTGCTGCTGCGCGAGACCGGCAGCCTGGGCCTGCGCCGCACCCCGGTCGCCCGCACCGCGCTGCCGCGCAGAACGGGCGAGGTCGCAGTCGGCGGCCACCGCATCCGCCTCAAGAGCGGGCCCTGGCACACCAAACCCGAATACGACGACGCCGCCGCGGCCGCGCGGGCGCTGGGCCTGCCGCTGCGCAGCGTCATCGAACGCGCGGAGCAGGAGGCCGCTCAAGCGGAACGCACCGGCGCAGTGCCGGACGGCGCGGCCGGAGAAACCACGGAAGGGGACGACTAATGGGATCGCCACGGCGCAGCGAGGAGTTCTTCGCCGAAGAGGGGGTCGCGGGGTTCACGCACCGGGCCATGACCAAGGCGACCGGACTGGACGACGAAAGCATCCGGCGCCCGCTCATCGGCATCTGCAACACCTTCAGCGACCTGAACAACTGCCACAGCAACTTCCGCACCCTGTGCGAATCGGTCAAACAGGGGGTCTGGCAGGCCGGCGGTACCCCGGTGGAGTTCCCGACCATCTCGCTGGGCGAGATGTTCCTTGCACCGACGTCCATGCTGCACCGCAACCTCGCCGCCATGGACACCGAGGAGATGCTGCGCGCCCAGCCGCTGGACGCCGCGGTGCTGCTGGTCGGCTGCGACAAGACCACCCCCGCCGCCCTGATGGGCGCGATCTCGGCCGATGTGCCGGTCATCGCGCTCAGCGGCGGCCCCCAACTCAACGGGTACTTCCGCGGCGAGACGCTGGGCGCCTGCACCGACTGCCGCCGGCTCACCGCCGAGTACCGCGCCGGCGGGATCGACGACGACACCTACCGGCAGCTGGAGGACGGCATCGTGCGCGGCCCCGGCCACTGCATGGTGATGGGCACCGCCTCGACCATGAACTCGCTGACCGAGGCGCTGGGCCTGGCGCTTCCCGGCAACGCGAGCATCCCGGCCGTGGACGCCCGCCGCCTCCAGCACGCCCAGGCCGCAGGGCGGCGCGCCACCGCGCTGGCAGCCGAGGACCTGCGGCCCTCCAAGATCCTCACCCGCGCCTCCTTCGAGAACGCGCTGACCCTGCTCGCCGCGCTCGGCGGCAGCACCAACGCCGTCGTCCACCTGCCCGCGATCGCCGGGCGGGCCGGGATCGAACTTCCGCTGGAAATGTTCGACGAGATCAGCCGGCGCACACCCATCCTGGCCGACCTCAAGCCGACCGGCCGCTACCAGATGCAGGAGCTGCACAACGCCGGCGGCATCCCCGCGCTGCTGCACAACCTGCTGCCGCTGCTGCACGGCGGCGAACTGACGGTCACCGGGCACACCCTCGCCGAGAACGTCGCCGACGCCAAGGGAGAGGAAAGCGGCGTCATCCGCCCGCTCGCCGAACCGCTGAAACCCGAAGGCGGCATCGCCGTGCTGCGCGGCAACCTCGCCCCCGACGGGGCGGTCCTCAAACACGGCGCGGCATCCCCCGAGCTGCTGCGCCACCGCGGACGCGCCGTCGTCTTCGAGGACGCCGAAGACCTCAAGGCGCGCATCGACACCCCGGAACTGGAGGTCGACGCCTCCAGCGTCCTGGTGCTGCGCAACGTCGGACCAGTCGGGGGACCGGGCATGCCCGAGGTGGGCAACCTGCCCATCCCCAAACGGCTGCTGCGCGAAGGCGTCCGCGACATGGTGCGCATCAGCGACGGGCGGATGAGCGGCACCGCGTTCGGCACCGCCGTGCTGCACGCCGCCCCCGAAAGCGCAGTGGGCGGGCCACTGGCGCTGGTGCGCGACGGCGACGAGATCGAGCTGGACATCGGCACCCGCAGCCTGACCCTGCACGTGCCGGACACCGAGCTGGAACGCCGCCGGGCCGAATGGAGCCCCCGGCCCCCGCACTACAGCCGCGGCTACGGGCGGATCTTCCTGGACAACGTCGGCCAGGCGCCCGAAGGCTGCGACTTCGGTGTCCTGCGCGGCCGCGACCCGGTCCAGGGCTACCACCAGCCCAAGTTCTAGATCCTGCCACGGCACCCTGCAGCAAAAGCCCTGCAGCAAAGACACGCGACCACACCGACCACCGGAGGAGACCCTTGCCGATCACCAACCAGGAGCGCGGCGTGTTCACGATCGCGCCGACCCCCTTCCACGACGACGGCGCCATCGACCACCCGTCACTGGACCGGCTCACCGACTTCTACCAGGAGGCGGGCGTCACCGGCATCACCGTGCTGGGGCAACTGGGCGAGGCGCCCAAACTGGAGCACGCCGAGGCGGTCGGCGTGGCCTCGCGCGTGATCGACCGGGCCGCGGTCCCGGTGGTCGCCGGGGTCTCCGCCCCCGGGTTCGCCGCGATGCGCGCCCTGGCCCGCGACGTCATGGACGCCGGCGCGGCCGGCGTGATGATCGCGCCGCCCAACACGCTGCGCACCGACGACCAGATCACCGCCTACTACCGCAACGCCGCCCGGGCGATCGGACCCGACGTCCCCTTCGTCATCCAGGACTACCCGCTGACGTTCTCCGTGGTGATGGCGCCGCAGGTCATCCGCACCATCGCGGAGGAGAACCCGAACTGCGCCATGCTCAAGCACGAGGACTGGCCCGGCCTGGCCAAGATCTCCACGCTGCGCGGCTACGAGGCCGAAGGCTCGATGCGGCGGCTGTCCATCCTGTGCGGAAACGGCGGCCTGTTCCTGGACTTCGAACCGGAACGGGGCGCCGACGGCGCAATGACCGGCTACTGCTTCCCCGACATGCTGGTGGAACTGGTGGAGCTGGCCGCCCGCGGCGAGCGCGAAGCCGCACACGACCTGTTCGACGCCCACCTGCCGCTGCTGCGCTACGAGCAGCAGCCCGGCGCCGGCCTGGCGGTGCGCAAGTACGTCTTCATGCGCCGCGGCATCATCGCAGGCGAGGCGCAGCGGCAGCCGTCCGCCCCGCTGTCGCCGACGGCCCGCGCCGAGGTCGACTACCTGCTGGAGCGCCTGGCGAGGAAGGACGAGCGGGCGAAGCCGGCCGCACCGGCCGCACAACAGCGGTAACGCAAAGCGGCGCACCGGCGGGCGGGTGCCCCGCCGGCGCGCCGCTGGCTCCCGGCCGGCCGGTTACCCGTTCCGCCCGCCGGCGTCGGCGGGCTCGGGCTCGGGCTCGGGCCGGGCACCGCCGTGGCCGCCGCGCTGCGCACGGCCCCAGGTGACCAGGGGTTCCAGCGCATCCAGCAGGCCGCGCCCGCGCTGCGACGGCCGGTAGAGGATCTGCACCGGGGTGGTGGGCACGACCTCGCGTTCCAGCAGGCCCAGCGACTCGAGTTCCTTCAGCCGCTGGGACAGCATCCGGTCGGAGATCGCGCCGATGGACCTGCGGTACTCGCTGAAGCGCTGCGCCCCGCGCGCGCCGGCGAGCAGGATCACGCCCATCCAGCGCCGCCCGATGAGCTCCAGCACCTCCTGGAAGACCTCGGAGTCGGGTTCGGGGGATACCTGGGAAGGCGGCGCATCGGTCGGTACTGCGACACTGCTTCCGCTGGCTGTTGAGATAGTCACGTACTCAAAATAAGTAGCTAACATGAGCGTTGGCAAGGGCGTTGTGCGAGCCGCTGCGCGCGATCGGGGGCGGCGTCCATGCGGAGCGCCGCCGCCGGAAACGCCCGCAACCGCGGCATTTGCGCCGCAACGCCGTCCACGCCAAACTGCGTTGCGCATAGCTAGCGGTGGTGTGACACCAACGGGGGTACGACACGATGGACAGCGTTTCCGAGCCCGGCCAGGCGCCCGCCGGCATCGACACGAGCGTCGCCCACTCCGCTCGCGTGTGGAACTACTGGCTGGGCGGAAAGGACAACTACGCCGCCGACCGCGAGGTCGGCGATTACGTGCTCGCGGCCTACCCCGAAATCGTCAGCGCCGCCCGCGCCGACCGCGGGTTCCTGATCCGGGCGGTCACCCATCTCGCCCGCAACGAGGGCATGCGCCAGTTCCTCGACATCGGCACCGGCCTGCCCACGCACCACAACACCCACGAGGTCGCCCAGGCCGCCGCGCCGGAATCGCGGATCGTCTACGTCGACAACGACCCGCTGGTGCTCGCCCACGCCCGCGCGCTGCTGGTCGGCTCGCCCGAAGGGGCCACCGACTACATCGACGCCGACCTGCGCGACCCCGAAACCGTCCTGGAGCGGGCCGCCGGGCTGCTCGACTTCTCCCGTCCCATCGCGCTGACCGTGCTGGGCACCATGGGTCATATCGCCGATACCGGCGAGGCGTACTCCCTGGTATCCCGCTACCTGGCGGCGCTGCCCTCCGGCAGTTTCCTGGCGCTGTGCGACGGCAGCCGCACCAGCCCCGAGATGATCGAGGCCGCCGACCGCTGGAACGAAACCGCTGGCCTCCCGTACCACCTGCGCACCCCCGAGCAGATCAGCGGCTTCTTCACCGGCATGGACCTGCTCGACCCCGGCGTGGTCTCGGCGACCCGCTGGCGCCCCGAGGAGTCCGAGGTCGGCATCGCTCGCGACGCCGACCAGTACTGCGGCGTCGCCCGCAAGCCCTGACCCGGCCGGCAGAGCCGGGTAAGCGGCTTGGTTTCCCGTTGCTGATCATGCTGAAATGCCGGGATCCGGCGCCGGATCCCGGCATTTCAGCATGATCACCGGTGCGCAGGGGCCCGCCGCCGGGTAGCGGGATCAGTACTCCGCGGTCAAGGACTGCAGGCCGCCGAGCGCGTCGCGGATGAGGTCTGCGAGGTCGGGTTCATCCGCATCGCTGATCCAGTGCGTGAACGCGACTTTGAACACGGCCACCCCCGCCTCGGCCGCCAGGCGCGCGATTCGCTCTTCGGTGCCGCGTTGGCGCAGCCGTTCGGTGAGCGCAGCGGAAAGCGCGGCGAGCTTGGCCAGCTCGCGTTCCTGGAGTTCGGCGTTGCCGGCGATGACGGCCTGGCGCCGGCGGGCGATTTCGCGGCGGCCGTGCATCAGGTCCGCGGACGCCTCCAAGGCTGCGGCCACCGCCTTCATGGGAGGCGCGGCGGGCGGCACGCCGTCCAGGGCGGTGACGAGGGTTTCCTGCAGCGGGTTGGAGTGCGGGAACAGCATCTCGCGCTTGTCCGCGAAGTGCCGGAAGAACGTCCGCTCGGTGAGGCCGGCCCGCTGGGCGATTTCCTTCACGGTGGTTTCGTCGAACCCGCGCTCGGCGTACAGCTCCAGCGCCGCTTCCTCCAGCCGCCCGCGCGCATTCGGTTCCCATCTCGCCATGCCGCCATTCTAGTTGATGACAGTGGCTGTCATCGTCTGCTAGTTTGATGTCAGTCACTGTCATAGGTGATGCCCGTGCAGGACGCACGGACAGTGCGTGTATCCAGGAGGTTTTCCCATGCGTGTATTCGTTACCGGCGCGTCGGGCTGGCTCGGCTCCGCCGTCGTCCCCGAACTCCGCGAAGCGGGCCATCAGGTCGCCGGGCTCGCCCGCTCGGACGCGTCCACCGCAGCACTGGAGTCGGCCGGGGCCGAGGTGGTCCGCGGCACCCTCGACGATCTCGACACCCTGCGCAGCGCAGCCGCCGCAGCCGACGGCGTGATCCACCTCGCGTTCAAACACGACCTGATGCTCACCGGCGACATGAAGACCGCTGTCAACGACGACCGCGCCGCCATCAAGGCCATCGGCGAGACGCTCGCCGGCTCGGACCGGCCCTTTGTCGTCACCGGCGGCACTCCCGCGGAACACGGGAGGGCGGCGACCGAACGAGACGGGCACCCGGTCGACCCGGCGCAGGGCGACCCGAAGGAACGCAGCACCGCCGTCGAATGGGCGCTCGGCCTCGCAGACCGCGGTGTGCGCTCCTCCGCCATGCGCATCCCGCGCAGCGCCCATGGCGAAGGAGACCCCGGCTTCATCGCGATGCTGGTGGGTATCGCCCGCGGCAAGGGAGCCGCCGGCTATGTGGGCGATGGCAGCAGCCGCTGGCCCGCGGTGCACCGCCTCGACGCCGCGCGTCTGTACCGGCTCGCGCTGGAGTCGGCGCCCGCCGGCACGACGCTGCACGCCGTCGGAGACGAGGGGGTGGCCCTGCGCGACATCGCCGAGGTCATCGGCCGCCACCTGGACCTGCCGGTGGCCCCGGTGCCGACCGAGGATGCGACGGAGCACTTCGGCTGGCTGGGCGGCCTGGTCGGGACGGACCAACCGGCCTCCGCCGAGTTGACCCGCGAGTTGATGGGGTGGCGGCCCGCGCACCCCGGACTCATCGAGGACCTCGACAAGGGCCACTACTTCGGTACCGGCGCCGCCTGATCGGACCCGCCGGCGCACCGGCCCGCGCCGGATGGTCGGGCGGTCCGCCGCCGAGCGGACCGCGCAGGTTCGTTCGGCGGCAGGCCGGTGTGCGGTGCCGCGTCCGCAGCGCGGCCCGTGCCGCCGTGCCGGAAACCGGGCCAAGGGCGGGGCGGGTGCGGGGCGGGCGCAGGTCCGAGCAGATCGGTACGGCCGGCTTGATAGGCAAGTCGTTGCTTGCATAAGGTGGTGGCCGTGGCGGAAGATGTCTTCAAGGCATTGGCCGACCCCACTCGCCGGCGCATCCTCGATGAGCTGGTGGAACGGGACGGCCAGACCCTGTTCGAGATTTGTGCGCGGCTGGTGGGCAAGCACGGCGTGGGACTGTCCCGCCAAGCCATCAGCCAGCACCTTGCCGTGCTGGAATCCGCGGGGCTGGTCGTTTCGCGGCGCCAGGGCCGCTACAAATTCCATGACCTGAACGCCGAACCTCTTGAGCACATCGTGACCCGGTGGCTCAGGCCCGACACGCCGGAGAGCACCCAATGAGGATCTACGTGACCAGCGTCTTCGTTGACGACCAGGAAACGGCGCTGCGCTTCTACACCGACATGCTGGGCTTTGTGAAGAAGTACGACATGCCGCTGGGCGGCGACGCCCGGTGGCTGACCCTGGTCTCGCCGGAGGACCCCGAGGGGACCGAACTGCTGCTGGAGCCCTCCGGCCATCCCGCGGTGCAGCCGTACAAGGAAGGCCTGGTCGCCGACGGCATCCCGGCGACCTCCTTTGCCGTGGACGACGCCCAAGCGGAGTTCGAGCGGCTGAGCGCGCTCGGGGTGCACTTCACACAGGAGCCGCTGGAGATGGGCCCGGTCACCACCGCGGTGCTGGACGACACCTGCGGCAACCTGATCCAGATCGTGCAGGGCGCGTAACGCCTCTGGCTCCCGGAGCGGCAACGGGGGCCGGCACCGGGGCGAGGCCCACTGCGCCGACCGGTTCCGGATGTGCCGCCCCGGGAGATCGGCAATGCGGCCGGGAGCGCGGCCGCCGATCCCGGTACGGGGCGGTGGCTAGGCCTTGGCGTTCTCCTGTTCTTCGTCCTCTTCCTCCTCGAAGTCCTCGTCGTCCCAGTCTTCGTCTTCCCAGTCCACGTCGATGTCCTCCATCGTGAATGGGCGGATCATCGGAACCGCTGCGGTGGTCTGCTCGTGCTTGAGGGTCCAGGTGTTGCCGAAGAAGTCGAACCGCAGGTGGTAGCAGTCGTCGGACTCGGTGAAGAGGATCGGCGGCACGAGGAAGTGCGCCGCGTCGACGGTGAGCGCGGTGGTGATGAAGTCCTCGGCCGGGGTGACGGGGGGACCGCCCTGGCAGGAGGCGAAGTTCACCGGCGCGGGCGACTCCTTGCCGAGCACGTGGATGCGGTCGCCCTCGACCACGAACCTGTCCGGGTCGAGCAGCACGTCCTCGCCCATCAGCACGATCGGCGCGGGCAGGACCTCGGCCTCTGCCGCGTCCTGCGCGTCCGCGAAGTGCTCGATGACATCGCCGCTGCGGGAGGTGTCGAACCGGTGGTTGATATCGCCGCAGAGGCCGCACGCGCAGTCGGGCATGCCCTTGTTGTTCGGCTTCTCCGGTTCGGGGAACAGCATGGACTTGTCGAACGGCGCCACCGCCGCCCCGCCGCCCTTGTCCTGGAGGAAGGCCGGGATCCACGCCGTGTCATCGGCCTCGACCACCTCGGTCTCGCACAGGGATCGGAAGGAGTCCGCGCCGATCTTGCAGTTGAAGTAGTCCAGCAGGGTGAGCGCGGCGCATGCGGCCGGGGTGAGGCCGTCGCGTTTGGCGAACCAGAAGTCGTAGCCGTTGGCGACGAAATGCGTGCCGCGGAAGTTCTTGTGCACAAAGGGCTCGCGGCCGGTGCCGGGGGCCAGGCCGTCCCAGTGCGCCGCGGCGACCCGGTCGTAGTAGGTGTCGGCGCGGCGGGCGAGTTCGGGCGCGAAAACGCTCTCGCCGGTCAGGTAGCAGGCCTTGTTGAACAGCGCGCCGATCCCGGGATCGTGGTCCAGGTCGGGTTCGGTGAAGACGAGTTCGGTGCGCAGGAACACCTTGCGGCCATCGAGGTAGGGCGCGCCCTCGTGCTGGTAGCGCTGGTCGAAGACCACGCAGGTGAACGGGTCGATCCCGGTCAGCGCGCCGCCGCCGGCGAGGTCGAGGACGGGCTCGCCCGTGCCGCCGGTGAGGTAGATCAGGACGGTGTAGCGGGAGATGTGGTTGCGGGAGGCGTCGTAGTAGGGGGTGTCGCGGTGGAAGTGGAAGTTGGCGTCGCCCGGTTCGAAGCGGTTGCAGCGGAACACCGGGTTGACGTGGGAGAAACCGTCGAGCAGCGGTTCGGGCATGCCCTTGGTGACCGCTCGGGTGAGCGCGTCGGCCAGTAGCGCCGAGTGGAAGATGAAGCGGTCGCCGCCGCGGGAGGCGGCGTTGAGCGGGGTGGTGTAGAGGTCGAGCGCGTCGAGGTCTTCCAGGCGCCGGCGGTCGGTGCCGGGAAGCCGCAAGGCGAAGGTGTAGGCGCCCGGGGCGAACTCGGCGCATTCGGCGAGTTCGAGGTCGAACCCGGCCCCCGACCCGGGCCCGGATTCGCCGGTTTCGGGAGGGGGCCGGTTGAACAGCCGGTCCAGCGGCAGGATGTTCTCGAAGTTGCGGAACGACAGCTCATGCGGGTCGGCGAACACCGCGGCGAGGTAGGGAGCGTCCTGGCTGGGCCGGGCGAACAGGTCGCGCACATCGGCGCCGAGGTCCTCGGCGTCGATGAAGCGCACCGATTTGAACCGCGCGGTCGGATGCCAGTGCAGCGCCAGTCCGTCCATTGCCGCGGCGGGTTCGGCCTCGGTCGCCTCGACCTCGGCCAGGTATTCGGCGACCTTCTCGGCGGGCGCCTGGCCGGTGGAGAGGGCGAAGAACCGGTCGCGGAGTTGTGTGCTCATGCGTTTCTCCAGTAGCTGCGCAGGGCGGGGGGAAGTTGCGGGGATTGGGCGAGGAGTTGTGCGCCGGCGTCGGTGGTATCGGAGCGGTGCAGCAGGAGCCGCTGGAGCGAGCCGATGAACGGCGCGGCCAGCAGGGCGCGGACGCCTTCTTCGCCGATGGTGTTGTAGCGCAAGTCCAGCTCGGTCAGCTTCGTGAACCCGTGCAGCGCGCTCGCGGCCTTCGCGGTGAGCTTGTTGTGCTGCAGGTGCAGGCGGCGGACCCCGCAAAAGCCCGGTGAGGCCGCGAGCGCAGCCACACCGTCGTTGCCGATGCGGCTGTAGCGCAGGTCGAGCGTGTCGAGGCGCCCGGTCGCGGCGGCCTGCCCGGCACCGGAGGTTCCGATGTGGAAGAAGGCGGAGGCGGCCAGCGCCTTGGCACCTAGCGCGCCGATACCCAGATAGGAGAGGCCGAGTTCGGTGAGCCGGCTGAAGTCCAGGGTCGCGAGGGCACCCGGGTCGATGTACTCGGAGTGTTTCGGGGCGTCGGTTTCCTGCGGAGGGTCGGCCCCGTCCTCGATCTCGGACCACTCGTCCCAGGCCTGCTCATGTGCAACCTGGAACTCGAAGTCCTCGTCTTCCTCCGTCGGAGAGATCCGCAGCGCGGTCACGAAGGGTTCCCGCAGGACCTGCTCGATCACCACGGGCGCGTCGGCGGACCACTCGACGGCGACCTTCGTGGCAAAGCCGTGGTGCCGGGCGAGAACCGTCGCTCCCTCGGGCAGGCCGGTGTCCCAGGACCCCTGGTGTGCGGCCGCCAGGTTGTCGATCTCCTTGTGCACGCTGCCGCGGTCGGCGGGCCGCGTCCGGTCGCGGCGCTGTTCGAGGCGGATCAGCGTGCCGCGGGTGTCGCCGCGGGCCTCCAGGAGGTCGGCGTAGTCCAGCCACAATTCGCGGTCGCCGGGGCGGTCGCGCAATGCTTGTTCGATATCGGTGGTTTTCATCGCGGGAGGATAGCATTTCCGGCGGACAGGAAACCGCCGCTGCCGGTCCGGTCGAATTCCGGCCGGCGCGGTCTGCGACACTCCCGTTTCCGGTCCTTCGGCGCCGGGCGGCGAATGGCATCGCCGGACGCCGCCGCGCGGGTAGCGCCGCGTGCTTTCCCGGCATGCTCCTAGCGTGGTGGACAACGGGCCGGACCTCCTGTCGATACGCCCTGTCGGGACGTGATTTCCGCAAGCCGGATTCGCGTTCTGCAGCATGGCACGGCCCTACGACAGCCACGGATATGCGAATGATCGATTCGATGATTTGCATCGGTGCGGAACGGCACGCGGGCGCACTGCGGATTATGCGAAAAACCCGGGGTTTCCTTTCGGTCGGGCCCGCGCAGCGATTTCCGCGGTGCGGCTCCGGAACGGCCCATACGTTGCCGAGCGGGGACTGAGCCGGCCGCCGCTCCGGCGCCGGCGTCCTCGGTGTCTTCGGCGCCGGACCCTAGTCCGCTGTTTGCCGCGGCTCCGGTGCCTGGGCCTCGGCCGCCGGTCCGCCGGGCTCGGGAGGGGGTTCGGCGGTGGCAGGGGAGTCCGGATCGGCGGAGTTGCGCTCGGCCTCGTCGGCGCTGCGGGCCAGGGCGCGCAGCGCCGGGGCGGTCACCGCCACGCCGAGCACGATCGCCGCGGCGGCGGCCACCGACGGCAGCCGCAGGTCGACCCGGCCCAGGAACCCGCCCGCCACCGCGCCCAGCGGCGAGACACCGCTGGCCACCGTCTGGATGCAGGACAGCGCGCGGCCCAGCATCGGGCCGGGGACCACGAGCTGCCAGACTCCGGAGGCGACGATGTTGGCGACGGCCGCGGTGAACGCGACCGCGCACCAGGCCACAGCGGCGGTCGCTGCGTTCGGGGCCAGTGCGAAGGCGGCCGAGAGCGCTCCCATCAGGCCGTAGGCGAGCACCGCTGTGCCGAACCGGCCCAGCAGCCGCACGATCCGGCTCACTGTCGCGGCACCGAGCAGTCCGCCCGCGGCGGCCGACGACATGAACACGCCGTAGAGGGCCTCGGGCACCCCGAAGTGGTCCCGCACGAGCAGCACCAGTACGCCCGCCTGGGCCATCAGCGCGATGTTGACCAGCGCCGTGAACAGCACGACCGCGCGGAAGCGGCGCCGGCCGAACACCTCGCGGGCACCGGCGCCGATGTCGGCGAAGACCGACCGGAGCGCGCCTCCGCGGCCCTTGCCGGCGCCCGTGTCCGTGTCAATGCCCTGGTCCGTGCCCGGGTCCGGGCCGGCCGCGGGCCCGGACGCTGCGTTGGGCGGGCGGCGCACTGCCAGCGGCAGCCCCAGCAGCACCAGCGCCCCCAGCACGTAGGCGCCCGCGTTGGCGGCCAGCGGCAGCGCCGCGGTGACCGCGAACAGGAACCCGGCGAGCGGCGCGCCGGCGAACCCCTCGCTGACGGTCCTGCCGCCCTCCAGGCGGCCGTTGGCCCGGTCCAGGGTCCCCGGGGGAACGACGTCGGGCAGTGCCGCCCGCCCCGCCAGGTCGTAGAACACCTCGCAGAGCATCGCCGTGAACATCACGGCGTAGAGCCACCACACCGTTGCCTGACCGGTCGCGACCAATACCGCCAGCAGGGCGAGCGCACCGCCGCGCACCAGGTTGGCCGCGGCCATGATGCGCACCCGGTCCAGCCGGTCGACGAGTACGCCCGCGAACAGGCCCACCAGCAGCCACGGCAGGAATCTCGCGACCATCAGCCCCGAGACCAGCAGCGGGTCGTTGCTGAGCATGGCCGCCACCATCGGCAGCGCCGTGAGCATGACTCCGTCGGCGAGATTGCTGGAGAGCGCGCCGGCCCAGAAACGGGGGAAGTCCCGGCCGAGTTTGATCGCGTATCCCTTCGATTCGGTTGTGAGCGGCGCGCCGCTCACGGGGCATCGGGCAGCACTTGGCCGATGGCAGCCGATTATCGGGCGTTTACTGCCCCAGCGGCGCGGCCGGGAAACAGCAGCAGGTCATGCGTTCGGTATCCGGGCAATGACACAGGGGTGCGGCGCTCGTGCCCGGTCCGTGCGCGGCGGACGACACACGGTTGTCCCCGGGATGCACGGGAAATTCCCGGGCCGGGGTGTCGATCCGGGGCCGCCCTGTTCGACGTATTGAGTGAGAGGCGGGGGCGAGACCCCGCTGCCGAACGGAAGGAAGAAGTCCGCCATGCCGCGCTTTCTGTCCATCAGCTACCACGACGAACAGCACCGTCCCACCGAGCCGCCCGCCCCGGAGCTGCAGCAGCGTATGGGCGAGCTCTACGAGGAGATCACCAGGGCCGGCGTGGTCCTGGACATGGCCGAGCTTGCCCCGACCTCCGAGGCCACCAGGGCGACCTGGTCCGACGGCGGGGTCCGCTACACCGACGGGCCCTTCACCGAGACCAAGGAGGTCGTCGGCGGATACACCGTCATCCAGGCCAAGGACAAGGCCGAAGCCCTGGAGTGGACCAGGCGGTTCCTGGAGGTCCAGGGGCGCTACGAGCCCGGCACGTGGGTCGAGGTCCGCGAGATCGCCGAGGGGTGAGGGCCGGCGGGTCCGGCGAAACCGGCAGGACCGGCCAGCAGGGACGGCCGGGTCGGACCGGTCCTGCGCCGGCTCCCGCACCGGTCCGGCACTTGTCCTGCACACGGACCGCTGCTGAGATGAAGGTGTGAACGAGGAGGGTGCGCCGGCAGCGGTCGAAGCCGTCGAAGCGGTCGAGACGGTCTTCCGGATCGAGTCGGCGCGGATCATCGCCGGCGTCGCGCGCATCGTGCGCGACGTCGGCATCGCCGAGGAGATCGCCCAGGACGCGCTGGTAGCCGCATTGGAGCAGTGGCCGCAGGCCGGCATCCCGGACCGGCCCGGTGCCTGGCTGATGACCGCCGCAAAGCGCCGCGCCGCCGACCTGGTCCGCAGGCGCGCGGCCTACGCCCGCAAGCTGGCCGAGGTCGGGCGCTCCCTGGCGGACCAGCCGCCCGCCGAGGCGGCCGCGCTCGACGACATCGAAGGCGTCGACGGTTTCGGCGACGACCTCCTCCGGCTGATGTTCACGGCCTGCCACCCGGTGCTGCCCGCCGAGTCGCGGGTCGCGCTGACCCTGCGGCTGCTCGGCGGGCTGACCACATCGGAGATCGCCCGCGCGTTCCTGGTGGCCGAGCCGACACTTGCCCAGCGCATCGTGCGGGCCAAGCGCACCCTTGCCGCGGCCGGAGTCGGCTTCGAGGTTCCCCGCGGCCCGGACCGCACCGACCGGCTCGCATCGGTGCTGGAGGTGGTCTACCTCGTCTTCAACGAGGGGTACTCGGCGACCGCGGGCGAGGACCTGGTGCGCCCCGCGTTGTGCGAGGAGGCGCTGCGCCTGGTCCGCATGCTGGCCGGGCTGCTGCCCCAGGAGCCGGAGGTGCACGGCCTGGCGTCGCTGCTCGAGTTCCAGGCCTCGCGCATCGGCGCCCGCACCGGCCCCGGCGGTGAACCCGTGCTGCTGGCCGACCAGAACCGCGCCAACTGGGATCCGCTGCTGATCCGGCGCGGCTTTGCGTCGCTGCGGCGGGCGGGTGCGGGGCCCTACGCGCTGCAGGCCGCGATCGCCGGCTGCCACGCCCGGGCCGTGCGCTACGAGGACACCGACTGGCGGCTGGTCGCCGATCTCTACGGCAGGCTCCTGGAGGTGCTGCCTTCCCCGGTGGTGGCGCTGAACCGGGCGGTCGCCGTTTCCAAGGCCCGCGGACCGGCAGCGGGCCTGGAGCTGGTCGAGGAGCTGGCCGGGGTTTCCGCGCTGCGCGGCTACCACCTGCTGCCCAGCGTGCGCGCCGACCTGTTGGAGGAGTTGGGCCGCACCGGCGAGGCGCGCGCCGAGTTCGAGCGGGCGGCGGCGCTGGCGGGCAATGCCCGCGAGCGGGCCCTGCTGCTGGACCGCGCCGCCGGGGTCGGTGCCCCCGCTGCGCGGGACGGTGCGCTGTGCACGGCCGATGGCGGAAACGGCGCCGCAGCGGGCGATCCGCGACAAACCTCTTCCGTGAAACAGCCCTAGGTACTCGACTGCGCCCGTAAAGTGAAATACGAGGTTGCGGTTGGGCGCCGGGCGCCCGTCCGCAACCTCGCGACCCCCCACCCGCCCTCGTTTAGGACAGAGAGCAGCTTTCGATGAGCGATGAACCGGGTGCTCCCCCGCAGGACCTGGACCTGTCGAAGCCGACCGTTGCACGCGCCTATGACGCCCTGCTGGGCGGCAAGGACAACTTCGCCCTCGACCGGGAGCTCGCCGCAGCCGTGGAGGAGCTCAACCCCGGCACGACCGTCCTCGCCCACGAGAACCGGGGCTTCCTCGCCCGGGCCGTCCGCCATGTCGCCACCGACCTCGGCATCGACCAGTTCCTCGATCTCGGGTCGGGGCTGCCGACCGTCGAGAACACCCACCAGGTCGCCCAGGGCGCCGCTCCGCAGGCCAATGTCGTCTATGTCGACATCGACCCGATGGTGCTGGCCCACGCCCGCGCGCTGCTGGTCGAGAACGACACCACCGCGGTGATCACCGCCGACCTGCGCGAGGTCGCGAAGGTGCTGGACGCCCCGGACACCCGCCGCCTCATCGACACCGACCGCCCGGTCTGCCTGATGCTGGTGTCGCTGCTGCACTGCATCCCTGACTCCGACGACCCCTTCGGTCTGGTGCAGCGCTACCTCGACCCCTTCCCGCCCGGCTCGGCGGTGGTGTACTCCCACCTGTGCTCGGACGATCCCCAGCACGCGCAGGACTTCACCCAGCGCGTCCTGTCCTCGGGCACGCCGTGGGGAAGGGTGCGGTCCTCGCAGGAGTGCGAGGCCGCCGTCGCGGGTATGGATCTGCTCTCGCCGTCGGTGGACGGCCAGGAGCCCGCCCGCCTGGTCGACTGCGACACCTGGCGCAAGCCCGGTACCGACCCGGTCACCATTCCGGACAAGCGGCTCTGGGAGCACGCCGGCGTCGCCGTCAAGCGCTGATGCCGCCGAGCCGCCCGGCGCCGCCCGGCCGGTAGGACCCGGTGCACCCGCACGGCCCGCCGCCTTTGCCCGATGGGACGTGAGGCGGCGGGCCGTCGTTGTCCGGCGGGGCCGCTACCAGGGCCGTCCGTGGCCGCCGCCGTGCCCGCCGTGCCCGTGGCCGGGGCGCCACGGCCACCGCTGTTCGTCGCGCAGCGCATCATGCAGCTCGAAGAACGCGGGCTTGCGCGTGTAGTCGCCGGTCATCACGGTGGCGGAGCCTTCGCCCTCGAAGAACACCGGTACCCAGGAGTACTTGTCGGTGAATCCCCAAATGGTGAAGGACTCGCAGCTCTGCACGTCCAGGCAGGCCGCCAGCGCCTGGCGGTAGTAGTCGGCCTGCGTGTCGAGCTGTTCGCCGGTGGGCTCGCCGCTCTCGGGAACCTGCATGCGCACGTCCACCTCGGTGATGGCCGTGCCCAGGCCCAGCTCGCCGAAGCGGCGCAGGTTCTCCTCCAGGCCTGCGGGGAAGTCGTACTCCAGGCTGAGGTGGCCCTGGGTGGAGAACCCGTGCACCGGCACCCCCTCGGCCAGCAGGTCCTGGACGAGCCGGTAGTAGGCGTCGCTCTTGGCGTTGACACCTTCGACGCCGAAGTCGTTGAAGTAGAGTTCCGCCTTCGGGTCGGCCTGGTGCGCCCAGCGGAACGCGTCGGCGATGATGCCCGGGCCCAGCTCCCGCAGCCAGATGTTCTCCTCGGTGCGCAGGTTGCCCTGGTCGTCGAAGATCTCGTTGGCAACGTCCCACTGCTGGATGCGGCCCTCGTAGCGGCCGACGACCGTGGTGATGTGGTCGCGCAGGATGGCGCGCAGCTCGTCATCGGAGAAGTCGCCCTCCTCCAACCAGGCCGGGTTCTGACTGTGCCAGAACAGGGTGTGGCCGCGCACGACCTGGCCGTTGCGTTCGGCGGAGTCGACGATGCGGTCGGCCGTTTCGAAGTTGTACCGGTCCTGCTCAGGGTGGATGTACTCCCACTTCATCTGGTTCTCGGGAGAGACCGAGTTGAACTGGCGGGCCAGGACCTTGCGGTACTTCCGGTCGGAGGTGAAGGGGTCGGGGTAGTCCTGCTCGGCGTGGTGGCCGCCGCCCGCGACGGCGGTGCCGATGCGGAAGCCCTCGGGGGCGGCCCAGCGCAACCGCTCGGACTTGCCGGGGGAGTGGTGGGGCGGCCGGTGGTGCCCGCCGCCGGAGTAGTCGGCGGCGGCCGGAGCTGCGGCGAGCGGCGCGGTGAGCGCGGCCGCGGCCAGGGCGGTGGTGGCGAGGCGGATGGGTTTCATCGGGGGGACTCCCATTCGGTCTGCCGCTGATAATTTCCGGAAAATTCCGTATTACGGCGTCGAAGGACATTAAGCGGTTCCGGGCGGGGGCGTCAATACCCGCCCGCGTGCCCGCCGGGCGGCTCCGCGCACGTCCCCATGCACGTCCGGGCACGTCCGGCCCCCGTTCGCGCCCGCGCGTCCGCCCGCGCGGCCCCGGCACCGCCTCCGGCGGTCCGCACCGCGCGCCGCGTCCGTACTCTGGGTAGGTACAAAGGAGGAGCAGTGGCCGATACCCCGACCCCAGCCGTCACCATCTCCGCCATCGCCGCCGAGGCGGGCGTGTCGGCACCGACCGTCTCCCGCGTGCTCAACGGCCGCGGCGACGTCGCCCCCGCCACCCGCGAGCGCATCGAGGCCCTGCTGCGCAGCCGCGGCTACCGCCGCCGCGGCAGTAGGTCCGCCGAGCCGGTGGGGCTGCTGGACCTGGTCTTCAACGACCTCGACAGCCCGTGGGCCGTCGAGATCATCCGCGGTGTCGAAGACGCCGCGAACGCTGCGGGCAGCGGAATCGTGGTCTCGGCGATCCACCGGCAGGCCGGATCCACCCGGCAATGGCTGCGCAACCTGCGCTCGCGCGCCAGCGACGGCGCCATCCTGGTCACCACGGACCTGGACTCCTCGCTGCGTGCGGAACTGGACGAGCTGCACATGCCCGCTGTGGTCATCGACCCGGCGGGCGTGCCCGACCTGGCCGTACCCACCATCGGATCGACCAACTGGGCCGGGGGGATCAGCGCCACCGAGCACCTGATCGGCCTGGGACACCGGCGCATCGCCTTTGTCGCCGGCCGGCCCGAGCTGTGGTGCAGCCGCGCGCGCCTGGACGGCTACCGCGCCGGACTGGAAACCGCCGGGCTCGCCGTCGACTCCCGGCTCGTCATGCCCGGCCGGTTCGACTACGAGTCCGGGTTCCGCGCCGGCGAGGAACTGTTCGGGCTGGCCGAACCGCCCACCGCGGTGTTCGCGGCCAGCGACCAGATGACCCTGGGGGTTTACGAGGCCCTGCGCCGGCGCGGCCTGCGCGTGCCCGCCGATGTCAGTGTCATCGGGTTCGACGACCTGCCCGAGGCGCGCTGGGCCTCGCCGCCGCTGACCACGGTGCGCCAGCCGCTGGCCGAAATGGGCCGGCTGGCCGTGCGCACCGTGCACCGGTTGGTGCAGGGCGAGGCGATCGAGAGCCCGCGGGTGGAACTGGCCACCGAGCTGGTGGTACGCGACAGCACCGCGGCCGCGGCCGGGTGCGGCACCGGGTGATTGGGGCGGGGGCCGACCGGGCACATTGACATAGCGTCACCGCGCTGTCTTTAGGTGGCCCTTACACTTGCCGAACATTTCCGAAAACGCTGTGCCGGCCAAGGAGGCCCGTGTGACGACCTCTCTCGGACGTTCCCGAACGCCCGGCCGCCTCCTGGCGGCGCTGCTCGCCATCGGACTCGCCCTGGCCGCCGCGGCCCCGGCCCACGCGCAGGCCCGCCACGCCGCGCCCGAACGCGACCACCGCGGCCAACCCGGCGGGGCGGGCAACGGCCCCGGCGGCAAGCCCGCCGCGGCCACCGGCGACATCGTCGACACCACCGAGCGCCGCGGCAAGGCGGTGGCCCTTACCTTCGACGACGGCCCCGACCCCCGCAACACGCCCGAGCTGCTCGACGTGCTCAGCCGGCACGGCGTGCAGGCGGTGTTCTGCCTGTGGGGCGAACACGTCCAGCAGCACCCCGACCTCGTCCGGCGCATCGCCGACGAAGGCCACCTGCTGTGCAACCACGCGATGCACCACGACGACATGGGCGACTGGCAGCCCGCCGACATCCGCGCCGACCTGCAGGAGACCAGCGAAGCCATCCGCGGCGCGCTGCCCGGCGCCCGCATCCCCTACTTCCGCGCGCCCTACGGCTCCTGGGGGCAGTCCCCCGAGGTCGCGGCCGAGCTGGGCATGCAGCCGCTCGGCTGGAGCCTGGAGGTCGAGGACTGGGTCCCGCCCGGCACCGACGAGCTGGAGCGCCGCCTGTACGAGGGCATCACGCCGCGGAGCGTGGTGCTGCTGCACGACGGCGTCGGCGACCGCAGCCAGACCATCGGGGCCGTCGACCGCATCATCCCGCGCATGCAGGATGAGGGCTGGCACTTCGGCCGCCCCGCGCGGCGGTGACGAGCGCCGGGCCGGCGCCCGGGCACCGCCCCGGCGCAGGGCGGTCGGCCGCTGCCCTGGCCGGTGCGCTGCTGCTCATCTGCGTCGCCACCGCGGCCGCCACCGCCGGCCCCCGCCCCCGCCACAGCCCCCGCAACTGGGTCGGCACCTGGGCGGCCGCGCCCACCGCCGCCCCCGATACCGCCACCCCCGTTCTGCGGGACGCGACCGTGCGCCAGGTCGTGCACACCAGTGCGGGCGGCGACCGGGTGCGGCTGCGGCTGACCAACGAATTCGGCGAGACCCCGCTGCACATCGGCGAGGTCCGCGTCGCGCTGCATGCCGCCCCGGCTGATGCCGCAGGTTCCGCGGGCCCTGAGGCGGCGGCCGGACCGGCGGGCACCGGCATCGACCCCCACACCGACCGCCCGGTCACCTTCGGCGGCCGCACCCCGGTGCGGATCCCGGCAGGCGCACCGGTCCTCAGCGACCCGGTACGGCTGGACCTGCCGCCCCGCGCCGACCTCGTCGTCAGCCTCTACCTGCCCGAACGCGCCCCGGTGACCACCCTGCACGGCTCCGCCCGCCAAGAGAACGGCATCGCCGCGGGAAACGCCACCGGCGACACCTCGATCACCGCGACCGAGACCATCACCGAGTGGTACTTCCTCTCCGGGGTCAGCGTCCGCGCCCGCAGCAGGAACACCGGCGCCGTGGTCGCGCTGGGCGACTCGATCACCGACGGCTCCGACTCCACCACCAACGCCAACCGCCGCTGGCCCGACCTGCTCGCCCAGCGGCTGGGCCATACCGGGGTGCTGAACGCGGGCATCGGCGGCAACCGGCTGCTGCACGACCCCAACCCGCCCGCAGGCAGCGAAGCCGAAGACCGCGCTGCGCTGTTCGGCCCCAGCGCACTGCGCCGGTTCGACCGCGACGTGCTCGCCCAGCCCGGCGCCGAACACGTGATCGTGCTGCTGGGGGTCAACGACCTCGGCCAGCCCGGCAGAGCCGCCCCGGAATCCGAGACCGTCACCGCCGAGCAGCTGATCAACGCGCACCGCCAACTCATCGCCCGCGCCCACGCCGGCGGTCTGCGCATCCACGGCGGCACAATCCTGCCGTTCAAGGGCGCGATCGGGGTCGACACCCCCGAGAACGAGGCCAAGCGCCAAGCGGTCAACGAGTGGATCCGCACCAGCGGCGCCTACGACGGCGTTATCGACTTCGCCGCGGCAACCCGCGACCCGCACGACCCGCAGCGCCTGCACCCGGACTACGACAGCGGCGACCACGTGCACCCCAACGACGCCGGCATGCAGGCACTGGCCGACGCGGTACCGGCCGGGCTGTTCGGCCCCCGCCCCTGATCCGGGCATCGGAAAACGGGCCGGCGGTCTGGCGCACCCCGCCGATCCCGCCGGCCCGCTCCGGCGGGCGCCCTCTGCAGTCCGCTCCTCACCCTCTTCTCACCGGCCTCTTGCCTTGGCCGCCTAAGGTCGGCCCGGTCCCGGCGGCAGCGGCAATCCGGGCCAAGGCCAGGCGGGAAGGGAGGCGGCATGCGGAACGGGAACGCGGCAGGCGCGGCATCGGGGGAGGCCGAGCGGGTACTCCTGGTCGAAGACGACCCCAACATCCGCGAACTGCTGACCGCATCCCTGGAACTGAGCGGCTACTCCGCCCGCGGCAGCGCCGACGCCGGCGCCGCCCTGGGCGAACTGACCGGATTCACCCCCGACATCGCCGTGGTCGACGTCATGCTGCCCGGCCGCAGCGGCCTCGACCTCGTCCGCGACCTGCGCGGCGTCCTGCCCGACCTGCCGGTGCTGCTGCTGACCGCCCGCGGTGGTGTGGAGGACCGGCTGGCCGGGCTGCGGGCCGGCGCGGACGACTACGTCACCAAGCCCTTCAGCCTGGACGAGGTGCTGCTGCGGCTCAAAGCCATCCTCAAACGCACCGGCACCCAGCCCGCGAGCGAGGAGGAACCGGAACTGCGCTACGCCGACCTCGAACTCAGCGAGGACGCCCACGAAGCGCGCCGCGCCGGAACACCGATCCGCCTGTCGCGCACCGAACTTGCCCTGCTGCGCTACCTGATGGTCAACGCCGGGCGGATCCTCAGCAAGTCCCAGATCCTGGACCGGGTCTGGGGCGGCGACGCCGGCGACACCCGGGTGGTCGAAACCTACATCAGCTACCTGCGCCGCAAGATCGACGCCGACCGGGTGCCGCTCATCCATACCGTCTGGGGCGTGGGCTACACCCTCCGGCTCAGCGCCCAGGAACGCCGATGACACCGCCGGTCCGGCGGCTGCCGCCCCGGGCACTGGGCGCGCGGCTGAGCCTGGTGGTGCTCTGCCTGACCACGCTGTGCCTGGTCGCGTTCGGCGGCGCAGGAGCCGTGCTGCTGCACCGCTCCCAGCTGCAGGAGGTCGACACCCGCCTGCACGGCATCCTGGCGGGTCCGCACGGCGGCCCGCCGCCATCCGGGTCCGCGGACGGCGGCCCCGACGACAGCGAACCCGGCGGCGGATCGGATCCCGACCCCGGCGGCGCCGGCCCGCCCCCGTTCCCCACCGACCTGCGCACCCTGACCGTCGACACGGACGGGCGCACCGTCGACGTCGTCGGCCGCACCAGCACCGACGCATCGCTGCCGGACCTGGACCCGCTCAGCCTGCAGCAGCTGCGCGACCGCGCCGGCGACCCGTTCAACGTGCCCGGCGGCTCCGGCGACAGCAGATGGCGGGTGCTGACCGAGCCGCAGGACGACGGGACTGTGCTGGTGGCAGCCCAGTCGCTGGCCGAAGCCGACGGCACCATGACCCGGCTGCTGCTCATCGAAGCCGCGGTCGGCGCCGTCCTCCTCGGGCTGCTGGGATTCGCCGCCGTGGCAACGGTCCGGCTGGGGCTGCGCCCGCTGCACGAGATCGAAGCCACCGCCCAGGCCATCGCAGGCGGCGACCTGGACCGCAGAATCCCCGACCAGGACCCCGCCACCGAAACCGGCCGCCTGGGCGCGGCCCTCAACGCCATGCTCGCCGGACTCGCCCAGGCCGTCCGCGAACGCGACCACTCGGTCGAGGTGACACGGCGCTTCGTCGCCGACGCCTCGCACGAGCTGCGCACGCCCCTGTCCTCCATCCGCGGGTTCGCCGAGCTGTACCGGCAGGGGCGCGCCCAAGGAGCCGTCGCCGAAGACGCCAAGGCCGACCGCTGGATGTCGCGCATCGAGGACGAGTCGGCGCGGATGGCCGGCCTGGTCGAGGACCTGCTGCTGCTCGCCCGCTTCGACGAGGCGCCGATGCTCGACCGCACCCGCATCGAGCTGGGCGAAGTCGCCGAGCAGGTGGCCGCGGACCTGCGGGCACGCACCCCCGCGGAGCCGATCGCCGTGGCGGCGCCCGCTCCGGTGCCCGCGGTCGGCGACGCCGACCGCATCCACCAGGTGCTGCAGAACCTGGTGGGCAACGCCGTCGACCACACCCCGCCCGGCACCCCGGTCGAGGTGGCGGTGTACACCGCAGCCGCGCCCCCGCCGCAGGGCGCGGCCACCGTCGGTGCCCTGCCGGCGGCCGCGGCCGGGGTCGCGGTCATCGCGGTGCACGATGCGGGGCCGGGGATCCCTGCCGATCAGGTGGCCCGCGTGTTCGACCGCTTCTACCGGATGGACGAGTCGCGCTCGCGCGGGGGAGCGGGGCTTGGCCTGTCGATCAGCGCCGCATTCGTCACCGCCCACGGCGGTTTCATCACGGTCGGCTCCGCACCGGGGGAGGGCACCACGTTCACCGTCGCCCTCCCTGCGGCCTGAACCCGTTCCCGCGCCCGGCTCCCTCCGTCCTTGCAGCCGGGCCCGAGCACGGCCCGCCGCCTCAGGCCAGTTCTCGGGCCAGCAGCGGGATCTGGCCGCCGGCCAGCACGGACTCCACCTGCGCGGTCGAGAGCCGGTGGCGCAGCCGGTACTCCGCGCCCTTGGTCGCGTTGCGCACGGTCGGCTCGGCATCGGCGGGCAGCGACTCGGTGAGGCGGCCGAGGACGAGCACGTCTCCGGGGTCGATGCGGTCGTAGTCGGCGGGGTCGGTGAACTCCAGCGCCAGCACGCCGAAGTTGGCGAGGTTCTGCCAGTGGATGCGGGCAAAGGACTTCGCGATCACCGCGCGCAGCCCCAGATAGCGCGGAGCGATGGCCGCGTGCTCGCGCGAGGAGCCCTGCCCGTAGTTCTCCCCGCCGACCACCAGGTGGCCCGGCCCCTCGGCGAGCTCGCGCGCCCGGCGCGGGTAGTCCTCGTCGATCCGGGTGAAGGTGAACTCGGCCAGCTTGGGCACGTTGGAGCGGAACGGCAGCGCTTGGGCGCCCGCCGGGGAGATCTCGTCGGTCGAGACGTCGTCGCCGACCTTGAGCAGTACCGGCGCCTCGATGCGGTCGGGCAGCGGCGGGAAATCCGGCAGTGCGGAGATGTTGGGCCCCTTGACCAGTTCTTCCTGCACCTCCTCGCCGCGAGGCGGCGGTGCGAGCAGCATCCTGGTGTTGACCGAGGAGCGTTCCGGGAGCCGGAGCTTGGGATGGTCGAGCTGCAGCTGCTCGGCCAGGTCGCGCGGGTCGGTGATGGTGCCGGCGAGCGCGGCGGCGGCCGCGGTCTCCGGCGAGCACAGCCACACCGAGTCCTCCCGGGTGCCCGACCGGCCGGGGAAGTTGCGCGGGAAGGTGCGCAGCGAGTTGCGGCCCACGGCCGGGGCCTGGCCCATCCCGATGCAGCCCAGGCAGCCGGACTGGTGGATCCGGGCGCCGGCGTTGATCAGGTCGAACGTCGCGCCCATGCGGGTGAGGTCGGAGAGGATCTGGCGCGAGGACGGGTTGATGTCGAAACTGACCGCGCTGTCGGTCTGGCGGCCCTTGACCATGGCCGCGGCGACGGCGAAGTCGCGCAGCCCCGGGTTGGCCGAGGAACCGATCACGACCTGGCTGACCTCTTCGCCCGCAACCTCGCGCACCGGCACCACGTTGTCGGGCGCCGACGGCCGGGCGATCAGCGGCTCGATCGCCGACAGGTCGATTTCGTCGGTGACATCGTAGTCGGGGTCGGGATCGGCCAGCAGTTCGGTGAAGTCGTCCTCGCGGTCCTCGGCCCGCAGGAACTCGCGCACCGCCTGGTCGGCGGGGAAGACCGTTGTGGTGGCGCCCAGTTCGGCGCCCATGTTCGCGATGACGTGGCGGTCCATGGCGGTCAGCGTGTCGACGCCCGGCCCGTGGTACTCGATGATGCGGTTCAGCCCGCCTTTGACACTGTGCCGGCGCAGCATCTCCAGGATGACGTCCTTGGCCGATGTCCACTGGGGCAGTTCGCCGGTGATGCGGACCCCCCAGATCTCCGGTGCGCGGATGCGCAGCGGGCGCCCGGCGATGGCCATGGCCACCTCCAGCCCGCCTACGCCGATCGCCAGCATGCCCAGGGATCCTGCGGCGCAGGTGTGGGAGTCGGAGCCCACCATGGTCTGGCCCGGGATTCCGAAGCGCTGCATGTGGGTCGGATGCGAGACACCGTTGCCGGGTTTGGAGTACCACAACCCGTAGCGGCGCGCCGCCGAGTGCAGGAAGGCGTGGTCCTCGGCGTTCTTCTCGTCGGCCTGGAGCAGGTTGTGGTCGACGTACTGCACGCTGGCCCGGGCCCGGGTGCGGTCGAGCCCCAGCGCCTCCAGTTCCTGCATGACCAGGGTTCCGGTGGCGTCCTGGGTGAGGGTCTGGTCGACGCTCAACGCGATCGGGCGCCCGGGCACCGGTTCGCCTTCGACCAGGTGCGACTCGATCAGCTTGTGTGCGACACCGCGTCCCATCTCGCTCCTTCCCTCTCCTGTTTCGGCGGCTGACCGCACAGGCGGGCGGCAAACGGGCCGGGCGGAAACGGAAGGAACAGGGAGGGTTGACGGTGCCGAACGGCAACTTTACGATGCATGAATACTACGAAGCGTATTCGTAGTCATGGCAGTCAGTGCAGTCGTACCGAACCGCTCGAACCGGCCACCGCCATCCCCCGGATTCCCCGGGCGCGGCCCGCTGCGTCCGACCGGACCCGCGGCCCACCGTCCGCGCCGCCCCCCATGCCGGCGCCGGACCTTCCGCGGCGCAGCCGCCGTTACGCGCCCGCCGGCCGCGGCGGTCCCCCCGATCCGCTGCTTCCCCTGTACTCCCGCACCCAACCGCACTCCAGATTGTTAGCGCTAACATTCCGCGGTACCCAAGGCCACCAGCGCAAATGTCCTCCGGTGCCGCGGGACGGCGGTGCCCGCCGGCCCGGCTCGCGGCACCGCCGCCACACGTCCGTCCGACAACGAGTCCGAGGAGCCCCCTATGGCAGATCACTCCCGAACCCCCTCCGCGCTGCCGTCGCGCCGCCTGGTGCTGGGCGCCGCGCTTGCGGCCGGCGGTGCCGCCGCGGCCGCCGCAGTGGGCACGGCCCGGCCGAGCAGCGCTGCGGCCGACCTGCGCGCCGCCGCCGACTACCCGCTGCCCGGCGCGGTGACGGGGGACGTCCAAGTGCACGACCCGTCGTTCGCCAAGCGGCCCGGCGGCGGCTACCTGGTCGCCCACACCGCTCCCGACATCGCACTGAAGACCTCTGCCGACCGCACCGCTTTCAGCAACGCCGGCACGGTGTTTCCCGGCGGCGCGCCGTGGACGACCGAGTACACCGGCGGCGACCGCAACCTGTGGGCGCCGCACGTGTCGTACCTCAACGGGCGGTACTACCTGTACTACTCGGCATCCACGTTCGGTTCCAACCGGTCGGCGATCTTCCTGGCGACCAGCACCAGCGGCGACTCCGGCAGTTGGGCCAACGAAGGGCCGGTCATCGAGTCGCAGACCTCCGATGACTTCAACGCCATCGACCCGCATCTGGCCGTGGACGCCCAGGGGCGTTGGTGGCTGGCGTTCGGCTCCTACTGGTCGGGCATCAAGCTGATCCGCATCGACCCGGCGACCGGCAAGCGGCTCGACGGCACGTTCCACTCGATCGCCGGGCGCGGCGGCGACTCCATCGAGGCGCCGACCATCTTCCGGCACGGCGGCCGGTACTACCTGTTCGTGTCCTTCGGCGCGTGCTGCCAGGGTGCCGACAGCACCTACCGGATCATGGTCGGCCGGTCCTCCGCGATCACCGGGCCCTACACCGACCGCAACGGCACCCCGATGACCTCCGGCGGCGGAACAGAGATCCTGGCCGGGCACGGCGGCATCCACGGCCCCGGGCACCAGGACGTCTTCGCCGACACCGACAACGACATCCTCGCTTACCACTACTACGCCGACGACGGTACGGCGCTGCTGGGTGTCAACTGGCTCGGCTGGGACTCGGCGGGCTGGCCCTACGCGCACTGAGGCACGAGGCGCGCGGGCGCGCATCGGCGCGCGCTGACGCGCGTGCGGCGCGCCCGCCCGCGGCCCCGTCGGCGCGGGCCGGCCGCCCCGCACTTGCCCAGCGGCCGATTGCGGTGGCCGGGCACCCGGTGCGGCACGGACACCGCGGCCAGGGCCGACGCTGAGGGCCACTCCAGCGGTGCTGTGTTCCGGCGCCTGCGGACAGATGGTCTCACCCGCGGCGGCCGCATCCGGTCATCGGCGCGGCACGTGGTACCCCTCCGCCGGGGGAACACCCTTCGGCAAGTGCGGCCGCGGCGGGCGGGAGTGGCTGTGGTACATACGGTCGGGCACGTGGCACACACCGTGCACTTGCCCGGTTTGCCGGAATGGCTGCGCATTGTCGGCGCAGCGGTGCTTGCGGGCGCCGCCCTTGTCCACGCGCTGCACAGTGTGCAGATGGCCGGGCAGCGGCGGTGGTGGCACCTCGGTCACACCGCGATGGCAGCGGCCATGGCGGCGATGTATCTGCTGCCCCACATGCAGTTCGCGGTCCTCTACCAGGCGGGTCTGGTGCTGTTCGCAGGGCTGGCGGCCGTTACCGCCGCAGCCGCGGTGCGGCTGCGCTCGCACGAGGGTGCGCTGAACCCGATGTGGACGATGTCGGCGCTCGACTGCCTCGCGATGACCTGCATGCTGGCGGGTCCGGCGGTGCGGCCCGGCTGGTTGGGCCACCTGTTCGCCGCTTACCTCGCGGCAGCCTCCGCGGGGTGGATCCTGCGTGTTTTCGACCGGTTTCCCGTGTTCGCCCGCCCGCTACCCGCGGCGGCCGGCGCCGCAGGCGGTCCAGCAGGTCCGGCGCTGCTGTCGGCCCACCCGGGCGCCGGTTCCGGCGCGCTTGCCCGCTCGCGGATGTCGGTTGCGCTCACCCTGGCCGTGATGGCGGCGGCCATGGCGCACATGCTCACCGCCATGTGATCCGCCCGCTGCGGCGGTACCGGTGCCGAACGGGTGTCCGCGGCGGCGACCGGAATGTGCAGGTCTTGCCGGCCATGGGGGCGAACCGGGCCGCCGCTACGGGGCCGGCCGCAAGCCCGGTTCGGGAACCGCCGATCACCGTGCGGCTTCCGGCCTGCGCCGGGACTTGCCCGGCGCACGCGCGCGGTTGTACGGGACCGGTGGCAAAGCCCCCGGGTAGGTGGACCGGATCCGGTACCCGTGCTCTTGGGGAACTTTTCCGGTGTCCACAATCGGACCCGCCGGGCCCGCCTCCCGCGCCGCGCCGCCGAGTTTCCCGCCTATCCTGGAGCCACTGGGCGCGGGCCGGCGTCCCGCTGCCTTGCAGCGAACGAAATAGCCGTTCGGTGGCCATTCCCCAGCGATGCAACCCCCTGGAGCACCCCCCTATGCCCATCCCCTTCTCCCTGAAGGACGACGACCCTGCCGAGATCGGCGGACTCCGCCTGATCGGCCGCCTCGGAACGGGAGGCCAGGGGACCGTTTATCTTGCCGAACCCGGGAACGGCGGAGCCCCGGTTGCCGTCAAGTGCCTGAACCCCGAAGCGCTGGAGGAACCCCGCGTCCGGCAGCGGTTCATCCGCGAGGCCGAAGCGGCACGGCAGGTCGCCTCTTTCTGCACCGCGGCCGTGCTGGCGGCCGACTTCGAGGCCGAATCCCCCTACATCGTCAGCGAGTACGTCGAGGGGCGATCGCTGTCCCAGCGCATCCGCCAGGACGGCCCCATGTCCGGCGGCGACCTCAGCCGCCTTGCCGTCGCCACAGCCACGGCGCTGGTCGCGATCCACGAGGCCGGTATCGTGCACCGCGACTTCAAGCCCGGCAACGTTCTGTTGGGCGACGGCGGGGCACGGGTGATCGACTTCGGGATCGCCCAGAGCACCGAAAGCAGCGGTACCCTGACCAATTCCCCGATCGGAACGCCGCCGTTCATGGCGCCCGAACAGATCGCCGGCGGCTTTGCCGTGGCAGCTTCGGACGTGTTCGCCTGGGGTGCGGTCCTGGTGTATGCGGCGACCGGCGCATCGCCGTTCAGCGCCGACACGGTGCCCAACGTGCTGCACAAGGTCTTGCACACCGAGCCCGACCTGAGCGCGCTTCCGGACGAGTTGCGCCCGTTGGCCGCAAAGGCACTCGACAAGGACCCCGCCGCGCGGCCCAATTCGGTGGATGTGCTGATGGCACTGCTGGGCCGCCAGGGCCGCTCCACCGACCCGGGCAGCGTCCACGACGCGATACGTGCGGCGCACACCGCTGTGGTCGGCGGCGACACAACCGCACCGGCCACGTTCACGACCACCCAGCACCCGCCCTCCGGCGGGTCCGGCGCCCCCGCACCGAAAAACCGCAGAAGACCCTGGCTGGTAGGTATCGGCGCTGTTCTGGCCGTCGGCCTGCTCACGGGGGTGGCTGCGGCGGGCGCGGTGCTCGGCAACGCCCTGGGCCCCCTCGACACCAGTGCGGCCGGCAGCGGGCACCCGACCGCCCCGCAGACCGGCGGCGGAGGCAGCCCGGAACCCTCCGCCAGCGGCGGAACCACTGAGGCCACGAGCGGCGACGAGGGCGCGGCGCCCAAAGGCGGCGGAAACGCCGGGGCCGAGGCCGGGGCCGAAAACGCAACCCCCGAGAACGACACATCCGGCGCCCCGGACGAAACCGCAGGCGGTGCACCCGCCGGGCAGCCCGCGAGCATCTACGACGTCGCGGTCGGCGACTGCTTCAACGATTACGGCGAGGACGACACGACCGATGTCTACCTCATCGATTGCGCGGAGCCGCACAAATACGAGCTGTACGCCGCGGTCCAACTCGACGGCGACCGCGCATGGCCGGGAGACACCACCGTGGGCGAGGAGGCGGACGTGGCATGCCGCGGCGAGGCGTTCACCTCCTATGTGGGTGTCGGCTACATGGCGTCCGACTATTACGAGCTGACATACACACCCACCGAGAGCGGCTGGCAGAACGGCGACTACGAGGTCCTCTGCGCCGCCTACAGCGATGCCGGCGCGACCACCGGCTCCATCGCAGGCACCGCGCAATAGCCCCCCGCGCGCCATCCCCGTCCCGCCCGAACCCGGCCGCGTTCCGCGCTCGCCCGTAAACCCGGAACGCCCCTGCCCTCCGCCCCGCTGCGGGCGGGACACGGGGCAGGGGCGGTGGGGCGGTCGGGTGGGTCAGGCGGGGGCGCCGATGGTGATGCCGAAGACCTCCAGGACCGAGTAGACACCCAGGAGCGCGATCAGCGTGCTGCTGATGACCAGGGCCGCGTTCAGCCACATGTTGCCCCGGAACCGTTTGTCGACCTCGGTGGTCCGGAGTTTCCATACGGCGATCACCACCGCCAGCAGGAAGACGCCGCCGGCGACCCCGCCGATCTGCACCATGAGTACCGGCGCCTGCAGGAACAGGAAGAAGGCGGCCCACAGCGGAGGCAGGCAGCAGGTCAGGATGCGGATCGTTCGGGTGCGGGCCTTCATGTCGGTCCAGTCGATGACACCCAGCAGGCCCAGCGTGTTGGTCCACAGCCGCGGCACGCTCGCGGTGGAGCCGACGTTGGTGGAGTACAGCACCGCGATCGCACCCACGAGGAACACGGTCATGCCCCATTCGCCCATGGTGTCGGTGTAGATCCGGGCGAGCGTCGAGATCATCGCGTTGCCCTCGGGTACGAGGTTCTGCGGGTGCAGCACCGCGGCGCCGATCACGTAGAACGACAGCGTGCAGATGGTGCACACCAGCCACGACACCAGGACGTCGAGCCGCATCACCCGCAGCCAGCCCTCCGCGCGGCGGGCGCGCTCCTCGGAACCGTCGTCGGGGCCGGTCCAGCGGGCGTAGCCCTTTTCCAAGCACCAGTAGGTGTAGGTGGTCATCTCATCGGCGCCGACGCCGGTCAGCCCGAACATGGCGACCGCGACTCCCACGGTGCCGGCGGGGATCATGAAGCTCAGGCCGGTCGCGAGCTCGTCGGTGCCGTAGGCGAAGTCGGTGAGCGGCAGCCCCAGCGCGAGCAGCACGATGGAGGCCGTGAAGATCACCACGGCGGTGACGGTGAACCGTTCGACCACGCTGTACTTGCCGCTCTGCAGCAGCCCGACCGTGGTGGCCATGACCACCACCGCCCAGAAGGCCAGCGACCCGAAGCTCAGCGGTTCGCCGAAGACCGGCCAGATCAGGGACAGCGCCGAGGCGACGCCGCCGATGATGCCGCCGCGCTGCAGCATCTTGGCGAAGTCCATGCCGATCCACAGCCAGTTGATCCAACCGACAGGGCCGATCTTGGGGCCGACCTGGCTGAAGCCCTCCAACGCGGGCTTGCCGGTGAGGATGGTCCAGCGGGCGAGCTCCATCTGGATCCACACCTTGACCCCGGTGGAGATCACGACCAGCCACAGCAGGACGAATCCGGCCTGGGCGCCCAGCGAGGTGGTGACGATCAGTTCACCGGAGCCGACCACCGCCGCCGAGAGCACGAGCCCCGGTCCCAGGCGGCGCAGTCTCCCGCGGAAGGTGGTCGGCGGCGCCTGCACGTCCTGGGCGCGCAGCGCATAGGGGTCGGCGACGTCCGGCGGTGGCGCCGCCGGCGGGGTTTCCTTGGACATGGCACGGTTCCTCTCCGCCCGGGATGCCACCGGGCGATCGGGGGATGGCAGCGGGTCGGGCGCTGGGCCCGGACTGCGCGGAAACGCAGAGGCGGTAACGGGGAAATACGGGTGCGGGCCGGCGCCGCCGCGGGCGAGCAGGGCGGCGGCGCCGGTCGTGGTGGGGCGGGCGGCGCGCGGTGGCGCGCTCAGACCGCCGCGTGGCGGGGCTCGTCGCCGCGCAGCACGCGTACGACGTCCTCGGCGACCATGGCGCCCATGTTGCGGTTGGCTTCGTGGGTGCAGGCGCCGATGTGCGATGTCAGCACCACGTTGGGTGCGGTGCGCAACGGGCTGGCGCCGTCGAGCGGTTCGCGCCCGAACGCGTCAAGGGCCGCTGCGGCCAGGTGGCCGCTGTGCAGCAGGCCGGCCAGGGCGTCCTCGTCGACCAGGCCGCCGCGCGCGGCGTTGACCAGGCACGCGCCCTGCTTCATCGAGCCCAGCGCCGCGCGGTCCAGCAGCGGCCCGTCGCCGCCGCCCGGCAGGTGCAGGCTCACGAAGTCGCCCTCGGCCAGGCACTCCTGCAGCCCGAGCGGCCGCACACCGTGCTCGGCGAAGGCGGCCTCCTCCAGGAACGGGTCGTGGGCCACGACGTCCATCCCGAAGGCGCGGGCGTAGCCGGCGAGCAGGCGCCCGATGCGGCCGAACCCGATGACGGCCAGGGTCCGCCCGGCCAGCTCCGGGCCGAAGTGCTTGGGCCAGCCGCCCCCGAGCACCTCGGTGTGGGTGCGGGTGATCCTGCGGGCGGCGTCCAGCAGCAGGCCGAAGGTCAACTCGGCCACGGCCCGGCTGTTGCTGCCGGGCGCGAAGACGACCCGGATCCCGCGTTCGCGGGCGGCGCCGAGGTCGATGTTGTCGACCCCGACCCCGTGCTTGGCGACGACCTTCAGCCGGGGTGCGGCCGCCAGCAGGTCGGCGGTGATGTCGTCGAGCCCGACGACGAGCGCGTCGGTGTCGGCGATGCGGCTGCGCAGCTCGGCCGCCGGCAGCGGTGCGGTGCCGGCCGGGCGGACGGCTTCGCCCGCCTGTTCCAGGATGCGCCACGGCTCGTCGGAGAACCGGCCGAACGTGGGCGTGGTGATCAGTGTCCGGGGCACGGCGCCGCCACCTCCCGCTGTTGCACGCGGGCCGCGCCGGTGGGCCGGCTCACGGCTGGTCCTCGCCGCTCGCCGCGGCCAGGTGGTGCCTGGCGGCCTGCTCCAGGTGCACCAGGTCGGAGGCGACCGTGGCAAAGGTGTAGCCCTCGGTGAGGCGCCGGGCGGCCGTGGCGCCGTCGGGGGTGTGGATCCCCGCGGCGATGCCGGCCGCGGCGGCGGCGCTGCTCACCCGGGCCACTGCGGCGCCGAATGCCTCGGCGGCGCCGGGGTCGTTGGGGAACGCGCCGCCCACCGCCAGGGACAGGTCGGACGGCCCCACGTAGACGCCGTCGAGCCCGGGTACGGCGCAGATCTCCTCGACGTTGGCCAGGCCCTGGGGTGTCTCGATCATCGCCAGGACCAGGGTGCCGGCATTGGCCTCGGCGGGTTTGGGGCCGATGCGCAGCATCGCGCGCATGGGGCCGTAGGAGCGGACCCCGTGCGGCGGGTAGCGGGTTGCGGCGACGGCCGCGGCGGCGTCCTCGGCGGTGTCGACCATCGGGACGATGACCCCGCCGGCGCCGGCGTCCAGCGCGCGGCCGATCCCGGCGGGCTCGTTGGACTCGACCCGGACCAGGCCGACCGATCGGCCGCCCGCGTCCACCGCCATCAGGCCGTTCAGCAGGCCCGAATAGCCGAACAGCCCGTGCTGGGCGTCGAAGGCCACGTAGTCGTAGCCGAGCCGGGCGATGCGCTCGGCGGCGACCGGCGCGTCAACGACCATCCAGTAGCCGACGGCCCTCTCGCGGGCGCGGATCCTGCGGGCGAACTCAGCCGCGCTCATGCGCAACTCATCTCCTCTGGCAATGGGAGCGGTCAGGGGTGGTGGGGGGCGGCGGTGGCGGCACGTGCCGGTACCGGTGCGGCTTCAGCGGTTGTAGGCCGGCATGGGGCCGCGCAGCGAAGCGCCGACAGCGTCGCAGGCCGCGATGGTGTCGGCGGGCAGCGGACCCGCCGCCGCGGCGGCGAGGTTGGCGCGGAGCTGCTCGCTGCGCGAGCCGCCGAGCAGCAGCGCACCGGTCGCGGGCCTGCTCAGCAGCCAGCGCAGCGACAGGTCGGTCAGGCTCAGGCCGGCGCCGTCGGCGATGCGCGCCAGTTCGCCGACCGCCTCGAACAGCGCGGGTTCCCAGTAGCGCTCGCGGTACATGGCGGCGATGCGGGAGTCGCCGAAGCGCCCTGAGTCGGGGGAGGCGCTGTAGCGGTGGCGGCCGGTGAGCAGGCCGCCGGCCAGCGGGTTGTAGACCATGGTGAGCAGGCCGGTGGCAGCGGCGAACTCGGTGTACTCCTCCTCGACCCGGCGGGCGAGCAGGTTGTACAGCTGCTGGGCGATGACGGGCCGCGGCGCGCCGGTCGCATCGGCCGCGCTGTTGAGCTCGGCGATCTGCCAGGCCGCGTAGTTGGAGACGGCCAGCGCCCCGATCTTGCCCTCGGCCACCAGTTCGGCGACGGCCCCCAGCGTTTCGGCCGGGCTTGTGGCGCGGTCGGGCTGGTGCAGGTAGAACAGGTCGACATGGTCGGTGCCGAGGCGCTTGAGGCTGCCTTCAAGGCTCGCGCGCAGCCCGGCGGGCGAGAGCGGAGCGTGGTCGCCGGCGTCGGGGTGCGGGATTCCGGCCTTGGTTGCCAGCACCACGCGGTCGCGGCGCGAGGCCAGCAGCCGGCCGAGGATCGCCTCGCTGGCGCCGCCCGCGTACCCGTTGGCGGTGTCGACGGCGTTGACACCCGAGTCCAGGGCGAGGTCGAGCATCTCGGCGGCGCCGTCCTCGCTGACCGTGTCGCCGAAGGTCATGGTGCCCAACACGAGCCGCGACATCGGTTGGGCCACCCCGGGGAGCCGAACCGGGCCGCCGGCCGCGGGGCTCGGGCTGGATGTCATCGGGTGCCTCCTTGGATCGGCCTCCGCGCGGGCCGGTGCTGCGCGGAGCTACTCCTGTTACTCGGGTCACGTAGGAACCGCTTTTTAATCACTAATGCTGACATTGGCACGATTGCGTGTTGTGCGCAATACTCATAGCGTGATTCACGCAATATTGGTTGCCGGTCACCGGCCGTGCGGGTAGCGCGGATGCCCGTGAGTCCGGGCCGGGTGCGCGCGGATCTGTCCCGCCCGCTGCGCGCCGCTCGCACTTTCACGTCGGTAGATGCCTGCAGTCGCATGCAACGGCAGCGGCGGCGCGCCCGGTGCTGCGTTCCGGCGCCGGCCCGCGGGCGGAGTGAGGGAGCGCGCAACTTGCGGTCCGGTTCTGCGTACAACGCGCAATCGGTGGTGCCCATGCGGGCGGCACGGCCCCCGCGCGGGAGCAGCCGGTCCCGCCCGCCCGCGCCGGGCCGGAAGGCGGTACCGGCCCTCGGTACCATGAGCCGGGCCGGGCGCACGGGTGTGCCGACCCGCCCGTCGGATACGAGAGGACGTGCATGTCCCGCGGAACCAAGGCGCGGCGCGACGCAATCGTGCAGCTCGCCACGACGACCGGGCTCGCCAGCGTCGAAGAGCTCTCCGCCAGGTTCGGAGTGACCGCCTCGACCATCCGGCGCGACCTGGCCCACCTGGAGTCCGACGGCCGGCTGGCCCGCACCTACGGCGGCGTCATGCCGCTGATCGCCCACCCCGAGGCATCGCTGCGGCAACGGCTCGGCGAGGCGTTCGAGGCCAAACGGGCGATCGCCACCTGGGCCGCGGGCGAGGTCAGCGCGGGCGAAACCGTCCTGCTCGACTCCGGATCGACGACCGCGGCCGTGGCCCACGAACTGCGCGGCGTACGCGACCTCACCGTGGCGACCACCGGCCTCACCGCGCTGGAGGAACTGGTCGGTGCCGAGGACGTGCGCGTGGAATGCCTCGGCGGCACGCTGCGCCACCTCAGCCAGGGACTCTTCGGCCCGCACACCGAGGCCGCGCTGAGCCGGATGACCTTCGACCGCGTCTTCCTCGGCGCCGACGCCGTCACCGCCGAAGACGGTATCTGCGAAGCGACCCTGGAACAGACCCGCCTCAAAGAACTGATGGCCCAGCGCTCCGAACGGGTCTACGTGCTGGTGCACGCCGCCAAGCTCGGCCGCCGCCCCTTCCACGCCTGGGCCCGGCTGCCGGAGCGCTGGACCCTGGTCACCGACGCCGGTGCGGGCCCCGCCGCCCTGGCCCCCTTTGCAGTGGCGGGCATCGACGTCGTCGTCGCGGGCCCCGACGGCACCGCGCTGCGGCCGCAGGGCGCACGCGAGGCGTGAGGCCCGCAGGGCCGGTGCCGACCGATCCCGTCGAGCATGCGGAAATGCCCGGATCCGGCGCCAGATCTGGTTATTTCCGCGTGCTCGCTGCCGTGCACCGGAAACGGGCATAAGGGATCACTCGGGCACCACCGTGCCCTGTGCTTTCCTGTACCAGGTCATTAGCCTGCGTACATGATGCACAACGCCGCACCTTCCGGTTCCGGTGCGGGCCACGCCGGTGCCGACCATGCCCGCGCGGTCATCGACTCCCGGGGCAGGGTCCGCAGTTCGCCCCCGGGCTTCCTCGCCGCCCACACCGTGTTGGGCGGCCACCTGCGCGCCGCGCACCGCCAGCGCCTGGGGGAGCAGCACTACCTCTACCTCGACGACCGCGGCACCGCGTGGCGGATCACCGTCGAATCCGACGCCACCTCCACCGCCCGGCGCGGCACCGCCCTGCACGCCGACCGCATGAGCGCTCCCTACGGCCTGACAGCGCGCGAACTGCTGATCCTCACCCTGGTCACCGGCGGGCTCACCAACGCCCAGATCGCCGAACGGCTCTCGATCGCCCGCCGCACCGTCGCCACCCACGTCGAACACATCCTGGCCAAGCTGGGCCAGCCCACCCGGTCGGCGGCTGCGGCGATCGCCATCGGGCACGGCCTGCTCGTGCTGCCGCTGCCCCCGGGCACCGCACTGGACGCGCTGCCGCTGCGCAGGCTCGACGCCCCCGACCCCGCGGCCCCGGCCGATCCCGGTGGCGGAGGTGCCGACCGGACCCCGCAGGAGACCGCGGCGGCGGCGCCCGCACCCGCCGGGCCCGCCGGTATACAGCGGCGGCTGCGCCGGCGCCCCCTCTACCTCGGCTCCCTCTACCCGCTGCACGGCCCCTCGCTGGAGGACGGCCGCGCCATGCGCACCGGAGCCCAACTGGCGATCAGCGAACTCAACAGCCGGGGCGGCGTCGGCGGACGCCGGGTCGAGCACGTCGTGGCGACCGCCGACCTCGCCGACGCCGGCGGCACCGGCGCCGCACTCGACCGCCTGCTCGACGCCGACGTCGACGCGGTCACCTTGGGATACCTCGCGCCCGCCCAGCAGGAACGCGTGTTCTCCCGGGTGGCCGAGCACGGCGCTCCGCTGCTGCACACCATGGTCGCCGTCGCCGGATCCGAACTCGTGGCCGCCGACCCCGCCCGCTTCGGCCGCACCTTCCAGGTCTGCGCCGCCGAGGACGCCTACATCTCCGGGTTCCTGCGCACCGTCAGCGACCTGCGCGACCAGGGCCGCTGGCGCCCCGCCAACCGCCGCCTGGTCCTGGTGCTGCGCGACACCCTGCGCCCCGACCACGGCGACCTGGAGCAGGCCGCGCACCGGCACGGCTGGGAGACCGCCGAGGTGGTGACCGTCCCCAACATCGGCGCCGACTGGGGCCGGGTGCTGGACCGGGTGCGGGCGCAGGAACCCGCCGCCGTGCTGCTGACCAGCTACGTCGAATCCGAACTGCGGGCGTTTTTGGGCGCGTTCGCCGCAGCGCCGACCCCGACCCTGCTGTACACGGTCTGGACCCCCTCCATCCCCGGATTCCTCGCCCGCAGCGGCCCCGAAGCCGACGGTCTGCTGTGGTCCACCGTCGTCGGCACCTACGACGACATGATCGGCAGCGCATTCAACCGCCGGTACCGGCGCAGCCACGCCGCCGACCCCGGCCAGGCCAGTGCCGGGGTGCACTACGACATGGTGCACCTGCTCGCCGCGGCCTGGCAGCGCGCGAGCCGGCCCTGGGCCCACGACGAGGTCGCCGACGCGCTGCGGACGAGCGTGTACCGCGGCGTGGCCGGCGCCTACTACTTCGGCGGACCGGGGCAGCGCGGGCTGTCCTTCCCCGACGACACCGGCGACCCGTCCCTCGCCCACGCCCACCTCGTCTACCAGGTCAGCGGCGGCGAACACCGGCTGATCGCCCCCGGCGCCTACGCCACCAGCGCCTTCACTGCGCCCCCCTGGCCGGCCTGAGACCGCGGCGGCGCCACCGCGGCCGACCCGCGCGATCCCGCCGCTCGCGGTCCGCCCGCTCGCGGTCCCGCAACCCGCCGCCCATCCGCCGGCCACCCATCGGTCATCCGACCGATGCCGGCCGGCCCTGCGGCGTCCAGGCTGGTCGATCACCCCCACCCCGATGCCCGCCGTCAGAAGCGACGGCCCATGGGAGACCAACATGACCACAGACGTGCAGGCCGGCACCGCCACCAGGACGCGCCGCGACGCCCGGCTGGCAGTCCTCTCGGCCGGCTTCGGCAACATCCTTGAGAACTACGACAGCGTGATCTACGGGTATTCGGCGGCGCTGCTGGCCACCCTGTTCTTCCCGGACTCCGACACCGCCGCCGGCCTGCTCTACACCTTCGCGGTCTTCGCCGTCGGCTTCGTGATCCGGCCGCTGGGCGCGCTGGTGTTCGGCCACATCGGCGACCGCCACGGCCGCCGCCGCGCCCTGGTGCTCTCCGTCGTGCTGATGGCGGGCTCGACCACGCTGATCGGGCTGCTGCCCACCTACGCCCAGATCGGGCTGGGCGCCCCGCTGCTGCTGGTCGCCGCCCGCCTGGTGCAGGGCTTCTCGGTCGGCGGGGAATGGGCCGGCTCCGCCGCGCTCATCGTCGAATACGCGCCGGCCCGCCGCCGCGGCCTGTTCGGCAGCGCCCAGCAGGTCTCGACCGCGCTCGGTTTCCTGCTCGCTGCGGGGGTGGCCACCGCGAACACCTTGCTGTTCACGCACGACCAGCTGCTGGAGTGGGCCTGGCGCCTGCCGTTCCTGCTCGGTGTCCTCACCGGGATCGCGGCCCTGGCGCTGCGCCTGATGCTCGACGAGACCCCGGCGTTCAAACAGACCGCCGCCGAAGGCGAAACCGTCCGCAGCCCCTTGCTGCAGAGCTTCCGCACCCAGAAGCTCGCCATCGTCCGCGGTTTCGGCTTCACCGTGCTGTGGACCCTGTCGTACTTCCTGTTCCTGACCTATTTGCCCACCCACCTCACCGAGGTGGTCGGCGCCGACCCCACCCACGCCAAGGTCGCCAACGTGGTCGCGCTGTCGCTGTTCACCGTGCTCATCCCGGTGTTCGGCGCCCTGTCCGACCGCATCGGCCGCAAACCGCTGCTGCTGGCCTCGGCCGCCGGGTTCCTGGTGCTCAGCCTGCCGATCATGATGCTGCTCAACACCGGCACCACGGCGGCGATCTACGGCGGGCAGTTGGCGCTGGCGCTGCTGCTGGCGGTGTTCTCCGGGCCCGGTCCCGCCGCGATCTCGGAAATGTTTCCCACCGAGGTGCGGTACTCCTCGCTGTCGATCGGCTACAACGGCTCGGTCATGGTCTTCGGCGGCACGGCACCGTTCCTGGCGACCTTCCTGATCTCGGCCACCGGCTGGAACGCCTCGCCGGCGCTGCTCGCCGCCGGCGCGGGCCTGCTCACCACGATCGTCGTGCTGTCGATGCGCGAAACCGCGCACAAGTCACTGCGTTGACAAGTGCCGCCCGGCGCTGACCGCCGCCCGCACCGGCGGCTCTCCGCGCACATTCTCCGACTCCCGGATCCGACTCCCAGAAAAGGGTGAGGAACGTTGTCCGACACCGCCCCTGCCTCCGCCACCCCCGCCGCGCCGGGCGGCCCGGCCGTGCTCAGCGTCAGCGGCTGCCACACCGGCATGGGCCAGCGGATCGGCGCCGCAACCCGCGACCTGGTCGCCGCCAACCTCGACTCCTACCGCAAGCGCTTCCGCGACCAGGCTGGGCTCGACGACGCCGCGGTGCGCCGGTGGGGCGGCCGCTACCGCACCGTCGCCGCCGACTACGACACCGCCGTGGCGGCCATGCTCGACGGCCTCGCGGAAGGCGCCGAGCAACCCCCCGAGTACATCTACGCCCTCAACGCCCGCACCGAGATGCTCTACGGCACCGCCTACCGCGAAGGCGGCTGCACCTCGCTGGCCGTGCTGGGCTCGCGCACCGCCGGCGGCCACACCCTGCTCGCCCAGAACTGGGACTGGCACCCCGAGCAGGGCCCGGTCACCTTCCTGCTCGCCACCCGCGACGAGGACGGGTTCGGCGTGCTGTCGCTGACCGAAGCGGGCATGCTCGCCAAGAGCGGCCTCAACTCCGCGGGACTCGGCGTGTGCGCGAACCTGCTCGTGTCCGACGCCGACCGCGGCGGCGACGGGGTCCCCTACCACTTCCTGCTGCGCGGCGTCCTGCACGCGCGCACCATGTCCCAGGCGCACCGCGCCGTCCTGCCCCAGCAGCGGATCTCCTCGGGCAACATCCTCATCGCCGACGCCGGAGGCGAGGCCATCGACCTGGAGGTCGCCCCCGGCGACTTCGGCCACCTGCTGCCGCGCCAGGGACTGATCACCCACGCCAACCACTTCGAGACCGCCGTGGCAGTGGGCGACCTGCGCAAGGCCCGGTCGCAGTTGACCCTGCTGCGCGGCGAACGCGTCCGCCACCTGCTGGAGGACGCGCTGGAGGCCAGGTCGGTGACCCTGGACGGCATCCGCCGCGCCCTGCAGGACCACTACTCCTACCCCGACGCCGTCTGCCGCCACCCCGACCCCGCCGCGGCGCCCGAGGACCGGTTCTGCACCCTCTACTCGCTCGCCATGGACCTGGACGCCCGCGAACTCACCATCGCCGCCCACCCCGCCTGCGAGCAGCCGCCCGCCCGGTGGCGGCTCGGCGACCTCGCCGCGGCCCCGCCACCGGCCGGCACCGCCGCGCAGCAGACCCCCGAAGCAGCCTCCCCGTGGATCCAGGAGCCCGCCCATGCCTGACGGTACCGTCTGCCTCACCTTCGACTTCGACGCGATCTCGCTGTGGATGTCGCGCGGGATGAACTCCCCGGGCCCCTACTCGCGCGGCGAGTTCGGCGCGCACGCGGTGCCCCGGCTGCTGCGGCTGCTCGACGCCCGCGGCCTGCCCTCGACCTGGTTCGTGCCCGGCCACACCGCCGACACCTACCCGGAGCTGGTCGGCGACATCGCCCGGGCCGGCCACGAGATCGGCCTGCACGGCTACGCCCACGAGCCGGTCTCCGCGCTCGACGCCGGAACCGAGCGCGCCGCACTGGTCCGCTCCGCCGAGGTGCTGACCGCTGCCGCCGGAACCGCGCCCGTCGGCAATCGCACCCCGAGTTGGGACTTCACCGACGCCACCGCCGACATCCTGGAGGAACTGGGCCTGGCCTACGACTCCAGCCTGATGGCAACCGACTACACGCCCTACCGGGTCCGCAGCGGCGACCGCGCCCCCGCCGACGGCCCCTTCGAGTTCGGCCGCCGCACCCCGCTGGTCGAACTGCCCGTGTCCTGGAGCCTCGACGACTACCCCCAGTTCGAGTACCTGCGGGCGCCCGGGCTGCTCATGCCCGGTCTGCGCAGGCCCCAAGAGGTCTTTGCGAACTTCCTCGACGACGTGGTCTACATGGCGCGGGAGGAACCCGGCGGCGTCTGCGTCATCACCTTCCACCCGCAGGTCATCGGCCGCGGCCACCGCATGCTCGGCCTGGAGTGGTTCCTGGACCGCCTGGCCGAACTGGACATCGGGGTGCGCCGCTGCGACGAGGTGGCCGCCGACGCGGCCGCGGCCCTGGCCGGGGGTGGCGGCGGTGCCTGAGACCCCGCTCGGCGCCACACCGCTGTTGGAGGATGCGCGGGTACTGGTCACCGGTGCCTGCGGCGGTATCGGCGCGGCGTGCGCCGCGGCGCTGCGGGCGGCCGGCGCCGCGGTTGCAGGAACCGACCTGCACCCGCCCGCCGAACCCGGCCCCGCCCCCGCCCCCGGCCCGGCCGCGCCGCAGGCGCTGATCGCGGCCGACCTCGCCCGGGCCGCAGCGGCCGAAGAGGTGGTGGAGTCCGCCTGGGGGCGGCTGGGCGGGGTGGACATCCTCGTCAACGCCGCCGGGCTCTACCCGGCCCGCGCGGCCCTGGACACCGACGCCGGACTGTGGGACCGCGTACTGGCGGTCAACACCCGCGCGCCGTTGCTGCTGACCCTGGCGCTGGCCCGGCGGCTGACCGCAGCGGGCCGGCCCGGCGCGGTGGTCAACATCTCCTCCGGCGCCGCGGCGCGCGCCCGCACCGGCACGACCTGCTACGCCGCATCCAAAGCCGCGCTGGACGCGGTCACCCGCAGCTGCGCCCTGGAACTGGCCCCGCAGGGCATCCGGGTCAACGCGGTGGCTCCGGGCTATGTCCACGTGCGGTCGGACCTCAACCCGATACCGCAGCACTACGCCGATGCGGCCGGGCGGGCCACACCCCTGGGGCGGGCAGGCGCGGCCGCCGACATCGTCCCGGCGGTGCTGTGGCTGGCGGGCCCGGAGTCGGCTTGGGTCACCGGCGCCGTCCTGCCCGCCGACGGCGGCGCAGCGGCCGGCTCACCCGAGGCACCCACCTGGCTGTGACCCGGATGCCGCGGACACCGGGGGCCGGGCGGGGCGGGATGCGCGTGCGCCCCGCTCGCTTCCCGGTCCCCGATCCGCGGTTCGCGGCGCTCCGGTCAAGCGCCTTCGGTCTCCTGCTCGACCTGGCGGTTCCACTCGCGTTTGCTCGACTGCCAGCCGTCCTCGTTCAAGCCGGTCCGCCAGTAGCCCGAGATGGACAGCCGCTCCAGCGGCACGCCGCGCTCGCGGCGCAGCAGCCGCCGCAGCTCCTTGACCGCGCCCGCCTCGCCGTGGACGAACGCCTGGACATCGCCGGGCGGAAAGTCCAACCCGGCGACCGCGCGGGCCAGCGGCTCGCCGACCCGTTCGGTGCCGCGGTGCAGCCAGGTGACCGCGGCGTCGGCGGCGGTCTGTAGTTTCTGCTCCTCCTGTGGGTCGGCGACCTCGATGAACACGTGGGCAAGGGCGCCCTCCGGCAGCCGCTCCATCGCGGCCGCGATGGCGGGCAGCGCGCTCTCGTCGCCGGCCAGCAGGTGCCAGCCGGCGGCCGGGTCCGGAGCGTAGGCGCCGCCGGGACCGGAAAAGTACAGGTCGTCGCCCGGCCGGGCATTGGCCGCCCACGGTCCGGCGACCCCCTGCTGCCCGTGGTACAGGAAGTCGACGGTCAACTCGCGGGCCTCGGCGTCCCAGCGGCGCACGGTGTAGGTGCGCATGACCGGCCACTGGTCGCGGGGCTGCTCCTCGCGGATGGCCTGGGGATCAAAGGGGTCGGGGTAGGCGCCGCCCTCGGCAGGGAACAGCAGCTTGATGTAGTGGTCGGTGTACTCGCCTGCGGCGAAGCCGTCGAGCCCGGGTCCGCCCAGCACAATGCGGATCATGTGCGGGGTGAGCTGCTCGACCCGCTGCACCTGGGCGCGTATGGCGCTCGGCCGGGGTCTTGCGGGACGTTCGGCCATGGGTGGGTTTCCTTCCTCCCCTCGCCTGCCGCGGCCAAAGACCCCGGTCAGGCGGGTGCGATCGCGGTTGGGGGCCGCGCGGTGCCGCTCGCGGTCGGGGAGTCGCACGCCCGGGCGTGCGGCGGCGGCCGCCGCGCTGCGATCACCAGACTAGGCGACCGGAGACCGCCCCGGCGGTGCCCCGCAGGGCATAAGGCGGCCCCTCCCACCGGGAGGGGAGCGGGAGGGGCCTTGAGGGGATGGTCGGGCGGGTGTTGCCGGCCGCCGGAACGTCCGGAGCCGGAGCCGGGTTACTCGGTGCTGCCCGTGGGCGCTCCCGGGCCCGTTCCCGTCCCCGTGCCCGCGATGCGGCGCGGCGACGGGTAGCGGATGCTCTCGACCATCTCGGCGATGTGGCGCGACGGCGCTGGAGTGGCCAGCGACACCACGACCGTCACCACGGCGTTGACCAGGGCGCCCACAGCACCGATGCCTTCGGGGCTGACCCCGAATATGGGGTCGTGGGCCGCCAGACCGAACACCTCCAGGGTGTAGAGCATGTAGGCGATGGTGAACCCGAGGCCGACGATCATGCCGGTCGCGGCTCCGGTGGCGTTGCAGCGTTTCCAGAAGATGCCCAGCACAATGGCCGGGAAGAAACTGGACGCCGCCATACCGAAGGCGAACGCCACCACCTGGGCGACAAAGGCCGGCGGGTTGATTCCGGCGACCACGGCCACGACGATCGCCGCGGCCATCGCGATCCGCCCCACGAGCAGGCGCTCGTGGTCTCCCGCGGTCTTGCGGAAGTAGCGGAAGTACAGGTCGTGGGAGACCGACGAGGAGATGACCAGCAGCAGGCCGGCCGCAGTCGACATCGCCGCGGCAAGACCGCCCGCAGCCATCAGGCCGACAATGGGCGCCGGCAGTCCGGCGATCTCCGGCGAGGCCAGCACCAGGATGTCGTTGTTGACGGTCAGGTCCGCCCCGGCGGCCGGGTCGTTGCTGACCGTGTTGACCACGTCCGCGTTCTGGTTCACCGTCACCAGGCCCGTTGCCGCCCAGTTCTGCACCCAGTCCGGCAGGGCGTCGGTCGCGGTGCCGTTCACCCCCTCAAGGAGGTTGAACTTGGTGAAGGCGCCCACGGCCGGTGCGGTCGTGTACAGCAGGGCGATGAAGAACAGCGCCCAGAACGCCGAGTACCGCGAGCCGCGCACGGTCTTGGTGGTGTAGAAGCGGATGATCACGTGCGGCAGGCCCGCCGTACCGATCATCAGCGCCATGGTCACCAGGAAGATGTCGATCATCGGCCGGCTGGTGAACGGGTCGGTGAAGACCTCCAGGCCCAGTTCCACCGACAGGTCGTTCAGCCCGCTGAGGATCTGGCCGAAGGAG
This sequence comes from Streptomonospora sediminis, assembly GCF_054778995.1. Taxonomy (NCBI): domain Bacteria; kingdom Bacillati; phylum Actinomycetota; class Actinomycetes; order Streptosporangiales; family Nocardiopsidaceae; genus Streptomonospora; species Streptomonospora sediminis. The sequence continues at coordinate 152,963 of NZ_BAAGYZ010000146.1, forward strand.
ACCTGGGGGATGGGGATGCCCGTCATCTGCTGCGCCACGGCCACGGCCGGGATCATGTAGGCGATGATGAGCACGGTGTACTGGGCAACCTGCGTCCAGGTGATGCTCTTCATGCCGCCCAGCACCGCGTAAACGAAGATGACGACCGCGGCGATGATCACGCCCCAGGTGATGTCCACGTTCAAAAAGCGGCTGAAGACGATGCCGCCGCCGTTCATCTGCCCCACCACGTAGGTGAAGGACACGATGATGGCCGCGATGGCCGAGACGGTGCGCACCAGCTCGGAGTACCTGTCGCCGACGAACTCGGGGACCGTGTATTTGCCCCATTTGCGCAGGTAGGGCGCCAGCAGCAGCGCGAGGAGGACGTAGCCGCCGGTCCAGCCCATCAGGTAGATGCTGCCGTCGTAGCCCAGGAAGGCGATCAGGCCCGCCATCGAGATGAACGACGCCGCCGACATCCAGTCGGCCCCGATCGCGGCGCCGTTGGCGATGGTGGGGACGCCGTGGCCGGCGACGTAGAACCCCGCGGTCTCCCGCACGCGGCTGCGCCAGGCGATCGTCATGTAGACGCCGAAGGACAGGACGATGAAGACCGTCGTCCAGATTTGGATTTCGCTCACGACTCGCCCCCTTCAGCGCTGCCGCCTCCGGCCGGTTCGTCGTTGTACTCGTAGACGCCGAACTGCTTGTCGAGGCGGTCCATGTACAGGCAGTAAGCCAGAATCAGCAGCAGGAACACATAGATGGACCCCTGCTGCGCGAACCAGAAACCGAGTGGGAACCCGAGGATGACGATCTGGTTCAACTGCTCGACGAAGAGGATCCCGAAGCCGAACGACACGATGAACCAGATGGCAAGCAAGACCACCATCAGCCGCAGGTTCTTCTTCCAGTACTCACGCCTCCAGCCGTTGCCGCCCGGCGGCCCCGGGCTGTGTTCTTCCGTTTCAGCCACGATCGCTCTCCTAGTAATGGGGTAGGGACTGTGAATGCGCGGGCCCCGTACCGCTGGGGTAGACACCAGCGCACCCGCCCGCCTGTGCACAAGCCCGATGGGGGCGAACGGCCGATCCGTCTTTTGAACGGTCGTATGGATCCGACGAATGGCATAGATCACACCCGGGACCGTTCGCGCGCACCGGCCGACCGCTGGTTCATCCGCGGGGCCCTTCGGCGAAAGCCCCTCTCAACACCCGCCTCACCAGTGGTTAGGATTCGGCCATGTCGCCATCCAACGGCTCCGCAGCTCCAGCCGCCCCCGCCGCGCGGCGGAGCATCTTCCACCCGGGCAGCGCCGGGCTGCTCGCCGGCGGACTACTGCTGATCATCGGCGCGTTCACCCCGTGGGTGTCCACACCACTGGGCAACCTCTCCGGAATGGCCGGCCCCGGACTGTGGGTGATGTGCGCCGGCGCCCTCGCCGTGGGCGGGGCGCTGATGCCGCACCGGCGTATCGCCCTGGTGCACGCCCTGATCCCGGCGGCCGCCGCAGGCGGGCTGGTGCTGTGGCAGGCGGCGCGCATCATGCAGCTGAGTGCCGCCACCGACAGCTGGGGCAAACTCCTGCCCGGAGTCGGCCTGGTGATCGTCGGCGCCGGCGCCGTCCTGCTCCTCGTTGCCGCCCGCCGCCTGTACTCCGCGGCCGCCTGACCACATGCGCGACCCCGACGAGCCCGACCTCCTGCTGGGCTCCGCCGACGAGCACGACACCCCCGCTGAGGTCGACGCCGCGTTCCGCACCCTGCGGCGTGTCGCCCTCGGCCACGTCGCCGTGTTCACCGGGGTCGTCATCGCCGTCCCGCTGCTCACCGCGGCGCTGGACTGGTGGTCGCAGGGCCGGCTCTACGGCGGGATGAGCCCGATGTTCGCCATGACGGCGTTCGGGCTCTATGCCTTCTTCTTCGTGGTGTGCCTGGCGGCGGCGACCCTGTCCAACGCGGTCGAGGAACGCATGCTGGGCGGTCCGGCCCGCGAAGGCCACCGGGAGGACGAGGCGCTGCCGCCGTGATGGCGAGCATCGTGCTGCTCGCCGTCCTGCTGGCGGCCGTGGCGTCGGTCGCGGTGCTGATCCGGCCGCAGCGCGCCTCCACCTTCGAGTTCTACCTCGCCGGCCGCCGGGTCGGCGTGGTCACCAATGCCTGCGCGATCTGCGGCGACTACTTCTCGGCGGCGTCCTTCCTGGGCGTGGCCGCGGCCGTCTACGCCTCCGGCCTGGACGGCATGTGGTACGCCACCGGTTTCGCCGCCGGGTTCGTCCCCGTCCTGCTGTTCATCGCCGCTCCGCTGCGCCGGTTCGGGGAGTTCTCCATCCCCGACTTCCTGGGGCGGCGGCTGGACTCCAACGGCGTACGCCTGACCTCGGTGGCCATCGTGCAGCTCGTCATCCTGGCCTACCTGGTGCCGCAGGCGGTCGCCAGCGGGATCATCTGGGAGCTGTTCATCGGCCACGGCCTGGGCGGCCTTTCGGCCTACACGACCGGCGTGCTCGTCTCGACCGCCGCCATCATGCTGATGGTCGCCCTCGGCGGCATGCGCGGCACCACCTGGACCCAGGCCGTGCAGTTCCTGCTGCTGCTGGCGATCTTCATCTGGCTGGCCATCGTCGTCGCCGGCTCCGGATTCAACTTCCCCGACGCGCTGCGGGAGCTGTCCGCGCGCCCGCTGGCCAACCCCGCCGAGACCGAAGGCACCTGGCGGTTGGAGCCGGTCGAGAACCGCCTGCACCCCGAGGACCCGGCCTACTTCGGCGAGCCCGGCGGGCAGTACACCCAGTTCGGCCAGTTCGCGCTGATCGTGTCGCTGGCGATGGGCACCGCCGGCCTGCCGCACATCATGAACCGCTACTTCACCAGCCCCACCGGCACCGCGGCACGCATGACCACCGTGTGGGTCGTGGGCATGGCCGGGCTGTTCTACACCTTGGCGGTCCTGCTGGGCACCGCCGCGCGCTCGGTCGTCCGCGACGCGGCGGCGCACCTGCCGTGGGTGCGCGAACTGACCACCGGCGGCATCCTGCGGGTACCCGAGTACGCCCTGCTCGTCCTCGGCCAGGTCTTCGGCGGGCGGGCCGGCCTGGGCCTGATCGCAGTGGGCGCGCTGGTGGCGGTGCTGTCGACCATCGCCGGCCTGCTGCTGGCCTCGGCCGCCTCGTGGGGGCACGACATCTACGAGCGCCACATCAACCGCAATGCGACCCAGCGCCAGGCACTGTGGGCGGGCCGCGCCGCGGTCGCCGTCGTTGCCGCGGTTTCGGCGTCGCTCGCGCTGGCGGTGCACCCCCAGGCGGTCACCGGGCAGTTCCCGTCGATTGTGGCGACCATGGTGACCTGGGCGTTCGCCCTCGCGGGATCGGCGCTGACCCCGGTGTTCCTGTTCGCGATCTGGTGGCGCCGCACCACCGGTCCGGGCGCCGTCGCGGGCATGATCACCGGTACCGTTGCCGCGGTGGGCATGTGCACTGCCGGCCTGCTGCTCGGCGACAACGCCTACGCGCAGGTGCTGCTGACACCAACGGTCGTATCGGCGCCCTGCGCCGCCGCCGCCACGGCGGTGGTGTCGCTGGCGACCCGGCCGCCGCCGGGCCTGGATGCCATATGGCTGCGCATGCACGGCACCGCGGCCGACCGCCGCGCGGTGCGGCTGGCCCGGCTGACGGTTGCGGGATTCGGCCGGCGGGGAAGGGAACGCCGATGAGCAACGGGAGCCTCCCCCTGGCCGGTGTCATCGTCCTGGTGTGGGGCGCTGTCTACCTGGTCACCCAGCAGATCACCGCCCCGCCGCTGGGCACCGGGACCACGGTGATCATCGGCACCGGGCTGACCACCGCACTGGTCTTCGGCTACCCCTCAGCGCTGCGGGGGCCGCGCAGCAACCGCACCGGCACACCGGTGCCGGCCCGCCTCCAGCAGGGCCGGCACGGCACCACGATCGCCGCGGTGGGCCGGTCGATGCCGCTGCGCTCCGGGCTGACCGCCGATGGGGCGCGCCGCACCGTGCACCTGCTGCAGCCGCTGCTGGCCGGCGCGGCGGTGGCCATCACCGACCGCGAGCGGGTGCTCGCATTCGCCGGGCCGGGCGACGACCACCACCGCTCGGGCGATGCGGCGGCCCCGGCGACCGCGCGTGCGCTGAACCGGGGCCGGACCGTGCTCGTGCGGCGCCGCGGCGAGCTGTGCTGTTCCGCCGCGGAGTGCTCGCTGCGCACCGCGGTCGTCGCGCCGCTGACCGACGGCAAGCAGACCGTGGGCACGCTGCAGGTGTTCCGGCGCGACGGCGCGCTGTCGCCGCGCGGCGTGGTCGAAGGGCTGGCCGGCATCCTCTCGCTGCACCTGGAACTGGCCGAACTCAACCGCCGCCAGCACCTCGCGGTGGACGCCAAGCTGGATGCGCTGCGCGCCCAGATCAACCCGCACTTCCTTTTCAACACGTTGAACACGATCGCCTCCAAGGTGCACACCGACACCGAGGAGACCCGCCAACTGCTGGTGCGGCTGTCGGATTTCTTCCGCTACGTGGTCCGCCAAGAGGGGCACTTCGCCGAGTTCGGCCAGGAGTACTTCTTCGTGCGCACCTACGTCTCGCTGGAGCAGGCCCGCTACGGCGACCGGGTGCACGTGCGCTACGACATCGACCCGCAGGTGCTCACCGCGCACGTGCCCGTGCTGATCATCCAGCCGCTGGTGGAGAACGCGATCAAGCACGGGCTGGCGGGCAAGGTGGCGGGCGGCACCGTCACGCTGAAGGCGCGGGTCGACCCGCTCACCCGCACCACCTCCATCCGCGTGGCCGACGACGGGATCGGCATCGCCGCCGATCTGCTCGGGCGGATTTCGGCAGGGGAGCGCCGCGAGGGCGACGGACAAGGGCTGAGCAACATCGCAGGACGCTTGGCATCGCTGTATGGGGAGCGCTATCGTCTTGACATCCAGTCCACCGAAAACGGTGGGACTGTCGTCGATCTGCAAATACCACTTGGATGACCTATGCGCGCGCGATGCCTCATCGTCGACGATGAGGCTCCAGCGCGGTCGGACCTCCGTTACCTGCTGTCGAGGTTCGATCACGTGCAGGTCGTCGGCGAGGCATCCAACGCAGAAGAGGCGCTGCTGCTGCTGGAGTCACTGGACTACGACCTGGTGCTGATGGACATCCGCATGCCCGGCGGCACCGGCCTGGACATCGCGCGCAGCCTGCGCGACTCCGCGCATCCGCCCAAGATCGTCTTCACCACGGCGTTTCCCGACTACGCGGTCGATGCGTTCGACCTCGACGCCGCCGACTACCTGGTCAAGCCCTTCGACGCCGACCGGCTGGGGCGGGCGCTGGACCGGGCGCTGTCGTCGCGGGCGGACGAGGCCGAGCCGCAGGCGGTGGCGCCGCGGCGCTCGGACGGTACCGAGTCCCCGCACCGGATCCCGGTCCACAAGGGCGACCGCACCGTGCTGCTCAACGAGTCGTCCATCATCTATGCGGGGGCGGCGCGCGGCTACTCCTATCTGCAGTTGGCCGACGAGCGGGTGCTGGTGAACTTCTCGCTGAACGAGCTGGAGCGCCGGCTGCGCGGCGCCCACTTCTTCCGCGCGCACCGTTCCTATTTGGTGAACCTCGACTATGTGCGCGAGCTGGCCCCCGATTTCCGGGGCACGTTGATGCTGCTCATGGACGATCCCCGCAAGAGCCGGGTCGAGGTCTCGCGCCGCCAGGCCCGCGAGCTGCGCCGGGTACTGGGGTTGTAGCCGGCGCGCACGGCGCAGGCGGGAGCAGGACCGGATCGGACCGCGGACCGCCGTTGCACCCCTTGACGGAAATCGCTTTCCCAGTAGATTTGAGCGAACCGTGCCGCTGCGGTCGCCTGGTGCGGCCGCAGTGCGCGGGTGCGCCGTGGACCCCCGACACACCGCCCTGCTCGTTCCCCCAACCGCCCTAATGCGGCCCCCTTGCCGGGGCCGAGAAACGGGAGGCCTCCTTGCGGGTCATTAAAACGATTCAATCCGCGATCCCACCCGGCCCCAGCGCACTGGCGGCCGGCGCCTGCGCGGTGGTGCTCGCGCTCACCGGGGCCGCAGCCGCCCACGCGGCCCCTACCGCCCACGGCAACGGCGGCGGCTCCGGCGGCGGGGTCCAACTGGAGGACCTGGACCGCGGCCTGGTCGCGGTCCCCACCGGCGACGGCGTCCTGCTGAGCTGGCGGCTGCTGGGCCACGAGACCGCGGCCGCCACCCCCTCGGGGCTCAAATCGCAGGCCTTCCGCGTGTACCGCGACGGCCGGCGCATCGCCACGGTCACCGGCAGCACCAACCACCTGGACACCGCAGGCTCGGCCGGAGACGAGTACCGCGTCGCACCGGCAGGCGGTGGCCACGGCAAGGGCGGCGGCGCGGGAGCCACGGCCGAAGTCTGGTCCGAAAGCCACCACGAGCTGCCGCTGCGCAAACCCGAAGGCGGCGTCACCCCGGACGGCGAAGAGTACGGCTACACGGCCAACGACATGAGCGTCGGCGACGTCACCGGCGACGGCCGCTACGAGTACGTCGTCAAATGGACGCCGACCAACGCCAAGGACGTCTCCCAAACCGGCTACACGGGCAACACCTACATCGACACCTACACCCGCGGCGGAACCCTGCTGCACCGCATCGACCTGGGCGTCAACATCCGCTCGGGCGCGCACTACACGCAGTTCCTGGTCTACGACTTCGACGGTGACGGCCGCTCGGAGCTGATGTTCAAGACCGCCCCCGGCACCCGGACCATCGGCTACGGGTCCGGCGGCGAGCCGGAGCCGGCGGAGTACATCACCCTGCCCGCCGACGATGCCGCCGCGGGCGTCTCCAACGGCGACGACTACCGCATGAGCTCCGCCGACTACTACGAGCACCTCGTCAAGATGTTCCGGGGCTGGCACGAGCACCCCGAGGTCCGGGCCGGCAACTGGCCGGCCACCCTGGAAGAGGCGTTCGGTATCGAATACGCCTACGACTATCCGCTCTCTCGCACCGACGCCGAAGCGCTGGCCGACCACTTCACCGACACCTACGCGCCCGGCCGCAGCAGCCGCAACGACCTGCGCAACTTCGAAGGCTTCGTGCTGTCGGGGCCGGAGTACCTGACCGTGTTCGACGGCAGAACCGGCGCCGAGCTGGACACCGTCGACTACGCACCCGCACGCGGCGACGACGGGCTGATGTGGGGCGACTACGCGATGTCGCGCATCGAACCCGGCAACCGGGTGGACCGGTTCCTTTCGGGCGTGGCCTACCTCGACGGCACCCGCCCCTCGGCCGTCTTCGCCCGCGGGTACTACACGCGCGCCGCGCTGGCCGCCTACCGCTGGGACGGCCGGCAGCTCACCCGGCAGTGGCTGGCCGACAGCGGGCACGCGCCGATGTCCAACCCGTTCAACGACTCCCCGCACGGGGTCGAGGGCGCCGACCCCGAGCACGGCACGCTCACCTCGCAGGGCAACCACCAGATGACCTCCGCCGACGTCGACGGCGACGGCAAACAGGAGATCGTCTACGGCGCCGCCACCATCGACGACGACGGCTCGCTGCTGTACTCCTCCTACGCGACCGGGCACCCCGACAGCCAGGTGCCCGGCGAGCGGGTCAAGCTGGGCCACGGCGACGCCCTGCACGTCGGCGACCTCGATCCCCGGCGCGACGGCATGGAGATCTGGGGCGTCCACGAGGGCGGCGCCTACGCGCCCTACGGGTTCGCGATGCGCGACGCCGCCACCGGCGAGGTGCTGTTCGGCGGCTACACCGGTACCGACACGGGCCGGGGCATGGCCGGCGACATCGACCCGGACATCCCGGGCCTGGAGGCGTGGTCGTCGATGCCGCCCGACCAGGAGGCCGACGCGGGCCTGTGGTCGGCCGGCGGCGAGCACCTCGGCCGCGACGTGCCCGGCACGAACATGAGCATCCGCTGGGCGCCGGACATGACCACGCAGCTCGTCAACAGCGGCGAGGCGCCCACGGTCGACGACCCGCGCCGCGGCACGCTGCTCACCGCCGGCGGCACCGCCACCAACAACGGCACCAAAGGCAACCCGGCCCTGGTCGCCGACGTTTTCGGCGACTGGCGCGAGGAGCTGCTGCTGCGCACCGCCGATTCGGAGGCCATCCGCATCTACACCGCGACCGAGGTGACCGACCGCAAGCTCTACACCCTCATGCACGACCCGCAGTACCGGGCCGGGATCGCGGGCCAGCAGACCGCCTACAACCAGCCCGCGTATCCGGGCTTCTACCTGGCGTCGGACACCGACTGGCGGCAGGTGCCCGTTCCGGAGGCCGCGTACCCCGGGCGTTAGCACGCGGATCCGGGCCTGCGCCCGGTGCCGTTGCCGGCGGGCGGGAGCAGGCCGCGCCCGCCCGCCGGCTCGGGGCCGGGCGGATCGGCCGGAGCGCGAGAGGTCCGCCGCGGCCGCGCCCCGGCTACTGCGGTGGTTCGGTGCCGACCGTGAACAGGCCGGCTTCGGCCGGGCCGTGCGCTGCGACATGGAGGCCGTGGGGTGCGGTCTCGGCGCGGAGCACCTGCTCGGAGAGTGTCCACCAGTCGTAGTGCACCTCGTCGCGGCTGACGAGCCGCTCGCCGTGGTGGACCTCGTAGGTCATCTGCCAGGTGATCCGGTCGGGCCCGGCGGGCTCGGCTGCGGCCCAGCCGGTGTAGGTGCGCTCGCCCACGCGGACATCGCTCATCCGGGTGCGTTCCACCGGGGCCGGCTCGACCGGCGGTGCCAAGTTGACCAGGGCGAACGCCCCCGGAGCCAGCCGCGCAGCCAGGGTGCCCCAGAGCCGGTCGCGCTGTTCGGGTGCGAAGTGCCCGATCAGGTTGGCCAGCAGTGCGCCGCCGAGGCGATCGGGCAGGCTGGTCGAGAGCAGGTCGCCGCCGTCGACGGTGACCCGGTCGCTGTACGGCGAGTCGGCGACGCGCGAGAGGAGAACGGCGCGCAGCACGGGTGAGGGCTCGACGGCCAGGATGGCGGCGTTCGGCAGGGACCGGGCGAGCAGCCTGGTGCCCCAGCCGCCGCCGGCTCCGGCGTCGAGCAGCGGACCGGCCTCGGCCGGGAGCCGTGCTGCGGCTTCGGCGAGGGCATCGCCGAAGTGGTCCCACCAGCCGGCGATCATGATGTCGATGAACGGCCCGGACCGGACGTAGGGGTCGACGTATTCAGCTTCAGCCAACGCGGTGCTCCTCTCGCAACGCCCGGCGGTGCGGCCGGGGGACCGGAACCGGATCTGGATACGAAACGAAAATCATTTTCATAGCGTAGCGGGTGCCGCGGCGGTGTCCGATCGCGGCGTATCGCCCTGGGTTGCGTGGTCCGTGAGTGCGCCGCCGTGCAGGTGCAGGCGGTGGTCGGCCCACTGGGCGGCCTGGGGGTCGTGGGTCGCGAAGACCACGGTGACCCCCTCGGAACGCAGTTCGGCGAGCACGGCCATGATCGCCTCGTGGGCCGCGGTGTCCAGGCCGGCCGAGGGTTCGTCCAGTAGCAGCAGGTCGGAGCGCTGGGCCAAGCCCTGGGCGAGCAGGGCCCGCTGGCGCTGCCCGCCGGAGAGCGCGCCGAGCGGCCGGCCGGCGAGGCCCGCGATATCCAGGCGCGCCATGCACTCCCGCACGATGGCCCGGTCTTCGGCGGTGAGCCGCCGCCACGGGCCCCGGTGCGCCCAGCGCCCCATGGCGACGGTGTCGGCAACGGTGATCGGCAGGGTGTCGGGTGCGGCGCTGCGCTGCACCACCAGCGACGGGCGCTCGCGGTGGAACCGTTCGACCGTGCCCGAGCCGGGCCGGTGCAGGCCCGCCACCACCCCGAGCAGGGTCGATTTTCCCGAGCCGTTCGGGCCGACCAGCGCCGTGGCGCGGCTCGCGGGGATGGCCGCGGTGATGGCGTGCAGTACCTGCTGCGAGCCGTAGGCGGCGTTCACCCGCCGCAGGTCGACGGCGGTCTCTGTGCTGTGTCCCACGGGCCCTCCAATTGACAACGATAATCATTTTCATAATACAGTCACCTCCATGGAATGGTTGACCGCTCCCTTCGAGGTGTCCTTCGTCGCACGCGCCCTTTGGGCCGGACTGCTGGTCTCGGCCACGTGCGCCCTGGCCGGCACCTGGGTCGTGCTGCGCGGCATGGCGTTCTTCGGCGACGCGATGTCGCACGGGATGCTGCCCGGCGTGGCACTCGCCTCCCTGCTGGGCGGCAACCTGTTCATCGGCGGAGCGCTGAGCGCGGTCGCGATGGCGCTCGGCGTTACCGCCGTCACCCGCTGGTCCAACACCTCCCAGGACACCGGGATCGGGCTGCTGTTCGTCGGGATGCTCTCGCTCGGCGTGATCATCGTTTCGTACTCGCAGTCCTTTGCCGTCGACCTGACCGGGTTCCTCTTCGGCGACGTGCTGGCGGTGCAGCTCCAGGACCTGGCCGTCCTCGCCGCCGCGGCGGCCGCGGCGGCCTGCGTCTCCCTGGCGGGCCACCGCGCCTTCGTCGCCCTGGCATTCGACCCCCGCAAAGCCCGCACCCTCGGCCTGCGCCCGCGCCTGGCCCACGTGGCCATGCTCGGGCTGGTGACCCTCGCGATCGTCGCGTCCTTCCACGTGGTGGGCACCCTGCTGGTGTTCGGGCTGCTGATCGCGCCGCCGGCGGCGATGGCGCTGTGGGCCCGGCGCATCCCGGCGATCATGCTCGGCGCCGCAGTGCTGGGCGCGGCGGCGACCTTCGCCGGCCTCCTGGCGTCCTGGCACCTGGGAACCGCGGCAGGGGCGACCATCGCCGCCACCGCGGTGGCCCTCTTCTTCCTCTCCGCGCTAGGCCGCGTTTGGCGGGTCGCTGCCCTACTGCGCGGCGCCCCAGCACCGCTCTCGCGGCGTTCTCGTCGGTCGACAGGGGACCCGCCCTGACTCCCTCCTCGGCCTTGCGAGAGCGGCACTGGTTCCTAACTCAGTGCCCCGCGCCGCAACGGCGCTTCGCGCATCGGGCGCGGGGCACACACGAGTGCGCCGCTCGCTACGGACGGACCCACCAAACACGGCCTGGCGGCCCGCCTGCGCGACCGCAGGCCCGCCGGCGCGGCGGCACCCCCCACCGCAGCAAACCCCATCCCCGAAAAGGAGTACGAGTGCACACCATGAAGCTGCCGGGAGGCAGCGCCCGGGCCGTCCTGGCCTGCGCCGCAGGCGGCCTGCTGGCCGCGGGCTGCGGCCCGGCCGGCGGCCAGGAAGCGCCCGGCGCGGCCGCCTCCACCCCGCACGGATACGTCGAAGGGGCCACCGAAGCCGCCGAACCGCAGTGGCGCCTGGTCCTGGCCGACACCGGTACCGGCGGCCTGCACCTGCTGGACCCCGCGACCGAGAAGGCCACCAAGGCCGGCGAGGTCCCCGGAGTCCAGGAGGCCGCCACCGACGGCCGGTTCGCCTACTTGGGCACCGGCGGCTCCGCGACCGTGTTCGACAGCGGCACCTGGGAGGTCGAACACGGCGATCACTCGCACTACTACCGCGCCGAGCCCAGCGTCGTCGGCGAGGTCGAGACCGGTGGCGCGCTGCACGCCGCGGGCGATAAGGCGGTCACCGCGCTGTCATCGGACGGGGGAGTGCAGGTGCTCGACCGCGCCGCTCTGGAGGAGGGCACCATCAGCCAGAGCGAGCTGTCCGGCGGCGGCACCGCCCTGGCCTACGGCAAACGGCTCGTGGCCGCCCGCCCCGACGGCACCGTCGAGGTGCTCGACCGCGGCGGCGAACCCGCGGAGCAGGAGATCGAGCAGCGCTGCCCCGACCCGCAGGGCCAGGCGGTGACCCGGCGCGGCGCGGTCCTGGGCTGCTCCGACGGCGCCCTGCTGCTGACCGAGACCGACGACGGAACGCTGGAAGCGGAGACGATCCCCTATCCCGGCCAGGAAGGCGCCGAACCCGTCCGCTCGTTCCACCACCGCCCGGGCGCCGCAGTACTGGCCGGCCGCACGGGCGAGGGAGTGGTGCAGGTACTCGACATCGGCGCCCGCGAGTGGACCCGCATCGACACCGGCCCCACCGTCGCGGTAAGCGCCGCGGGCGAGGACATGCCGGTCCTCGCCCTCGGCAAGGACGGCACGCTGCGCGCCTACGACCCCGCCTCGGGCGAGGAGACCGCCGCGACCGAACTCATGGACCCGCCCGCCGCGGAGGGCGGCGCAGCACCGGCCATCCGGATCGACACGACCCGCGCCTACGTCAACGACCCCGCGGCCGATGCGGTCCACGAGATCGACTACAACGACGACCTCCGGCTGGCCCGCACCTTCGACCTCGCCTTCAGCCCCGACCTCATGGTCGAGACGGGTTGGTGAGCGCAATGACCCAGAACTCCCGATCGCCCCGTGCCGCCCGCCGCCGCGGATTCGCTCCAGCGGCGCTGACCGCACTGCTCGCGGTGCTGCTGCCCGCCGCCCTGTCCGGCTGCGCGGCCTTCGGCGCAGAACGGACCGGCATCGTCGTGACCACCAACATCCTCGGCGACCTCACCCGCAACGTCGTCGGCGACCAGGCCGACGTCACCGTGCTCATGCAGCCCAACGCCGACCCGCACTCCTTCGGCGTCTCCGCGCGCCAGGCCGCCCGGCTGGAGCAGGCCGAACTGGTCATCTACAACGGCCTCGGCCTGGAAGAGGGTGTGCTGCGCAACGTCCGCACCGCCGAAGAGGCAGGCGCCGCCGGCCTCGCGGTCGCCGAAAGCACCGACCCGATCGACTACTCCGCAGGCGAGACGGCCGGACAACCCGATCCGCACTTCTGGACCGATCCCAAGCGCGCCGCCCAAGCTGTCGACCTCATCGCCGACGCGGTGGCCGACCAGGTCGGCGGCGTCGACGCCGAACAGGTCCGCGCCAACGCCGCGGACTACCGGGAGCAGGTCGAAGAACTGCACGACAGCGCCGAGCAGCGCTTCGCCGAAATCCCGCAGGAGCGGCGCAAGCTGGTCACCAACCACCACGTCTTCGGCTACTTCGCCCAGCGCTACGGCTTCGAGGTCGTCGGAGCGGTCGTGCCCAGCGGCACCACGCTCGCCTCGCCCAGCAGCTCCGACCTGAAGTCCCTCGCCGACGCGGTCGAAGGGGCGGGTGTGCCCGCGGTCTTTGCCGACTCAACACAACCCGACCGCCTCGCCCAGGCCATGGCCGAGGAAGCCGGTCTCGACATCGAGGTCATCCCCCTGTTCTCCGAGTCCCTGACCGCACCGGACGGCGGAGCGCCGACCTACCTGGAGATGACCCGCTACAACACCGGCGCCATCGCCGACGGCCTCGCAGGTTGAGCCCGGCACCGCCTTTCCCGCACACCGCCAACGGGGGCCAATCGGCCCTCGCCCCCACTGAGAACGGAAGTCGCACCATGAACCATGTCCTGCACCGGTCCCATCGCCGCCGGAGCCTGGCCGCGCTGTCGGCGCTGGCGGCACTGGGCCTGACCGCCACCGCCTGCGGCGGCGCGGGCGGCGCAAGCGAGGAGTCCGGCGGTTCCGGCTCACCCGCCGCGGCCACCGATGCGCTGACCGCCACCTACGACGGCGGCATCTACGTCATCGACGGCGAGACGCTCAAGGTCGTCAAGGACATCCCGCTGGAAGGCTTCAACCGGCTCAACCCGGCCGGCGACGGCCGCCACGTGCTCGTGTCGACGTCGAGCGGTTTCCGCGTACTCGACGCGGCCGCCGCCGAGCTCACCGATACCGAGTTCGAGGCGCCCAAACCAGGTCACGTGGTCCGCCACGCCGGCAAGACGGTTCTGTTCTCCGACGGCACCGGCGAGGTCACCGTCTTCGACCCCGCCGACCTCGGCGGCGGGTTGCCCGAAAGCGAGACCCACACCACCGAACACGCCCACCACGGGGTGGCCGTGGTGCTGGAGAACGGCGAGATGGTGGTGAGCCTCGGCGACGAGGAGGAGCGCTCCGGCATCCAGGTCCTCGACGCCGACCGCGAGGAGACCGCCCGCAGCGAGCAGTGCCCCGGCGTGCACGGCGAGGCCACCGCCAAGGACGGCGCCGTTGTCGTGGGCTGCGAAGACGGTGTGCTGGTCTACGCCGGCGGCGAGATCACCAAGATCGATGCTCCGGACGAATACGGCCGGATCGGCAACCAGGCCGGCCACGAGGATTCCCGCTACGTGCTGGGCGACTACAAGACCGACCCCGATGCCGAGCTCGAACGCCCCGAGCAGGTCTCGGTCGTCGACACCCGGGACAACAAGCTGCAGCTGGTCGACCTGGGCACCAGCTACAGCTTCCGCTCCCTGGGCCGCGGTCCCGACGGCCAGGGCCTGGTCCTGGGCACCGACGGCGCACTGCACGTCATCGACCCGGAATCGGCCGAGGTGACCGACTCCTTCCCGGTCATCGGCGAGTGGTCCGAGCCGCTGGAGTGGCAGCAGCCCCGCCCCACGCTGTTCGTGCGCGGCGCCACCGCCTATGTGACCGACCCGGGGGAGCAGAAGCTCTACGCCGTCGACATCGCATCCGGTGAGGTCGAGCAGGAGACCGAGCTGCCCAAGGGGACCAACGAGGTCACCGGCGTCGCCACCGGTTGACCTGCCCGCCGGCCCCGGGCAGCCTCCCCTCCCGCCCGTGCGGCCGGCAACGGCCGGGGCGCCGCCGCGGCGGCGCCCCGGGCCGGTATGGTCGTGGCCGCGCCGGCCGGTGCCCACTGCGCGCGCGGTCGGCTTTCGAACCGCAGGCCCGATTCCCGGGGCGCGTGTTAGACAAGGGGAACACTCATGGCCGCTGTGCACGGCTCGACCGCGGACATCACCACCGCCGACGGAACCGCCGACGCCCACCTGGTACATCCCGACGACGGCCGGGCCCATCCCGGAGTCCTGATGTACATGGACGCCTTCGGGTTGCGCCCCCAACTCCACCGCATGGCCGCCCGACTGGCCGAGGCCGGATTCACCGTGCTGGTGCCCAACGTCTTCTACCGCCACGGGCGCTCCCCGGTGGTGGAGCTGCCCGAGTTCATCGACCCCGGGCAGCGCCCGGAGATCTTCGCTGAACTGGGCCCGATGATGCAGGAGCTGACACCGGAACTCGTGCAGCGCGACGCGGACGCCTACCTGCGCCATCTGGCCCGGATTCCGGAGGCCGCCGACGGGCCGGTGGGGGTGGTCGGCTACTGCATGGGCGCCGCGCTGGGCCTGCGCACGGCCGGAACCCACCCCGACCGCGTGGCCGCGATGGCCGGGTTCCACGGCGCCAACCTGGCCACTGAGACACCCGACAGCCCGCACCGGCTGGCCGAGTCGGTCAAGGCCGAGCTGTACTTCGGCCACGCCGACCAGGACGCGGGCATGCCGCCGGAGCAGATCGAGCGCCTCGACGGCGCCCTGTCCGCGGCGGGGGTGCCCCATCGCAGCGAGGTCTACACCGGCGCCTCGCACGGCTACACCCAGGCCGACACCGCCGCCTACGATGCCGAGGCGACCGAACGCCACTGGCGTGCGCTGCTGGACCTGCTGCACCGCAACCTGCCGGCGGAGTGACCGGGGAGCGGTCCGGCGCGCCGACCGGGCGAGTGGCCTGGCGCGCGCCGGGGTCCGAGCCCGCATGGGCACAAATGTGATCTACGTTGTAAAGGCGACTGTTTCCGGTAACCCGGATTCAGCAACAGAATAGGAAACCCCCGGCCGGTGCGGCCGGGGGTGTTTCCGTACTGCTCAATGTGTCATCACGGGGACGTTCCGGCGGCCGATGAAGAACCAGCACAGGGCGCCGATGAACGGTGCGATGAAGATGAACACCAGCCAGACGAGCTTCATGCCGAAGCTGTGCTTGGATGCCAGCGCGCTGATGATCGCGGCGATGATGAAGCCCACGTAGGCCACCAAGAACAAGCCGACGAGCGCCATGACCCCGTACGCGGCCAGGCTCTGCTGTCCTTCGGTGAGTAGTGCCGCGGCGTGCTGTACCGGCATGGGATCCGGAACCCCCGTTCAGATCGGTGTGTGTATCTACCGAAACGCTAGCCTGCGCTCCGTAACGCCCACATCGCCCCCAGGTACCGACCCGCCCACCCACCAAAGGTTTAACCGCCGACCGCCAATGGTCGGGGCGCCGCGCACGGCGCCCCACCGCCGAGCCGGCGCAGGCGGCGCCCGTTCAGGCGGGGGTTCGGTAGTCCAGTTTGCCCCGCCCGCGAGTACGGACGAACGGAGCGCGGGCGGGGCCCGGCCGTTTCGCGGGCGGGTGCGCGGGGACCGCGGTTGCCGGTGGTGTTTGCAGGCGGTGTCCGTTATGGCACAACGGCATCTTGCCCGGATGTATCGGCCGGATCCACGTCCGGACCGGTCTTTTCGTCCTGCGGGCATGGCCCCGGCCCTTCATCCCGGCAACGGAGCCCTGCGAAAGGCCTGAACCGGCAATCCGGCAGGGGATACGCCCGTTTCTTCGGAAAAATTGTCTTCGGAGGGATGATCGGGTTCGCTGGATTTGTCGGTGGAATCACTTGATTAACCCCATCCGAAACCCGGAATTGGGGAACTTGGTGCGGAAGCGCGGTTCCGCGCTATGCGCTGAAATCCGCTAGCGTCCCGCCATGGCAGGAAAAGAGCACGAACTGCAGGTGCGCATGCTGCAGAACCGGCCGGACACCACTGCGGATATTCTGCGCACGGTGTTCGGCATGTACGTTCCCGACTACAGCCATGCAGGAGCCGGATGCCCTGATGTAACCGTATTCGCCCTAAAAGAATACAAAGCGGACCAAGTGACCATCCTCTACGGCGACAACGGCAAGGAGTTGATGGCCATCATCACCGAGGTACAGCACAAGCCGGACAAGGAAAAGGCCTACACCTGGCCGGTCTACGTCTCCGAAGTGCGCGACCGGCTGCGCTGCCCGGTACGCCTGCTCGTACTGTGCCCTGACCGGAAGACCGCCGAATGGGCGCGCAAGCCCATCGGGGGACAGCACGAAAGCCTGTCACTACAGGCGTCGGGTCTGGGTCCGGACAATATGCCGGTAATCGACGATCCCGCCCTTGCGCAACAGAACCCGGAACTTTCGGTGCTCTCCGCCGCGGTGCACGGCGATAACCCCAAGGTCCTAAACGCCGCGCAGGCCGCCCTGGACATGGTTTCCGAAACAAGTACGGAACAGTACTATGACTACATCTGGTGGAAGCTCACCGATTCGGCTCGCAAGCAATGGGAGGCGCTAGTGCAGACCGAGAACTACGAGTGGCAGGGCGCTTACGCGCGCAAGATTCAAGAAGGCAAGGCTGAAGGTAAGGCTGAAGGTAAGGCCGAGGGCAAGGCCGATGCCATCCTCCAGGTTTTGGACATGTCCGGTGTTGCCCTCACTGACGAGCAGCGCGACACCATCATCACCTGCACCGACATCGACCAGCTCCACACGTGGCTCGACCGCGCCATGAAGGCCACCAGTGCCCGCGACGTCTTCATGCCCTGACCATCTACCCGCACGGACCCACCCGTCGCAAGAATGAAGCACGCTAATGCAGACTGAAGAGTACGAGTCGCCGGGCCCCTATGCGCGCAAGATCCAAGAAGCAACGGAAGCGGGTTGGGCTAAGGGCATGGCGAAAGGCATGGCCAAGGCCGTCCTGCGGCGCCTGGACTTTGCCGGTGTTGCCCTCACTGACGAGCAGCGTGAAACGATCGGCGCCTGTACCGATCTTGAGCAGCTTGACACGTGGATCGACCGTTCGGTGAAGGCCACCAGTGCCCGCGACGTCTTCATGCCCTGACAAGACGCCCGCCCGCCGCCGTCTGCCGAGTTGGTCGCCCGCGGACGCGAGGTCCAAAGCCCACTCCTGGCCCGCGCCGTGCGCTGGCACACCGAGAACCGCATCGCCATCAGCGGCACGCGGACGGTCATCCTGGATTAGGGACCCGGAGCACCGATGACCATGCAGAGATACCCGGATTTCAAAGCTGAGACGGGCGATCCCGCATGGTCGCCGCCTACTGCCCGGTGGTCAGCACCATGCGGAAACGGGCGTCGTTGGAGATCATGCGCTCGTAGGCTTCGGCGGCGCGCTCCAGCGGCAGGGTTTCGATCATCGGCCGGACGCCGGTGGTCGTACAGAAGTGCATGGTGTCCTCGGAGTCCTGCGAGGTGCCCGACGGGTGCCCGGCGATGGACGTGGCGGGGCCGATCAGGCTCATCGCGTTCAGCTCGATGGGGGTTTCGGCGGCACCGAGCACCAGCACCTGCCCGCGCGGCGCCAGGCCGGCGACCGCGGTGGAGACCGCTGAGCCGCTGGTGGTGGTCGCGACGACCACGTTGGCCCCGCCCAGTTCGGCCAGCGCAGCGGCGGGGTCCTGTGCGGTGGAGTCGATATGGCGGTGGGCGCCCAGGTCGCGGGCGAGCGCCGCCTTCTCGGGGCCGCGGGAGATCGCAACGACCTCGCAGCCCATCTTCGCGGCGAACTGGATCGCCAGGTGCCCCAGGCCGCCCACGCCGACCACCGCGATGCGGTCGCCGGGGCGCGCGGGGCTGGAACGCAGCCCGTGGAACGTGGTGAGGCCCGCGCACAGCAGCGGCGCCGCCTCCTCGGTGGCGAGCTCATCGGGGATCCGCGCCAGCGCGTCGGCCGGAACCACCACCGCCTCGGCGTAGCCGCCGTCGAACGTGACACCGGGGATCCGCCCGTTCACGCAGGTGATGAAGTCGCCGCGGCGGCACCGCTCGCAGTGGTAGCAGGCGCCGCCGAACCAGCCCACGCCCACGCGGTCGCCGGGCGACCACGGGCCGAGGACCCGCGGCCCCACCTCGTCGACCACGCCCACCACCTCGTGTCCGGGGATGATGGGGAACGGTGTGGCCGCGCCCATGACGCCTTCCTTGGCGAACATGTCCGAGTGGCAGACCCCGCACGCCTGCACCCGCACCCGGACCTCGCCGTCCCCGGGCTCCGGCAGTTCACGCTCGACGAGTTCGAAGGGTCCCCCGGCCTCGGGGACCTGAACCGCGCGCATCGTGGCCATGTCCGTCCTCCCAGCTGTCGACCTGCTCGTTTCGGATCCGGCGCAGGCGGAACACCGATGGCCGCGTCCCGGCGCCGCACCGCGGTGCGGCCGACCGGACCGGCCGATAGCGACCGGCCCACCCGCACAGCGGCCACGCCGGCGCCCCGCACATCTGCGCACCATCACAACTCCCGGCCACGGAGGTTCCTAAACGCCGCGCCGAGACGCGCCCGTCCACGTGGCGTCGCCTCAACCGCCGCCGGAGCCTTCGCCCGCCAGCAGCGCAAGGATGTCCCCGGTCGGCCGCACATCCCCGAAGGAGCGGTAAACAGTGCGCAGCGAGTCATTGTGCTCCCGGTCACCGCCGCCCGCGGCGGCATCGGCGGCGAACACCACGCGGTACCCGAGCGTGCTCGCGTCCCGGGCCGAGGACTCGCAGCACACCCCCGTCACCGTCCCGGCGATCACGACCGTGTCCACACACCGCGCCTCCAGCAGTGCGGGTACCGGGGAGTGCCCGGGGAAGAACGCGCTGGGCGCGGTCTTCTCCGCCCAGAGGTCACCGGGCCGCGGCCGCAACCCCGGCCACAGCCGCGTGGACGCAGGCCCGCTGCCGCCCGCCTGTGCGTAGGTGGCGGCAACCCGCTCGCCGTAGAAGTCCACCGCCCACTGCGACGGAGCCGCGGACACCTGCGGAAGCACCCACACCACCGCACCGCCGGCATCGCGCAGACCGTGCGCCAACCGGTTGATGTTGGGCACGATTCCGCGGCAGTAGGGGTTGCCGGCGACGAAGAACGCGCCCATGTCGACCACGACCAGAGCGGTCCGCCGCCCGGTAAGCGACTCGTAGGCGAAACGGCGTCCGCGCCGGGCCTCATGGCGGGCATACTCTTCCGGGGCGATGCGCCACTCGTGCACGCGCGGCCCCGTGCGGGCGGCTGCGGGCGGCGCCGGGCGGTGCACGTCCGAGTCCTCGGGAGGGTGCATGGCGGCGATCCTGGCACCGGCCGGCTCCGGCCGCCACTCCCGGTGCGCCCCGCGGCGGGTCCCGGGCTGGTAGGGCACTGTTGTGTTGCTTACAATCGCCATGCCGGTCATCCCTGCCGCGCGCCGGTTGCGTGTTCGGCTGTTCGCCGGGCGGTTCGAGCGGGGGCGGGGTGGGGGGCCGGTGGCGGAGGTGCGCGGGCGGGTGGGGCCGGGTGCCGGGTGGTCCGCGCGATATGGCCCGCCGCGTTGCAGAACCCGGAGGACGACCGCATGGCAGCACTGCACGGTCCGCCGCAGCGCACCCGTCCGCGGCGGAGGCTGCTGGGGACGGCGGTGCTGGTGGTGGGCGCGGTCGGGCTGGGTGCCGCCACACTGTTCTTGGCGATGGGCCTGTTCGGGGTCCTGTTTGAGCCCGGAGGCAGCACCGCCGACTACGACGCCTCCGACCACCCGAAGCGCGTCACGCGCTTCGACGCCACCGTCGACGTGGCCCGCGGCGGCGCCGTCACGGTCACCGAGCGGCTGACCTACCACCACGGTTTCGGCGCCGAGGGCGGCGCCCACCGGACCCTGCCCGCCCGCGGGGAGATCGCGGGCTACGGCGACCTCGACTTCGGCCTGCGCGACGTCGAGGTCCTCGACAGCGACGGCGCCCGACCGGTGGCCGTGGACCGCGCGGACGACGGGAGCGCCGCCAGGGTCAGCATCGGCGGCGACTCGCTGCGCGGTGAGCACACGTTCGTGCTGCGCTACACCTACGACTCGCTGCTCGTCCGCAGCGGCGCGGGCCCGCGCCTGTATCTCGACGTCGTGGGCAGCGGGTGGACGATTCCCGTGGAGTCGACCCGGGCGACCCTGCACCTGCCCGCGCCGCCGCGGGGCGCCGAGTGCTACGCGGGCGACCCCGGCACCGGCGCGGCGTGCGAGCGGAGCGGGACCGAGGGCGCCACCGTCGAGATCGCGAACGGGGTGACGGCGCCGGGACAGGCGCTCAGTGTGGACGTCGGTCTCGAAGGCATGGACACCGGGGTCGCCGCCGGACGTACCGGTGCCGAAACGGATCGCACGGGCTGGTGGGACCGGGTCTTGTCGCAGCTGCCCCTGCTCGCGCTGCTCACCGTGCTCACTGTGCTGTGCGGGCGGTTGTTCCTCGGCTGCATCTACCGGCTGACCGGGTTTCCCAAAGGGGTCGGCCGCCACGGCGCCGGAGGGTTCGGGGGCGGCAGCGGCGGTGGTGGCGCCGCCGGCGGCGGTGGCGGCGGAGGGGGCGGAGGCGGCGGAGGGGGCGCCGGGGGTGGCGGCGGTGGCGGTGGCGGCGGCTGAGTCCGGCCGCTGGTTCCGGCCGTGCGGTCCCGCACGGTGCCGCCCGTCGCGGCCCGATGCGCAAAGGGGCGCGACGGCTCGGTGCGGCGCTGTCCGGAGCCGTCCGGAGCCGTCCCATGGGGCCGAATCCCGGTGAATGAGGGCCTCGGGGCGCAGAAACTTACGGCCTCGTAGGTTACGATGGCGTAAGTAACGTCCCTAGATGGTCACGAGGTGGCACATGTCTACGACTCCCGACGCGTCCGCGGTCAGCGCGGCGCAGGAAGACCGGCCGCGACCGGGGGGTGCCCCGGAAAGTGATCTGGATCCCGAGGTCCGCAGCTTCAAGGGGCGGGCCACGATCTTCGGCTACGTACTCATCCCGCTGCTGGCGCTGGCCGCAGCGGTGCCCTTCGCGTGGGGGTGGGCGCTGACCTGGGTGGACGTCGCCATCGGTGCCGTGTACTTCCTGATCGGCGGGCTCGGCATCACCGTCGGCTTCCACCGCTACTTCACCCACGGCTCGTTCAAGGCCAAGCGGGGGCTGCGCATCGCCCTGGCGCTGGCCGGGACCCTGGCGTTCGAAGGCAGCGTCATCAAGTGGGTCGCCGACCACCGCCGCCACCACAAGTACGCCGACGTCGAGGGCGACCCGCACTCGCCCTGGCGCTACGGCGACGACTGGCGCTCGGTCGCCAAGGGGCTGTACTACGCCCACATGGGCTGGCTCTACCTGGACGACCGCAAAACCTCGCTGCGCCGCTTCGCCCCGGACCTGCTCAAGGACAAGGACATCGCCGCGATCGACCGCTGGGCGATGCCGATCTTCATGTTCTCGCTGTTCTCGCCGGCGCTGATCGGCGGCCTGGCGACCCTGTCGTGGACGGGCGCGCTGACCGCGTTCTTCTGGGCCGGGCTGGTGCGCCTGGCACTGCAGCAGCACGTGACCTGGTCGGTGAACTCGATCTGCCACACCATCGGCGAGGAGAACTTCGAGGTCCGCGACCGCTCCCGGAACGTGTGGTGGCTGGCCATCCCGTCCTTCGGCGAGTCCTGGCACAACCTGCACCACGCCGACCCCACCTGCGCCCGGCACGGCGTCCTCAAGGGGCAGATCGACATCTCCGCCCGGGTGATCTGGATATTCGAGAAGCTGGGGTGGGCCTACAAGGTCCGCTGGCCCGATGCCGAACGCCTCGGCGCCAAGCTCGTCGGCTCCGGCTGAGCCGAGCGGCCGACCCGATACCTGGCCCCGGCTGCCGGTCCCGCCCGCATTCGCGGAGCGGGACCTTTGCGTTTTCCGGGGCCTGGCGGGTTCCGGGTCCTGGTTTCCGGGTTCCGAGAGGTTGCGGCGGTTGCGGCGGCAGCAGCCGCCCGCGAGCGCACGGTGCGCCGGGCCCGCCGCCCGCCATTCGGCCCGTCAGCGGCGGGCCGCGGGGATCGCGGCCACTTTGCGCTCCACCAGCCGAGCCACCGAATCCACGTGCCGGGCCAGGTAGAAGTGGCCGCCGCGGAACGTGTGCACGTCGATCCCTGCCGAGGTGTGCTCCCGCCAGTGCTCGGCCTCGTCTTGGGACATCCGCGGGTCCTCGTCGCCGACCAGCACGGTGACCGGCGCCTCCAGCGGCGGGCCCGGACGGTGCCGGTAGGTTCCGATGGCCCGGTAGTCGGCGCGCAGCGTCGGCAGGACCAGCCGCATCAGCTCCTCGTCCTGCAGGAACGCAGAGTCGGTGCCGCCGAGCCGCTTGACCTCCTCCAGCAGCCGCTCGTCGCTCTGCAGGTACAGGTCCTCCCGCCGGTACTGCGACGGCGCCCGCCGGGCCGACACCATTACCGCCTCCGGCCCCTGGCCGCGCGCCTGCAGCCGGGTGGCGAGTTCGAACGCGACGATCGCGCCCATGCTGTGGCCGAAGAGCACGGTGGGCCGGTCCGGCGCAGTGTCCAGCACCCGCACCAGCAGGTCCGCCAGCGTGTGCAGGTCTTCGACGCAAGGTTCCGATCGCCGCTCCTGGCGCCCTGGGTACTGCACGGCGACCACATCGGCAGCGGACCCCAGGGCCTTGCACAGCGGCAGGTAGAAGGAGGCCGAACCGCCGGCGTGCGGGAGCAGTACAACACGGACCGGGGCGTCGGGCGCGGGGCCGAATCGCCGCAGCCAGCGGTCGGGGTCGGTAGCGGGGGCAACCTGTGCGGCCATGTCCTGCTTTCCGGGTCGGTGGCGGTGGCTGCTGCCTTCGGGAGCATAGGCGGCAGCGGCAACGGGAGGCGGCGCAGGCTGTCTGCGGCCGGCGGTCGGCCCGTTGCCGGTCCGCAGCCACTGGGCGGGCGGGGGTGCCCGCGCAGTGGACTCTGCCAACGGCGGGGGATCCGGACAACCCCTAACCAGCCCTTACCGCGACGCCCTGTTTCTCCGGATCCCAAGCGACAGAACCTGATGACCATGCAGGAATGCCGGGATTTCAATGCCGGGATGGGCATTTCTGCATGGTCGCCACCGGCACCGCCGCACGGCCAGGGCGCAGCATCGCACCGCAGCCCTGATCCGAACTCCAGACAGGACCTAGCAGGGGCTCCAATTGTAGATGCTGTTGTTGATCCAGTCAGGGATGTCCCGCCACACGCCGGGTCCGAGCTGCATGTAGCGCCCTTCTCCGTTATAGAGGCATACCATGGTGTCGGTGCGGTTCCACGCAGAGCTCGCCCGGTTGGTCATTCCGGCACTGATCTCCCAGCCGGTGCCCCCGGCCTCCATTTCACCCAGGCCACCGCGGAGATCCCAGATGCATACGTTTCCAGAAGCGCATCCATCCCAGTCAGCGGCTGCTGTCCCCGTCGTGGCAACCATGGCCCCCGCCGTGCAAGCTATCGTGACCGCTCCGGCGGAAATGATCCTTTTAAGGTCCATCGGTAAACTCCCGATTCTGTGTCTTATTCTGCGCCCGATATGGCAGCGAAGAAATTCCTGAATATAGTGCAGTGATGTCTATGGCCACTTCTATATTGGGTCCAAGGGCGGGAATTCTTCGGGGCAACTGCCTTACGGATGGGCTAACCTACCACCTGAGGTCTGCTCGCGGCCCGGCCCGAGAAATCCTGAAAGTGCAGCGCAATGGGTTCGGGGGGATTCGGAACCGAAGATCCGCGCAGGTCATCGGAAAGCCCTTGCCGGGCCCTGTGTGATAAACCACAGTGCGGCTTTGAGCGGGCTCCGCGGCCTACCGGCGCGGCCGCAGCGTGACCACCTGGTCGGCGTCCGACATCACCGCCGAGCGCGAGTAGTGCAGCGGCAGGGGGTCGTCCCGGCGCCACGGCGCGAGATGGTCGGCGTAGTGCGGGTCATTGGGATTGCCCGATTGGCCGGGTGCGTTGACGGCCAGCGACGCGTCCCAGTTCCCGACATCGAGCACCATCTTGAACGAGGCGCCGTCGAGCTGGCGGTAGGTGCCCGGGTCGAAGAGCGACGCGTCCACCGTGTTCCACGAGCCGCCCTGGTCGAACGGACCCAGCGTCCCATGCACCGGGTGGTCGAAGGCGACCTGCTGCAGGTCGCCCCAGCGCCACTGCGCCGGGTCGCCGCCGAGTTGGCCGGCGACGTCCTCGTAGGCCGCGCCCAGGGACCGGGCCAGGATCCCGTCCAAGGTGGCCTGCGCGTCGCCGCCGAACCACCGCTCGGGCTCGTGCAGCGCGTCGACCAGCGCCGACATCTGCTGCGGGAAGGCGATGTGCTGCGCGGCCTCGGGCGACGCCTCGCGGTAGAAGGCCTGTCCGAGGTGGCGCATGGTCCAGGTGTGGTACAGAGCCGCGGCGCCGGAGTCCGCAGCGGAGGTGCCGTCCCAGCCGCGCAGCACATCGAGTGCCCGGCCCGCCGGACCGTCTGCCTCCAGGCCCTCCCTGCCTTGCAACCCGTCCAGCAGCGGCAGTACGCGGCGCGCGGCGGTGTCCACCGTGTCGCTCTGCAGCGACACCGAGTCGGCGAGCGAGACCGAGCCGTCCTCGGCGAGCACCTCGGTGATGTGCTCCTGCCGGTAGGGCGGGGACCACTCGTAGCCCACCTGCAGCGGGTGGCCGTCGGGCATGTTGTACTCGTTGGCGGTCGAGAAGTACCCGCGGGAAGGGTTGTGCTCCGCGGGCAGCCGGGAGCCGTCGGCGAAGCCGTCCCACTCGTAGCGGCCGTCGCCGGGAACCGGCAGCAGGCCGTCGTAATTTTCGCCCGTGCGGTCGGGCAGCAGCGCCCCGGGCGACCACCCGATGTCGCCGGAGGTGTCGGCGTAGGTGAAGTTCAGCGGCGGGCCGCCCCACTGGTTCATCGCCGCGCGGAAACCGGCGAAGTCCTCGACCCCCAGCAGCCGCATGCTGCCGAAGTAGGCGGCGGTGCCGGGCTCGGTCCAAGACGTACGCAGCGCAAAGGCGCGCCCGTTCTCCACGTCGGTCTTGATCACCGGGCCGTGGCGGGTGAACGCGAGTTCGGCCTTGCGCTTGCCGCCCCCGGCGACGCTGATGTGCTCGGTGACGGTGCGCATTTTCTCCCACCGGCCGCGGTAGCGGTACCGGTCGGGTTTGTCCGGGTGCAGCTCGTAGACGTAGAGGTCCTGCTGGTCGGCGGGGAAGATGGTCAGCCCGAAGGCCGCGGTTCCGTTGTGGCCCATGGAAACCCCGGGCAGCGACGGCTCTCCGGCGCCGATGACGTCCATACCGGGCGCGGACAGGTGGGCGATGTAGCGCAGCGAGGGGGCCGACATCGCCCGGTGCGGGTCTCCGGCCAGCATGGGGCGCCCGGTCGAGGTGCGGTCGGGCGAGACCACCCAGCTGTTGCTGCCCTCGGAAGCGGCCCTGTTCACGCCGGCGGAGGCGGGCTGCGGTTCGCCGCCGCCGTCCAGGGCCACCGGCGCGGTGGCGAGCGCGTAGGCGTCGAGTACGTCGGCGGGGACCGAGCAGGGCTCCAGACCGTCGGGTACCTGCACGTCGTGGGCCGGCTCCAGGCGGGCCCGCAGCGCGTCGGCGCCGAGCCCGGCGGCACACGCGATCCGCGCCCTCGCCACCTCGCTGCGGATGTTCACCGCAAGGCTGTTGCTGCGGATCCGCACCACGTCCTCCGGCTTCCAGCGCGCCGGCTCGTAACCCAGTTCGGTGAACTCGGGGGGCATCCGGTCCGGGTTGTCCTGCAGCCAGCCGATGTAGGCGTTGATCCCCTCGGTGA
The DNA here is from genome assembly GCF_054778995.1 of Streptomonospora sediminis. Lineage (NCBI taxonomy): Bacteria > Bacillati > Actinomycetota > Actinomycetes > Streptosporangiales > Nocardiopsidaceae > Streptomonospora > Streptomonospora sediminis. The sequence continues at coordinate 179,419 of NZ_BAAGYZ010000146.1, forward strand.
AGTTCCGGGCCGCCGCGCGTGCACCGGGGCCGTAGGAGGCCCACTCCTTGCGCATGCTCCCGCGGTACAGGAACAGCCGTGCCGCGCGGTCCTGCTCTGCGAAGTCCGGACCGAGCACCGCGGACAGCCGGCCCAGGCCGCGCCTGCGCTGCAGGTCGATCTGGAAGAGGCGGTCGCGGGCGGCGTTCATGCCCTGGGCGAAGAAGGCGTCGCCGGTGTTCTCGGCGTAGATGTGCGGGACGCCCGCCGAGTCGACGACGATGTCGACCTTGTCGTCGAGGCCGGGCAGCGTGTACTCCTCGCTGTTCGCCGCCGCCAGGGGCATCCCCTGGCCGGGCGCCGCCAGGAACGGTGCGGTGGCGATGCCGCAGGCGAGCAGGGCACCGGCGATGGTCCGGCGGTTGCGCATGCCAGTCCTCCACTGAGCGGACGGGGGATGGGGATGGGGGATGGGCGCCGCGCAACGTGGAGCAGGGGCGGCAGCGCGGCTGCGCGGCTGCTGCGGGCGGCCTGCCGACGGTGGGGGAGGCGAAGGGGAGAGCGGCAACCGAGCCGGGGCGCGGCGGTGTGCGGCAGTGCAGCGGTGCGGCGGCGGTGCAGGGGGTGTTGCGCCGGTGCCGCGGCGGTGGGGCGTGCCCGGTCTCCGCCGCGGGACCGCGACCGGATTCGGGGGGCGCCCTCCCTGGTGAGGAGGGCGCCCCCCGACGGCTCCGCTTCCCGGGGTGGAGGGGCGGCGGCGGGTGGTCGGGTCCGACCGGTTGCTGCGGACCCGAGTCTTCCGGCGTCCGTCCTCCGCCGGCACCCGTAGCCGCCCCCAGCCCCACCCCGAGCGGGCCCGTTCTACCGGGGACCGCCCGGGCGGTTCACCGCGCCCGCAGTCCCCGCCGCAGGGAGAACACCAGGTCCTCGCGCATCTTCTTGGTGATTTCGGCGTAGGCGATGACCGATGCGCCGTGGAAGGTGCCGGGGTAGAGGATGAGTTCCGTGGGGATCCGGGCCTCTGCGAGGCGCTGCGAGTAGGCGATGCCCTCGTCGCGCAGCGGATCGAACTCGCAGACCGTCACCAGTGCCGGGGGGACTCCGGTGAGGTCTTCGGCGCGCATCGGGGCGGCGTAGGGGGAGACGTCCGCAGACCCCGGCGCCGGCCCGCCCGCCAGGTAGTACTGCCACATCGGCTTGGTCTGCCGGCCGCTCCAGCCCGGAGTGTCGATGAACGTCTGCGCCGACCACGTCGACTGCCGGTCGTCCAGCGCCGGGACGTCGAGGTACTGGAAGCACAGCTGCGGTCCGCCGCGGTCGCGGGTGAGCAGGGACACCGCCGCGGAGAGGTTGCCGCCGGCGCTGTCGCCGCCCACACCGATCCGGTCGGTGTCGACGCCCAGTTCGGCGGCGTTGCCGTGCACCCACAGCAGGGTCGCGTACACGTCCTCCAGTGCCCCGGGGAAGGCGGTTTCGGGCACAAGCCGGTAGTCGACCGACACCACCAGGGCCCCCACCCGGTCGGCGATCTCCATGCAGCGGGCGTCGAACATCACCATGTCGGAGGCGACGAACCCGCCGCCGTGGCTGTAGACGAGCGCGGACATGGGGCGCATCGCCGCGGAGGGGGTGTAGACGCGCACCCGCACGTCGGGGGCGCCGGCGGGGCCGGGGATCTCCCGGTCGTCGATGTCCATGCTGTGTTCGGGCGTGTAGCGCGGCAGCTTCTCGTGGAACGCGCGCTCCTCCTCAGGCGAGGCGCTGATCCGTTTGTGGATGACGTCTTCCAGATCGACCTCGGGCATCATCGCGGCCCAGGGGGCGAGGTCGGGATCGAACCTGTAGTTCATGGAGCAATCATCGGCCGGGCTGGGGGCGCGGGGCATCCGCCGGACGGCCGCCGTGCGGGGCTTTCCGGCGGCCACGTGGCCGGATGCGCCGCGTGGGCCGGGCGATCCGCCCTGCTCGGGCGGGCGGCGCTCTGCGCTGAACGGGGCGCATACGAGGGCGGCCGCGCCCCCGCCGTACCCCCTGAATGTGGGCAACCGCCCCCTATGTCGCCTTTGCGGGCTGGTTCGGCGGGTGCAACCCGCCTAGCTTCGTGCTGGCTGCTCCGCGCGCACAGCGCTGCCCGCACCCCGCGGAGCGCACACAGGTTCGCGCAGAGAGACAGGTGATCGACGCATGAAAGGCATCGTCCTGGCGGGGGGCTCGGGAACCCGGCTCCACCCGGTGACCCTCGCGGTCTCCAAACAGCTGCTGCCGGTCCACTGCAAGCCGATGATCTACTACCCGTTGTCGGTGCTGATGCTCGCCGGCATCCGCGACATCCTGGTCATCTGCGCCCCCGAGCACCTCGACCAGTTCCGCCGCCTGCTGGGTGACGGCTCCCGCCTGGGAATCAGCATCGACTACGCGGTCCAGCCGAGCCCCAACGGGCTGCCGGAGGCGTTCACCATCGGCGCCGGCCACATCGGCGGCGACAGCACGGCGCTGGTGCTGGGCGACAACATCTTCCACGGCGCCTCCTTCTCCGCGGTGCTGGAGGAGCACAGCAAGGACGTCGACGGGTGCGTGCTGTTCGGCTACCCGGTCGGCGATCCGGAGCGCTACGGCGTCGGCGAGGCCGACGACAGCGGGCGGCTGCTGTCACTGGAGGAGAAACCGGAGAAACCGCGGTCCAACCGGGCCATCACCGGCCTTTACTTCTACGACAACGACGTCGTCGACATCGCCAAGAACCTGCGGCCCTCGGCCCGCGGCGAACTGGAGATCACCGACGTCAACCGGGTCTACCTGGAGCGCGGCAAGGCGCAGCTGGTCAACCTGGGCCGCGGGTTCGCCTGGCTGGACACCGGCACCCACCAGTCGCTGGCCCACGCCGGCCAGTACGTGCAGGCGATCGAGGAACGCCAGGGCGTGGGCATCGCCTGCCTGGAGGAGGTGGCCCTGCGCAAGGGCTTCATCGACCAGGAGACCTGCTACCGGCTGGGCCGGGAGCAGGCCAAGTCCGAATACGGCCGCTACGTCATGCGCATCGCCCAGGAGTACGACCGCGACGGCTGGGCCTGACGGCCCCGTTGCACCTGCGAGGAAAGGGAGGGAGCGGCCATGCGCATCGTCGTGACGGGCGGGGCCGGGTTCATCGGTTCGAACTTTGTGCACCGCCTGCTGGAGGGGCGGTACCCGGAGGTGGCGGGGGCGCACGTCACCGTCGTCGACAAGCTCACCTACGCGGGCAACCGCGCCAACCTGGACGGGCTGGCCGACCCCGCCCGGATGGAGTTCGTCCGCGGCGACATCGCCGACCGCGACCTGATGCTGGGGGTGCTGGACGGCGCCGCGCTGGTGGTGCACTTCGCGGCTGAGTCGCACGTGGACCGGTCCATCGCCGGGTCCGCCGAGTTCATCACCACCAACGTGGTGGGCACGCACAACCTGCTGCAGTGCGCGCTGGAGACCGGCGCGGGCCGGTTCGTGCACGTCTCCACCGACGAGGTGTACGGGTCGATCGCAGCGGGCTCCTGGGCGGAGACCCGTCCGCTGGAACCCAACTCGCCGTACTCGGCGTCCAAGGCCTCCTCCGACCTGATCGCCCGCGCGTTCCACCGCACCCACGGCCTGGACGTGTGCGTCACCCGCTGCTCCAACAACTACGGTCCGCGCCAGTACCCGGAGAAGTTCATCGCCAGGGCCGTCACCAACCTGGTGCGCGGCATCCCGGTACCGCTGTACGGCGACGGCGCCAACGTGCGCGACTGGCTGCACGTCGACGACCACTGCCGGGCGATCGCGCTGGTCGCCGCCAAGGGCCGCGCCGGCGAGGTCTACAACATCGGCGGCGGCACCGAGCTGACCAACCGCGAACTGACGGGCCTGCTGCTGGACGCCGTCGGCGCGGACTGGTCGATGGTGCGCCGCGTCGAAGACCGCCCCGGCCACGACCTGCGCTACTCGGTCGACCACGGCAAGATCGCGCGAGAGCTGGGCTACAGCCCGGAGATCCCGCTGGAACAGGGCCTGGCCGACACCGTGCGCTGGTACCGCGACAACCGCGCCTGGTGGCAGGACACCGCCCCGGCCGCCTGAGCACGCCCCGGCCCCCCATACGGCCGGGCGCCCGCTCACGCGAGCGGGCGCCCGGCGGGCTGTTCCGGGGGCCGTGCCGCTACCAGCCGGCCTGCACGGTCCGGGCGATGTACTCGCGCTGCTCGTCGGTGACCCACGACCCCACCGGGATGCCCACGATGCGCGGCGCCACCCGCTCCAGGCCGGGCAGCAGCGAGCGGAACTCCCGCACCGCCGCGTGCCGGTCGTTGGGCTCGTGGATACTGCCCGCCATGATCCCGGCCTCGTCCATGCGTTTCAGGAACCCGCTGCGGTCCTCCACCTTCATCGGGTACACCCAGAACGACGACTCGTGCTCCGGTGCACGCTCGGTCAGCTCCACTCCGGGCACACCAGCCAGCTCCCGGTCGAAGAACGCGGCGTTGTCCTTGTGCCGCGCCACGACCGCCTCCGCCGGTTCCAGGTTGCCCAACCCGATCGCGGCGTTGAGGTCGGTCATGTGGAACTTGTACCCCCACTCGGCGACATCGGGCGGGTTGCGCAACCGGTCGGCCGTGCGGTCGATGCCGAACCAGCGCAGGCGGCGCGCGCGGGCGTCCAGCTCCTCGGTGGGCAGCACCACCGCGCCGCCGTCGCCCGTGGTCAGGTGCTTGACGGCCTGGAAACTGAACACGCACGTGTTGCCGTGGGAGCCCACCGGCGCCCCGCGGTACCGGGCGCCCCAGGCGTGCGCGCAGTCCTCGATCACCGCCGGGCGGAACCCGAACTCCTGCTCGGCGCGGTCCAGCACCGCCGCGAGCCGGCCCAGATCCACCGGGTACCCCGCGAAGTGCACGACCACGATCGCCCGCGTGCTGGGCGTGATCTTGCGGGCCAGGTCGTCCAGGTCCACGTTGAGCGTGGCCGGGTCGACGTCGACCCACTTCGGGCGCAACCGGTTGGCCAGAATCGTCCAGTTGGTCGCCTCCATGGTCAGCGGCGTGGTCAACACCTCGCCGCCGCCCTGGTCGAGCGTTGCGGGACCGCCCGGAGCGGCCGCCAGCAGGTGCAGCGCCAAGTGCAGCCCGGAGGTGGCGCTGTTGACCGTGACGGCGCGGCCGCCGCCGATCTTCGCGGAGATACCCCGCTCGAACTCCTCGACCTTGGCGCCCTGGCCGATCATGCCGCTGGAGAGCACCTCGGCCGCCATGGCCGGCGCCTCGGGCGCCATGGCCACCCGGAACATCGGGATCATCGGGCTTCCTTCCCGCTTCTGGCGTCGTAGAGCTTCCGGCAGTCGGTGTAGTCCGGCAGCAGCCCCTGATCGCGGGCCTGCGCAAAGGACGGGGCGGTGCGGTCCTTGTCGGACAGCAACCGTTCGGACGCCTCCGGCCACGGCAGGCCCAGCTCCGGATCGAGCGGGTTGATGATGTACTCCGCGCCCGGCTGCCACGGGCTCGAACACAGGTAAACGACCGTGGCCCGGTCGGTCAGCGGCGCGAAACCGTGCGCCATCCCCTCGGGCAGGTACAGCGCCCGCCGGTTCGCGGCACTCAGCTCCACCGGCGTGTGCCGGCCGAACGTGGGCGAACCCACCCGGATGTCGAAGGCGATGTCGGTGATCGCGCCCTCGATGCACATGACGTAGCGCGCCTGCCCCGGCAGGGCCACCGCGTGCATGCCCCGGATGGTGCCGTACTCCGACGCCGAGCAGTTCACCTGGGCGACGGCCAGCTCGTGGCCGGTGTGCTCCTTGAACGCACCCTGGTTGAACGCCTCCAGGAAGTGCCCGCGGTCGTCGGGGAAGATCTTCGGGGTGATGAGCAGGTTGTCCTTCAGGTCGAGCTCGGAGATCTCCATCTGCGCGCTTCGGCCCCTTTCATCGTCGGTTCGCGGCGGGTGCGCTCGTGGGGGCGCGGGACGGGCCGGCGGGCTACAGTGCCTCCCCGGGCACTGTGCCGTCCGCGCCGTCCTCGCGGAACAGGTTGATCGCATCGGAGTGGCGGGCGCGCAGCTCGGGGTCGTCGACGCCCAGCCCGGGGCGCGGTGCCAGCCCCAGCACGCCGACCTTGCCGCTGTGCGTGTTCTCGTGCACGCGGCGGGTGGCAACGCCGACGTCCTCCAAGCCGTAAACGGCCGACAGCGTGGGGTGCACCTTGCCCTTGGCGATGAGGCGGTTGGCCTCCCACGCCTCGCGGTAGTTCGCGAAGTGGGTACCGACGATCCGCTTCAACCCCATCCACAGGTAGCGGTTGTCGTACTGGTGCTGGTATCCGGACGTGGACGCGCAGGTGACGATGGTGCCGCCGCGGCGGGCCACGTACACGCTGGCGCCCATGGTCTCCCGGCCCGGGTGCTCGAACACCACATCGGGATCGTCGCCCCCGGTCAGTTCGCGGATCCGCGCCCCGAACCGCTTCCACTCCTTGGGGTCGGGGGTCTGCGGGTCCTGCCAGAACCGGTAGCCCTCGGCCGCCCGGTCGATGACCAGCTCGGCGCCCTGCGCGCGGACCAGGTCGGCCTTGCGCTCGCTGGAGACCACGCACACCGGGGTCGCACCGGCGCGCAGCGCCAGCTGGGTGGCATAGGACCCCAAGCCGCCCGCGGCACCCCAGACCAGCACCACGTCGCCGAGTTTGATCCGGGCGCCGTTGCGCGAGATCAGCTGCCGGTAGGCGGTGGAGTTCACCAGGCCCGAGGCCGCCGACTCCTCCCAGGCCAGATGGCGCGGCTTGGGCATCAGTTGGTTCGCCTTGACCAGGCTGACCTGGGCCAGGCCGCCGTAGTTGGTCTCGTAGCCCCAGATGCGCTGGTCGGGGTCGAGCATGCTGTCGTCGTGGCCGTCGGCCGCCGACAGCTCCGCCGACAGGCAGTGCGCCACCACCTTGTGGCCGGGTTTCCACCGCTGCACACCCGGGCCGGTCCGCAACACCACCCCGGACAGGTCGGACCCGAGCACGTGGAACGGCTGCTCGTGGTGGGCGGCCTCGGGCACCGCCTTCGCGTAGCGCTTCAGAAAGCCGAACGTGGGCACCGGCTCGAAGATCGAGCTCCACACGGTGTTGTAGTTGATGCTGCTGGCCATGACCGCGACCAGTACCTCGTTGGGCCCCGGCTCGGGCGTGGGCACGTCGCGCAGCGTCAGTGCCTTTGCGGGATCGCGCTGCTTGGCCGGCACCCCGGCGAACATTTCGGTGTCGCCCTCGTGGACGACCGCGCCCCGGTAACTGTCCGGGACCGGCAGATCCGCGACCGCCGCGGCATCGAACTCCTCGGATAGAAGGGCGTCTGCGATTTCCTGCATTCGGTTTCCTCGGGAAGGTCGGTTCTGCACGGAAGTCGGTCGCCGTCCGTTTTCCGCCGACGGGTGCGCGGTCGCTCTCAAGCGCCGGGGCAAGGCGCGGGCGGGTACACAGGCCCCTGGAAAACGCGCGGGCACGGGCCGGAAAGCCGCCGGCGGGGCCAGGGCGCTCGGTAGCCGGGTGGGTTAACCGGTCGGCACCGGCGTCCCGTATGCAGGGCAACGATATTTTTTCGCCCTTCCGCCACCAACCCCTACGGTTCCCCTATCCTCCGTTCAACCGCGGGCGTTTTTCGGTACGGGTCCGCGCGAGCGCCGGGCGCAATGGAATTTCCCGCGGCCGGATTGCACCGGGGGGAGCGGGGACGGGCGGGAGCAGGGGCGGGGGCGGCGGTGCCGGGCGTCCGCTCCGGGGCGCCCGGCACCGGCCTCACGCCGAGCCGAGCTGGTCGTCCAGAGTCGCGAAAAGCTCTTCGTCGGAGAGCGCATCGACGTCCGCGCCGTCGTCCTCCTCTCCGGTGCCCGCCTCGGCCGCCAGTTGCACGGCCCGGAACCGGTCGCCGATCCGCGCCCGTTCCCCGGCCGACAGCTCCTGCTCCCGCAGCAGCCGCTCCAGCTCATCCAGCCGGTCCAGGATCCCGGCCGGCGAGCCGTCGTCCGCCGGTGCCAACCGCTCCAACAGCAGCCGTGCCAGCGCCAGCGACGTGGGATGGTCGAACACCAGGGTGGCCGGGAGCTTCAACCCGGTCGCCTCCCGCAGCCGGTTGCGCAGCTCCACCGCAGTCAGCGAGTCGAAACCGAGTTCGTTGAACGCCCGGTCCGGCTCCACCGCATCAGCGGCGGAGTGGCCCAGCACCGCCGCGGCCTCCGACCGGACCAGCGCCACCGCCGCCCGCTCGCGTTCGGCCGGCGGCAACCCGGCCAGCCGCTGCGCGAACGCGGCACCGCCGCCCCCGGACCCGGCGGCATCGCCGCCGCTACCGGTATCCGCCTCCTCCAGCGCCCGGGCGAACTCCGGCACCGCCTCCAGCAGCGGCCGCCGCCGGGCGAGCGTGAACGCCTGGGCGAACCGCTGCCAGTCGACGTCGGTGACCACCAGATGGGACTCCCCGATGCCCAGCGACCGCCCGATGCACCGGGCAGCGGCCTCCGGCGCCATCGGGCGCATCCCGATCCGGCCCAGTCGCTCCTGGACGGTGCCCTCCATCATCCCGCCGCCGCCCCAACCGCCCCAGGCGATCGAGGAGGCCGCGAGCCCGCGCGCCCGCCTGCGGGCGGCCAAACCGTCCAGGAACGCGTTGGCCGCCGCATAGGGCGCCTGCCCGCTCGAACCCCAGACGGCGGCTCCGGACGAGAACAGCACGAACGCCTCCAACGGGCCGCCGCCCGCGTGCCGGACCGCCGAGTCCACCACGGAGTCCAGGGCGATCGCCCCCGCCACCTTCGCCCTGCCGAACCCGGCGAAGTCGTCCAGGGAGGTCTGCGGGACCAGCACGTCCTCGTGCCCGGTCCCGGCCGCGTGCATCACCGCGGTCAGCGGCGGGCCGTCGGACAGCGACGCCAGCAGCAGCCGCACCTCGGCGGTGTCGGTGACGTCGCAGGCGGCGATCTCGACGGCCGCACCGGCCTCTTGCAGCTCCTCGCGCAGCCGTTCCGCACCCGGCGCGTCCGCGCCCCGGCGGCTGACCAGTACGATCCGGTCGGCTCCCTCCTCGGCGAGCCAGCGCGCCACGTTCGCACCGACGCCGCCCGTACCGCCGGTGACCAGCACCGTGCCGTGCGGCCGCCACACCGGCGCCGCCGTCGCAGCGCCGCCGGCCGCAGCGGCCCCCGCGGCGGAGGCGGGCGAGCGCACCATGCGCCGCACGTGTGCGGTGCCCGAGCGGATCGCCACCCGGTCCTCGCCTCCGCCGGCCGCGATCGCACCGTGCAGCAGCGCGACGTCGGCCGCCGACGGCTCGGCGGGCACATCGACCAGACCGCCCCAGGTGTCGGGCTGGTCCAGCGCCAGGACGGCGCCGAGGCCCCACACGGCCGCCTGGAACGGGTCGGTGTCCGCGGTGTCCCCGGGGTGCTCGGGGAGGTCGGGGTGCTCGGCGCCGGCCGCGGCGCTGTTGCCGTTCCCGGAGCCGTCGCCGAGGGTGACCGCGCCCGAGGTGGCCACCCACAGGGGAGCGGTGACCTGCGCATCGGCCAGCGCCTGCACGAGAGTGACGGTCGCCGCCATCCCGCGGGACAGTGTGGTGTGCTCCGCGTGCGGCTCGGTATCGAGCGGCAGCAGGCACAGGACCCCGGCCACCTCGGGCCCATCCGCGCCGCCGCGGGCCGCCGCGGCGACGGCCGCCGCCAGGGTCGCGCGGTCCTCGCCACCCACCGCGACGGTGCGCAGCGCAACGCCCCGATCGGCGAGTCCGTCGACGATGGCGCGCACCTGCTCGGCGCCGCGCACGGTAGCGGGAGCGGCAGGTGCGGGCACCGCCACCAGCCAGACGGAGCCGGCCGCCGTGCCGGAGGCCGGGGCCTCGTCGGGGACCGCGATATCGGCTGCGCGCCACACCAGCCTGTACCGCCACCCATCGGCCGCGGACCGCTCCCGCTCCTGGTCGCGCAGCGACGACAGGGCGGGCAGCACGCTGCCCAGCGCATCGGCGTCCACCTTCAACCTCGCCGCGAGCGCCTCGGGCTCCTCGGCGGCCAGCGCAGCCCAGAAACCGTCGTCCGCAGCCGCGGAGGGGCCGGAGCCGGACTCCCGGCCGTTCGTTGGTTTGAGCCAGTAGTGGTGGTGGTCGAAGGCGTAGGTCGGCAGGTCGGTGATGCGGGCGCCGGTGCCGGCGAACACGGCGTCCCAGTCCAGGCGCATGCCGCGGGTGTGGGCGGTGGCCACGGCCTCGACCAGGGTTTGGGTTTCGGGCCGGTCGGGGCGCTGGGCGGTGAGGAACACCGTGTCGGGGTCCTCGCCCACGCAGGCGGGCCCGTGGGTGCTCAGGGCCCCGCCGGGGCCCAGTTCCACAAACACGGCGGCGCCGGCGGTGTGCAGGCGGGTGAGGGTGTCGGCGAAGCGGACGGTGTTGCGGGCGTGGGCGGCCCAGTAGTCGCCGTCGCCGGCCTGGTCGGGGGTCAGGGGGGTGGCGGTGAGGTTGGAGATGACGGGGATGGTGGCGGGGTGGGCGGTGATGGGGGCGGCGGCTTGGCGGATGCCCTCCAGTGCGGGGTCCATGAGGGGGGAGTGGAAGGCGTGGGAGACCTGCAGGCGGCGGGTGCGGCGGCCGCGGGTGTGGAAGTGGTCGATGAGGGCGTCCACGGCGGTGGTGGTGCCCGAGACCACGGTGGTGTCGGGGGAGTTGACCGCCGCGATCCCGACCACGGGCCCTTCCCCACCGGCGCCGTGACCGTTCAAGCT
>NZ_BAAGYZ010000147.1:0-573 GCF_054778995.1 Streptomonospora sediminis
GTACGGGCCCGTGGCCTCCGATCCCACCGTCTCGCGCACCCTCACCACGCTGGCCGCCGAACCCGAGGCCGCCCTGGCCGCGATCCGCACCGCCCGCGCCCACGCCCGCGAGACCGCCTGGACACGCGCCGCACACCACGCACCACCCGATGCCGACGGCCGCCTGATCATCGACATCGATGCCACCCTTCTCACCGCCCACTCCGACAAGGAAAACGCGGCCCCTACCTGGAAAAAGGGATACGGATTCCACCCGCTGGCCGCCTTCTGCGACCACGGGCCCGCCGGCACCGGCGAAGGGCTGACCGCCCTGCTGCGCCCGGGAAACGCCGGGTCCAACACCGCCACCGACCACATCGCGGTGGCCGCCCGGGCCCTGAAGCAGCTGCCGCGGACCCACCGCCGCGGGAGGAAGACCCTCATCCGCACCGACACCGCCGGGGGCACCCACGCCTTCCTCGACTGGCTCACCCGGCGAGGACGGTGGCTGTCCTACTCGGTGGGCATGACCATCACCGACGACATCCACACCGCCATCACCCGCATCCCCGCCACCGCGTGGAGTCCGGCCTA
>NZ_BAAGYZ010000148.1:0-506 GCF_054778995.1 Streptomonospora sediminis
CCACACCCACACCCGACACCGCATCCGGCCTCAACAAAGACCTCGCCGACACCTTCGGCAAATACCGCGACGACTTCCAAGCCCCCTACACCCCCGAAAGCGCCCGCGACGCCTTCACCAACCCCGCCACCGTCAACCAACTCCGCGACGACCTCACCGACGTCTTCACCAAACACCTCGGCCCCCACACCGGCCGCGACCTCGCCGACACCTACACCACCGCCCTCACCAAAAACTGGGGCAAACCCACCCTCGGCGACGACATCGCCGCCGCCCTGGGCCCCAACATCAACCCCACCCTGCGCGACCACCTCGCCCACACCGTCCCCACCACCCTCAACAAAAACCTCGCCGAACTCCTCGCCAAACCCGGCGCCCGCGCCGAATTCCTCGCCCTCTCCGCCGCCGCCGGCGCCATCGAAGGCTACGTCGGCGAAGGCCTCACCAACCTCGCCTTCACCGACAAAGGATTCGACGCCAACTGGTGGTCGGCCACCGCCGGCGCC
>NZ_BAAGYZ010000149.1:0-933 GCF_054778995.1 Streptomonospora sediminis
GCCACGAACGGGCCCCACGACACACCCAAACCCCGCACATACCCCTCGGCCAACGAAACCGCGAACCGCTCCAACCCGCCCTGGCCCCGCTGCAGACTCCCCAACGCCACCGCACCGGCACCGGCCGCAGAACCGGTACCGGACACGTCACCGAAGATGTCCTCCAGCGCCGGAACCAGCACCGGATGCGGACTCACCTCCACAAAAAACCGGTGCCCCGCACCCAGCAACTCCCGCACCGCCGGATCAAACCCCACCGGCCGGCGCAGATTCGCCGCCCAGTACTCCGGACCCAACTCCGCGGTATCCACCACCTCGCCGCGCACTGTTGAGAAGAACGGAACCCCCGCACTCACCGGCGCAATCCCGGCAAGATCGGCCGCAACCCGATCCGCCACCGCCTCCACCTGCGGCGAATGCGACCCGTAATCCACATCGATCCACCGCACCCGCACATCAGCGGCCTCGCACGCCTGCACGAACTCCGCAAGCGCCGCCGACTCCCCCGACACTGCCGTGGCGACCGGACCGTTGACCACCGCGACCGACAGCACCCCGTCCCACGGTTCCAGCAGTTCGGCCGTCCGCTGCACGCCCGCGGCGACCGAAACCATGCCGCCACGCCCCGACAACCGCTCCGCGATCACCCGCGCCCGCGCCACCACAACACGCGCACCATCGGCCAGCGACAAACCCCCCGCCACACACGCCGCCGCGATCTCACCCTGGGAATGGCCCACCACCGCCGCAGGCTCCACCCCGTGGGACCGCCACACCGCGGCCAACGACACCAGCACCGCCCACAACGCCGCCTGCACCACCTCCACCCGCTCCAACGCGGCACCCCCGCGCAGCAACTCCACAACCGAAAACTCCGCGAAAACCCCCAGCGCCGCATCGCACTCGGCCATCCGCGCCGCAAAAACCGGACTC
>NZ_BAAGYZ010000150.1:0-840 GCF_054778995.1 Streptomonospora sediminis
GTCGCCGCCCGCGACGTAACCAAGGTCTACGGCGACACCGATTCGGCCGTGCGCGCCTTGGACGGCGTCAGCCTCGAATTCGCCCGCGGCCACTTCACCGCGATCATGGGTCCCTCAGGGTCGGGCAAGTCCACCCTGATGCACTGCCTGGCGGGCCTGGACACCGTCACCTCGGGATCGGTCCACCTGGGCCGGACCGACATGACACGGTTGCGCGACAAGCAACTCACCCTGCTGCGCCGCGACCGCATCGGATTCATCTTCCAGTCGTTCAACCTGCTGCCGATGCTCACCGCCGAACAGAACATCCTGCTGCCGGCCCGCATCGCCAAGCGCAAGCACGACCCCGAACGCCTCAAACGCATCGTGGACGTCGTCGGGCTCGGCGACCGGCTCGGCCACCTGCCCTCGGCCCTGTCCGGCGGCCAACAGCAGCGCGTAGCCGTGGCCCGCGCCCTGCTCGGCGAACCCGAGGTCGTCTACGCCGACGAACCCACCGGCAACCTCGACTCCCGCTCGGGCTCGGAGGTCCTGGGGTTCCTGCGCGACTCCGCCCGCGACCTGAACCAGACGATCATCATGGTCACCCACGACCCCGTCGCCGCCTCCTACGCCGACCGGGTCGTGTTCCTGCGCGACGGGCTGCTGGTGGACGAGGTAACCGAGCCCACCGCCGAGACCGTCCTCGACCGCCTGGTGAAACTGGAGTCCTGAGCCGCCATGCTGCGCACCACACTGGCCGGCCTGCGCCTGCACAAAGGCCGGCTCGTCACCACCGCACTCGCCATCGCCCTGGGCGTCATGTTCGTCGCCGGGACCCTCGTCTTCTCCGACACGCTG
>NZ_BAAGYZ010000151.1:0-615 GCF_054778995.1 Streptomonospora sediminis
TCGCGCAGCATGGCGAACAGCACGTCGCAGCGCCTGCGGGCCAGGCAGAGCAGGGCCTGGTTGTGGTGCTTGCCGTGGGCGGTCTTGCGGTCGTAGTAGGCCCGCGAGGGCGGATGGGACAGCGAGGCGAACGCCGCCAGGAACAGGGCGCGTTTGAGCTGCTTGTTGCCCCTGCGGGCCGGGTTCTCGCCCTTAATGGAGCTGCCCGAGGCCCGCGTAGCCGGCGCCAGGCCCGCATACGAGGCCAGATGGGCGGCGGAGGCGAAGGCGGACCCGTCACCCACCTCGATCAGCACGCGCGCGCCGGTCCTGGCCCCGATGCCCGGCATCGAGGTCAGGACTTCCGAAAGAGGGTGGGCCTCCAGCAGGGCCTCGATCTCGGCGGCGATGCGGGTGCGCTGCTCCATCGTGGTGCGCAGGCTCTGGGCGAGGTTGGCGATGACGACGGCGGCGGCCTCGGTTCCGGCCACGGTCACCGTCTGCTCCTCCAGCGCGGCGACGATGTCCGCGGCCAGGCGGCGGGCCATGCGCGGCGCGTGGGGGCGCAGGAGCTCGGCCAGCCGGTCCCGCCCCGCCTGGCGGATCCGGTCGGGGGTCGGATGGTGCTGCAGGAGT
>NZ_BAAGYZ010000152.1:0-871 GCF_054778995.1 Streptomonospora sediminis
GTGTGTGAAGACAAACCTCGACGCCCTTCTCACCGCACTCTATGTCCACCTGGACGACCACGTCCTGCCTTCGGCCCGACAACCCCGCAAACGCGGCCCGAAACGGCGGCTCACCGACGCCGAACTCGTCTGCGTGGCCACAGCCCAAGTACTCCTGCGCTGCGACGACGAGCGCCGATGGCTGCGATCGGCCCCGCACCGGATCGGCCACCTCTTCCCGCGCCTGCCGGGCCAGTCCGAGTACAACCGCCATGTGCGCGATCTGGCCCCTGCCCTGCTCGCCGCGGCGCTGTGGCTGGCCCGGCAGATCCCGACCTGGCAGGAGCCGCTGCGGCTGATGGACGGCACCCCGGTGCGCTGCGGCGCCTCCCGGGTCACGGTCAACCGCTCCGGCCTGGGCGGGATCGCCGGCTACGGGATGGACAAGTCCCACCACGCCTTCTACTGGGGCGCCAAGCTCATGCTGGTCACCACCGCCGAGGGGGCGGTGTGCGCGTTCAGCCTGGCCCACCCCAAGGAGTTGGACGAGCGCAAGCAGGCCCTGCACCTGCTGCACGTCCAGCAGGCCGCACCGGGGCCGTGCCCGATCGTGTGCGACAAGGGCTTCGCCGGGGCCGGGATCGAGAGCGCCGCGGCCGGGCTGGGCCACGTGCTGGTCCGCCCGGCCCGCGAGGACGAGCCCGAGGACCCGTCGTTTCCCGGGTGGCTGCGCCAACGCATCGAGGCGGTCATCTGGACGTTGAAGAACCAGCTCGGGCTGGAGCGCCACGCCGCGCGCACCACCGAAGGGCTGTGGGCGCGCACCTGCCAGCGCATCTGCGCCCTCAACGCCGCGATCTGGCACAACTGGTTGATCGATGCCCCGGTCAAG
>NZ_BAAGYZ010000153.1:0-1201 GCF_054778995.1 Streptomonospora sediminis
CCGCCGACCCCGACACGATCGCGCCCGCATGCCCCATCGTCTTGCCCTCCGGAGCAGTGAACCCGGCAACATACCCCACGACCGGCTTGGACACATGCGCCCGCACGTACTCCGCCGCCCGCTCCTCGGCATCCCCGCCGATCTCACCGATCATCACAACCGCATCGGTATCCGGATCGGCCTCGAACGCCGCCAGCGCATCGATATGAGTCGTACCCACCACCGGGTCCCCACCGATACCCACCGCCGTGGAAAACCCGATATCCCGCAGCTCATACATCATCTGATACGTCAACGTGCCCGACTTCGACACCAACCCGATCCGCCCCGGCCGCGTGATATCAGCCGGAATGATCCCCGCATTCGACGCCCCCGGCGAAATCAACCCCGGGCAGTTGGGCCCCACGATCCGCGTCGCATTGCCCTTCTCGCACGCATACGCCCAAAACGCCGCCGTGTCGTGCACCGGGATCCCCTCGGTGATCACCACCGCCAACCCGATCCCCGCATCAACGGCCTCGACCACCGCCGCCTTGGCGAACTTCGGCGGCACGAACACCACCGACACATCCGCGCCCGTGGCCGCCATACCCTCGGCCACCGACGCGAACACCGGCACCTGCACACCGTCGATGTCCACCGCCTGGCCCGCCTTGCGCGGGTTGACCCCGCCCACAACACGCGTACCCGACGCCAGCATCCGCCGCGTGTGCTTGGTGCCCTCCGAGCCCGTCATGCCCTGCACGAGCA
Organism: Streptomonospora sediminis; assembly: GCF_054778995.1. Lineage (NCBI taxonomy): Bacteria > Bacillati > Actinomycetota > Actinomycetes > Streptosporangiales > Nocardiopsidaceae > Streptomonospora > Streptomonospora sediminis. Next base: position 751 of record NZ_BAAGYZ010000153.1, read on the forward strand.
CCTTGCTGTCCTTGGTCAGGAAAACAGCCATCGTCGTCTCCCCCGCCTCTACTTCGCGGCCAGCTCCGCGGCCTGGGCCGCGGCGCCGTCCATGGTGGGAGCCTGGCGCACCGCGGGGTGGCCGGCCCGGGTCAGGATCTCGCGGCCCAGCTCGGCATTGTTGCCGTCCAACCGGACCACCAGCGGCTTGGTCACGTCATCGCCGCGCCCCGCCAGCATCTCCAGGGCCTGCACGATCCCGTTGGCCACCGCGTCGCAGGCGGTGATCCCGCCGAACACGTTCACGAACACGCTCTTGACATCGGCATCGCCCAGGATGATCTCCAACCCGTTGGCCATGACCTCGGCCGAAGCGCCGCCGCCGATGTCGAGGAAGTTGGCCGGCTGCACCCCGCCATGGGCCTCACCGGCGTAGGAGACCACGTCCAGCGTGGACATGACCAGCCCGGCA
>NZ_BAAGYZ010000155.1:0-510 GCF_054778995.1 Streptomonospora sediminis
AGAATCACTTGACCAGTGAGCTATTACGCACTCTTTCAAGGATGGCTGCTTCTAAGCCAACCTCCTGGTTGTCTCAGCAACTCCACAACCTTACCCACTTAGCACACCCTTAGGGGCCTTAGCTGATGATCTGGGCTGTTTCCCTCTCGACCACGGAGCTTATCCCCCGCAGTCTCACTGCTGCGCTCCACTCCACCGGCATTCGGAGTTTATCTGACGTCAGTAACCCGGAAAGGCCCATCAGCCAAACAGTAGCTCTACCTCCAGGGAGCACCACACAACGCTGCACCTAAATGCATTTCGGGGAGAACCAGCTATCACGGAGTTTGATTGGCCTTTCACCCCTACCCACAGCTCATCCCCCAGGTTTTCAACCCTGGTGGGTTCGGGCCTCCACGAAGTCTTACCTCCGCTTCACCCTGGCCATGGGTAGATCACTCCGCTTCGGGTCCACAGCATGCGACTCAACCGCCCTATTCAGACTCGCTTTCGCTACGGCTACCCCACCCG
>NZ_BAAGYZ010000156.1:0-1345 GCF_054778995.1 Streptomonospora sediminis
CCCTGGTATCGAGGTGTCGACCAAGATCAACCGCGAACCGAGGGGCCGTGCCTGTGCCCGATTCTGCCACCCACGATGAGGCGTTCCTCCCCGCCCACCTTGGCCTGCTCGACGACCACATCCCCACCGAAGCCGTCGACGAGATCCTCACCGCCACCAACCGCACCCAGAAACGCATACGCCTGCTCCCGGCCCGCACCGTGGTCTACTTCGTGCTGGCCTGCGCCCTGTGGCCCCACCGCGGCTACCGGCGGGTCTTCTCCGCCCTGGCCCAAGGCCCGGGCCGATCCGGGGCACTGCCCTCGGCGGCCGCCCTGCGCCAGGCGCGCACACGTCTGGGCCCCGCCCCGCTGCGCGCCCTGCTGGAATGGATCTGCCGCCCCCTGGCCGCCCCCCGCACCCACGAGGCCTGGTTCCACCGCCTGCGGCTGGTCGCCTGGGACGGCACCGACCTGGACACTGCCGCCTGCGCCCAACCCGACCGGCGCCCCGACCGCGCCTACGCCAAGATCACCCTGCTGGCCCTGATCGAATGCGGAACCCGCGCCCTGATCGGCGCCACCTGGGCCCCGGGCCACGCGGGCGAACGGCGCCTGGCCGCCGACCTGCTCGGCCACCTGCGCCCGGACATGCTGCTGCTGGCCGACCGCGGCTACTACTCCGCCGACATGTGGCAGGCCGTGGCCGCCACCGGCGCCCAGACCCTGTGGCGCGTCAACGCCACCCTCGCCTTGCCGGTCCACCGGCTGCTGGACGACCGTTCCTACCTCTCCACCGTCGCCCCCGCCGGCCGCCCCACCCGCACGGTGCGGGTGATCGAGGCCCGCGTGGTCGTCACCGCCGAGGACGGAACCCGCCGCACCGAGCGCTACCGGCTGGTGACCAGCCTGCTCGATCCCGACCGGGCTCCGGCCGGCGAACTGGTCGCCCTCTACGCCCGCCGCTGGGAGATCGAGACGGCCTACTACACCCTCAAAGTGCTGCTGCCCGGTGGTCGGCGCCCGCTGCGTTCGCGCACCCCCGTCGGCTGCGACCAGGAGGTCGCCGCCCAGTTGGTGCTGTATCAAGCCTTGCGCTCGGCTGCCTGCGAGGCCGCCGACCGCCTCGGCGCCCCGGCCCGGCGCGTCTCCTTCACCGCGGTGCTGGACGCGGTCGAGGCCACCGTGCTGCATCCGGTCCGCGTCGGTGAGGGGCTGTTTGAGGGCCTGCTCAGCGATCTGCTGCCGCGGCGCCGCGCCCGCAGCTACCCGCGCACCCGCCTGAACCACGCCACGCGGTTTCCCCGCAAAAAGCGCGGATGTGATCCCGGCGTGGACCATCCCACGGTCGCGGTTGAGGTGCCCGT
>NZ_BAAGYZ010000157.1:0-1259 GCF_054778995.1 Streptomonospora sediminis
CCGCAGCGGTATCCACGGCACCACCCGCCACGGCACCACCCCCACCACCCGCGGACCCAGGAGGCAGCACCCGACCCCAATCCACCCCCACACCCCGCACAAACACCTCACCCAACGACACCAACAACCGCCCCGCACCACCCTCACCCCGCCGCAACGACCCCACCACCACACCCTCAACACCCACACCCTCCACCACCTCCACCACACCCGCACCCAACACCGGATGCGGACTCACCTCCACAAACACCCCAAAACCATCACCCACCAACCCCTCCACCACACCCGCGAACTCCACCCGCTCCCGCACATTCGAAAACCAATACCCCGCACCCAACTCCGACCCCGCCACCACACCCCCCGTCACCGACGAATAAAACGGCACCCGCCCCTCCCGCGGACACACCCCCGACAACGCCCCCACCAACCGCCCCCGCAACCCCTCCACCTGCCCACTATGCGACGCCACCGTCGTATCCACCACCCGCGCCCGCACACCCTCACCCACCAACCGCGACACCAACCCCTCCAACGCCCCCACCCCACCCGACACCGCACACGACGACGGACCATTCACCGCCGCCACCACCAACTCCCCACCCAACCCCCACCGCACGATCCGCTCTTCCACCTCACCCGCACCCAACCCCACCGCCGCAATCGCACCCCGCCCCACCAACTCCTCACCGAACACCCGCGACCGCTCCACCACCGCCACCACCGCATCCGACAACGACAACACCCCCGCCACATACGCCGCCGCGATCTCCCCCTGCGAATGCCCCACCACCGCCGACGGCACCACACCCGCCGCCTCCCACACCGCCGCCAACCCCACCATCACCGCAAACACCACCGGCTGCAGCACCTCGATCCGATCCAACCCCGGCGCACCCTCCTCACCCCGAAACACCGCCCACGGATCCCACTCCACCCGCCCCGCGATCTCCGCGAAACACTCCGCCAACACCCCCCGAAACACCGGCGACTCCGCCGCCAACTCCACCCCCATCCCCACCCACTGCGACCCCTGACCCGGAAACACGAACACCACACCACCCCGCCGCCCCGCCGCAGCGTGCCCGCACACCACCCCCGCACCCGGCTCACCCGCCGCCACCGCATCCAACCCCGCCACCAACCCCGCCGTATCCGAGCCCACCACCACCGCACGGTCCTCCCACACCGACCGCGACCCCACCAGATCCCGGCCCACACCCACCGCCGAGACCCCCTCCACACCCGCACCCCGCACCCCG
>NZ_BAAGYZ010000158.1:0-671 GCF_054778995.1 Streptomonospora sediminis
GAGATCGACGACAAGGGCGACGACGGCGGCGAGGACGGCGGTGGCGGTGATGATGGCGGCGGCGACCGTGGCGAGGTCACCGAGATCGACCTCCGCAACGAAGAAGACGAAGACGACCAGGAACAGGAAAACGACGGCCAAGGCGACGACAGCCAAGGCAACGGCCAGGAGGACGGCCAAGGCGACGGAGGCGACGGCCCCGAGATCGGGGAAATCACCCGCGACTCCGAAACCGGCGAAATCAGCATCGGACACGGCGCCGAAAACGACCCCGTCACCATCGACCCCGGCGACAACGGCGCCCAAGGCACCGTCATCGACCCCGGCAACGCCGAAACCTCCGTCGACCCCGAAACAGGCCTCCTGACCATCGGCACCCCGCCCCCCGACAACACCGAAAACGGCGACGGCGACCACCAAGACGACGGCGGCGGTCAAAGCGACGGCAACGGTGAGGACGACGACGGCGGAACCGTCGACGACCCCAACATCACCCTGGACACCGAAACCGGAACCACCACCATCGACGCCGGCGACCTCGGCGTCACCGTCAACCCCGAAGCCGACACCATCACCATCGACCCCGGCGACGGCGAATTCGTCACCGACCCCGAAACCGGCAAAATCACCATCGTCCCCGCCGGCCAAGGCGACGGATCCCTCGGCCAAAA
>NZ_BAAGYZ010000159.1:0-1229 GCF_054778995.1 Streptomonospora sediminis
AGTACCGGTCAGCTCCACGCCTCACAACGCTTCCACACCCGGCCTATCAACCCAGTCATCACCTGGCGGCCTTACCCCCACCACAGGGCAGGAGACCTCATCTCGAAGCAAGCTTCCCACTTAGATGCTTTCAGCGGTTATCTCTCCCGAACGTAGCCAACCAGCCATGCCCCTGGCGGAACAACTGGCACACCAGCGGTCCGTCCGTCCCGGTCCTCTCGTACTAGGGACAGCCCTCCACAAGTCTCCAACGCGCGCAGCGGATAGGGACCGAACTGTCTCACGACGTTCTAAACCCAGCTCGCGTGCCGCTTTAATGGGCGAACAGCCCAACCCTTGGGACCAACTCCAGCCCCAGGATGCGACGAGCCGACATCGAGGTGCCAAACCATCCCGTCGATACGGACTCTTGGGGAAGATCAGCCTGTTATCCCCGGGGTACCTTTTAGCCGTTGAGCGACGCCGCTTCCACACGCCGGCGCCGGATCACTAGTCCCTGCTTTCGCACCTGCTCGACACGTCCGTCTCACAGTCAAGCTCCCTTGTGCACTTACACTCACCACCTGATTGCCAACCAGGCCGAGGGAACCTTTGGGCGCCTCCGTTACACTTTAGGAGGCAACCGCCCCAGTTAAACTACCCACCAGACACTGTCCCCGAACCGGATCACGGCCCAAGGTTAGATGCCCGAAACAGCCAGAGTGGTATTTCACCAACGCCTCCACCGCCACTAGCGTGACCGCTTCACCGGCTCCCACCTATCCTACACAAACCATCCCAAACACCAATGTCAAGCTATAGTGAAGGTCCCGGGGTCTTTCCGTCCTGCTGCGCGAAACGAGCATCTTTACTCGTAGTGCAATTTCACCGGGCCCGCGGTTGAGACAGCGGGGAAGTCGTTACGCCATTCGTGCAGGTCGGAACTTACCCGACAAGGAATTTCGCTACCTTAGGATGGTTATAGTTACCACCGCCGTTTACTGGCGCTTAGATTCCCAGCTTCACACCCCAAAAGGCGCTAACCAGTCCTCTTAACGTTCCAGCACCGGGCAGGCGTCAGTCCGTATACAGCGTCTTACAACTTCGCACGGACCTGTGTTTTTAATAAACAGTCGCTTCCCCCTGCTATCTGCGACCCCACCCAGCTCACAACGCAACGGTCGATCACCGGACAGGGCTCCCCTTCTCCCAAAGTTACGGGGACAATTTGCCGAGTTCCTTAACCACGG